>JBOFGX010000340.1:0-3062 GCA_051649345.1 Leadbetterella sp. | reverse complement strand
ATTTTGAGATAGATAGTAGAAAAAAAACGATCTTTTGGATATTTGTTTGTATTTGTGTTTTGTTGTTTTTCTCGGGCATAGGATCCTATACTTTTCAAAACAATGACCATCTTTATAGAAATGCAATTTTTAGAGATTTAGTAACTAAAGACTGGCCTGTTTTATACGAAGTGAAAGGGTTCAGTGGACATCAACTTAATGGTAAAATTACGATGATGACCTACTATATGGGATATTTTTTACCTTCAGCATGGATAGGTAAACACTTAGGTTTCGAAGTTGGAAAATTTGCATTATTGCTATGGTCTATTCTTGGGACGTTTCTTGTTTTTTTACAAATTTCAAGATTCCTCAAATCCTATTCTTGGAAGACTTTTCTCTTATTCATTAGTTGGGGAACTTTGTTTTATTTAGGCAGTATTTGGAAGTTTGGACTTGAAGATGTCATAAGAGACAAAAACTATCTATGGGCAGGTATGGTACTGTATTCTGAGTCTAATCTAGGATCGATATACTGGACTTTTAATCAAAGTATTACGTCTTGGTTAATCTTACTCATCATTATTCAAAATCTATTACCTAAGCAGCTGTTATTTTGGTATGGACTCTGCTTTTTTCTAAGTCCATTTGCCTTTGTAGGTATGTCTCCGTTTGTTGGATATGCAGTGCTAAATAGGGTAAACTACAAAAAGTTTATTAGCTACTTTAGTCTTGAAAATATTCTATCCGGAACCTCCGTAATACTACTGACTTTTTTATACTTACAAAATAATAAAGCGGGACAATTTTTTCGAATTTTAGATCATGATCCTCGAAAATTACTGGCATTTTATGTTTTATCTTGGGGGGTGATAGCTGCTATACTTATCGTAAAATACTGGAACAATCGCTTGTTTTGGCTAACATTGGTTGTACTTACTCCTCTACCGTTTTTTCAACAAGGACATGGAATAGATTTCCCTGGTAGACTTTCTTTACCTGCCTTGTTTATTCTCATGTTACTAGTAGGAAAACACCTTCTGGAATATAAAAACAAATTATTCAATGGCCTTATAATATGCTATTTAATTTTCTCATTTGTCGGTCATGTGGGGCTAGAGTTTGGAAGATCTTTGTACTTTACGGGTGCCGAGCATTGGGGGCAAAATTCAAACTTGGGCAAGAAGCTTTCTGATTCTAAAAACCCTGTACTACATTATGTTGGTGAAGACATGGAAAACCTTAGAAAGAAGCCATCAGCCATAAAAGATCTAGGCACACTCACAAATCCAAAAAATGATGTAATCTGGAACTACATGGCTGATATTGAAACATCTCTATTCTACAAAACTGTAGCCAAAAAATAACTATTTCATACTTTATCCAAAATAAAGATTTGCAATCCTCGAGCCCCATGGGCTCCTAATTATAATGATAGCAAATCCACACGTAAATAGTACAAATAAGTATCGGATTAAATAAATATGATTTCGAGTTATAATTGTAAAAAAAATCTTTAACTGCTTATTAATTGATCTTCGCCTTTCACCCACAAATTAACCCAAACAAAGTTCATATTAATTTGGGACTAGTAAATGTTTTCAAGAAACTCTACAGAAAATGCAGGGATTTGGAATTCTTATCAAACACTATCCCTTCAATTATTAGTTTAAAAGGCAGTACTTGCTCCTTTAAATGTAGTATTTAATTTTTGGTAGGGCCAGTGATCTGATTTCTTACTTGAATATGACTTTTTGATTCATTTTTCTTTACTTTACCTTCAAAAGAAAATTCTGTAAAAGAATTCACGATTTGCTTAATTTCGTATACTAGCTTGGTAGCAGGGTTATATTTTATGGTTCCTTCGTAGGACTTTTCAGTGATTTTACTACTGAAATTTACTGTTATTCCCTTAAAGTCTATATTAGTATTAGTTGCTTCATCTTTATATATGGGATACGAACTCCCCCAGTACTTTATATAAGTAGTATCTGGATCAAAGGATAGCCTTTTGTAGTTCATAAAAAAAGTCTCGTTATTGTCTAATAGGGTATCGGCCCATTCATTGAGGGTATCAGGATAAGCAAACATCACCCCAGACAGCTCAGCAATTGTGTGTAGCATTGGTAAACCTGCCCGAAAATTATTACTGATTATAAGATGTTTTGTAGGTAGCACCCCATCCTTCCTCGTAAAATCTATATTGATTACTTTGAGATCTCTTTCTAAATTAGAGATATTAGAGCCTACATCGCTAAAGGGTTGGTCGGTATCGGTTTGTACCATGCCGTTGCGGAAGTTCTTGATATTGGCTATACGGTATGTTCCTTTATCCAGATCTATGATACGGCTGACTATCCGGGATCGTTCTTTCAGATCATAATTTGGATCATTTTCGGCTATCACGCCATATTTGGCAGCAGCCTTTTCGGCTGATTTTTTGCCATCATGAAATGACTTGCTTGTGAAAGTACTAGTTATGACTTGGGAGACAGCACATATGGGAATTATACATACGAAGAATGCAAAGATAGATTTCATAAAATAAATATAATGTGATGCTTGCAAATGTAAAAAAAAAAAATCTTTGCAAGCTTATTAATTGATCTTCACCTTTCACACATAAATTAACCCAAATAAAGTTCATATTAATTTGGGACTAGTAAATATTTTCAAGAAACTCTACAGAAAATGCAAGGATTTGGAATTCTTATCAAATACTATCCCTTCAATTACTAGTTTAAAAGACAGTACTTGATGCATTAAATAAAGTACTCAATTTTTGGCGGGGTCTGTGATCTGATTTTTTACTTCAATATAATCTTTTGAACTTGTCTTTAGTGTTTTATTATTAAAGTAGGTCTCCCCACGAGAAGATGATATCCCTGAAATACTATATACTAGTCTTGTGGTAGGATTGTACTTTAAAAGCCCTTCGTAAGACTTATCGATTTTTTTTGTTTGTAGAGTAAAGCTAATTCCTTTTAAGTTACCAGTTTCAGAATTTATTTTCTCGGGCTCTATCGGATATGCAATTCCCCAATATTTAATATTCATGGTATCTTGATCGGATGGCAGCTTCT
>JBOFGX010000339.1:0-6031 GCA_051649345.1 Leadbetterella sp. | reverse complement strand
ATTCTTTAAAAATGTTTTGCCAGGAGATACGTTAGTCATACGTTGTACTCTTACGGCTCCGATACGATTGGGGGTTGCCAAAATGCACGGAGAGGCTTGGGTTGGAAAAAACCTAGTTTGCTCTGTAGATATGATGGCTAGACTCGTAAAAAAGACCACCTAAAATAAATAAAAATGATAAACAATCAGATTTTTATTCATCCACAAGCTGAAATACATGGTAGTGTAAAAATTGACCCCTTCTCTGTAATTCATAACGATGTAATAATCGGTGAAAACACTTGGATCGGTTCCAATGTTACTGTATTCCCGGGAAGTAGAATTGGTAAAAACTGCAAAATTTTCCCTGGAGCTGTCATTGGTGCAATCCCACAAGATTTGAAATTCAACAACGAATACACAACGCTTCATATTGGCGACAATACTACTGTGAGAGAGTGTGTGACGATCAATAGAGGCACTTCTGATAGAAACAAAACAGTGGTAGGTAAGGATTGTCTCCTTATGGCCTACGTTCATGTAGCTCATGATTGTATTATCGGCAATAACGTAATTCTAGCTAATTCTGTACAATTGGCGGGACATGTTAAAATAGATGATTACGCTATCGTAGGTGGCACCTCTGCGGTACACCAGTTTGTCAATATAGGTCAGCATGTAATGATATCAGGAGGATCTTTGGTAAGAAAAGATGTACCTCCTTATGTGAAAGCAGCCAGAGCACCGCTGAGTTATGCCGGAGTAAACTCGGTAGGATTAAGAAGACGAGGATATGAAGATCTAGAGATAACCCAGATTCAAGACATGTATAGGATGCTATACCTATCTGGGATGAACAACTCCGTTGCCATTGAAAAGATTGAATTAGAATGTAAACCTACAATACAAAGAGATGAGATTTTGAATTTTTTTAAATCATCGAAAAGAGGCGTAATTCGTTCAAAAATGTCCAAAAACAACGAAGATCTTGATCAAGATTGAAATTGAAGATTTAGGAAAAAAATTCTCAGCAGAGTGGATTTTTAGACACCTAAGTTATACTTTTGATCCTATTCAACCTACTGTTGTACTGGGTAGCAATGGTAGTGGAAAATCTACACTTTTAAAATCCTTAGCTTCCATGATACCTCAGAATGAGGGTCATATCCTATACACCATTGATGATCAAAAAATACCCGATGATGAAATTCATAGCCACATTTCGTTTGTAGGGCCTTATGTGGAACTCATCGAAGAATTTACACTTACCGAATTCCTATATTTTCATTCTAAATTCAGATCATTTGACGTCAATTACACCGTTTCTGATATAATTAATCTTTGCGGCTTGCGTGATCACAAAGACAAGATGATACGTAATTTTTCATCTGGTATGAAGCAAAAAATAAAACTAGGTATAAGCTTTTATGAAAAAAGCAAAATTCTGTTTTTAGATGAGCCATGTGCCAATCTCGATCAAAAAAATGTAGAATGGTACCAACAAGAAATCCTAAAATTACATACTAAAAAGACAATAATTATTGGTTCTAATGAGCCAAAAGAATACATTTTTTGTAAAAATCAACTTAATATCGTAAATTTCAAGTCTTAATTTTATAAGTTCATTGAGAGGAATATGTAGTATTCTGATTGTGTGGTTTGTGATTTCCTCTGGGTATTCTCAAGCTCCTAGATATGAATTTATCTTGAACCAAGGGCAATGGCCAGATCAAGTGCTGTACCGAACACATATACCACACGGCTATATGTGGGTAACCCAAAATGAGATTGTCTATCAGCATTTCCCAGAGATTTTACATGGATATAGCTCCAATAGTAAAAACAATAAAATAGCTGCGGGCGAATATCAAACTGTACGTGTAAAATTCGGTGCAAATATTCCTCAAATCCTTCCCCAAAAAACAATTGAAAAGTATAATTTTTTTATTGGCAACGATCCCGCGGAATGGAAATCTCTCGTCCCATCCCATGACAATATCGTACTCAAAAATACGTACGATGGAATTGATCTCAAGATAAACCAGTCTGATCAAAGCTTGAAATACGAGTATGTAGTTCATCCAGGAGCAGATGTGCAACAGATTAAAATGGAATATTCGGGTGCTAACTCGATCCGATTGGTAGATGGAAAGCTCCTTATATCAACAGAATTTGGCAACATTCAAGAGTATGAACCCTACACTTTCCAACAAAACGGAAATGCACGCCAGAAAGTCAAAAGTTCTTACAAACTAGAAGGCAATGTAGTGCGATTTGAGATTGACTCCTATGACAAAACGAAGGATCTAATTATTGATCCAGAATTGGTGTTCAGCACCTATTCAGGATCAACCTCAGATAATTGGTCTCACTCTGCCACATATGATAGTCAAGGAAATCTCTATGCTGGGGGATCTGTCTTTGGCTCTCGATATCCTGTTACAGCTGGTGTTTTTCAAAGAACGATTGGTGGTGCAAATGAAGCTACGGCCTTTAGCGACGTGATACGAACAGATATTGTCATTACTAAATACTCACCAGAAGGCAAAAAGCTTTATGCTACGTTTTTAGGTGGAAACGAAACGGAAGTACCACACAGCCTCATAGTCAACAGCAAAGATCAACTAGTAGTGTATGGAACTACCACTTCTACTAACTTCCCTATTTCGTCAAATGCATTTAAAAAAACTTTCACGACGGGTAATGGCTCTAATTCTATACCCAAGACAACCAATATAGGTACATCATTAAAGACAGATATTTTTATTAGTGTCATAGAATTTGATGGGTCAAAACTACTATCATCCACCTACTTAGGAGGTAATGACAATGACGGATTACACGATATTCGAGAGATGACCATTCGGAGTTATGGAGATGAGTTTCGAGGTGAAGTTTATGTTGATAGCAAAGACAATATACTGATAGCCAGCACATCAAATAGTGCCAACTTCCCATTAAAAAACTCATTTCATGAAAAAAAATCAAAGGCTGATGCAATTGTAGTTAAAATGAATTTCAACCTGAGTGAAATTCTCTTTTCCTCTTTTTTGGGGGGAGATGGTTACGATTGTGGTTTTGCCATTAGAACAGATAAAAATGATAATATCTATGTGTTAGGCACGACCAAAAGTTCAGACTTTAGTCCTGTACCCAATATTAATAAGACTACATTTTCGGGGGACTCTGACGCATACTTAACCAAAATTAGTGCGGATTATAAAAATACGAGTACGACGTATTTAGGAACTACAGAGGCAGATATTGGTTCCTTACTCGATATAGATCAGCAAGGCAATGTTTATGTATTTGGGTTAACTAAAGGTTCATATCCCGTTAGTCAAGGAGTCTATTCGAATCCCAATAGTGGGCAGTTTATCCATGTATTAACACCTAATTTAGACAATACGCTATATACAACGGTAGTTGGATCAGGAGGAGGGAAAGTGAGCATTGTCCCTACTGCATTTATGGTAAATAGCTGTGGAAATGTGTACTTAAGTGGCTGGGGTGGAATTAACAATGTTAAGGGGAGCTATAATGTAGAAAGTACAACTACAGGTCTTCCAATCACGCAAAATGCTTTCAAAAAAACCACGAATGGTAGTAATTATTATTTTGCCATTTTAGAAAAAAACCTTAAGTCTTTGCTTTATGGAACCTATTTCGGGTCTGAAACACCTACTGTAGGAAATCTTCGAGGCGACCACTTAGACGGTGGCACGTGCAGATTTGACAAAAACGGAGTTATTTATCATACAGCATGTGCTTGTAAGTCGGAAGGGGGAGGACAGATACTCTTTCCCTTAAAAAATGCTGTTAACTCATCTTTTGCCAGTACCAATTGCAACTTGGCAGCCTTTAAATTTGATTTAGATGGTCTGCAAGCAAAATTCAATATTCTTGAAGGGTCCAACACAAACCCTCCTGAAATATGTAGTCCTGTAAAAATAGATTTCGACAATCTATCTATTGGTGGAGAAACCTATGAATGGTTTATCAATGGAAGACGGGTAAGCACAGCAAAGTCTACGGGAATTACACTTGATACTACAGGGATATACGATATAAAATTAAAGATCTTTAATAAGCTTAATTGTAGAGCGGTGGACTCTGTTTCGCGAAAAATAAAGGCTACCAAAATCAATGCAACATCATCCAAGGACACTACGGTCTGCCCTGGCAAATTAGTAAAATTATTCGCTACAGGTGGCGAATCCTATGAGTGGTCACCAGGAACCCTCTTTAAAAATCCAACGCAAGCGAACCAAGAGATATCTCCTACCAGTAGCCAAACGGTATTCGTAAAAGTAACGCAAGGTAAATGCTCCATTACAAAATCTGTCCAAATAAAGGCCGAAGCTTTCAAGGCGGATTTCAAAACGTCTAACTCACGATCTTTTTGTAAAGGAGATACTATAACATTAAACGTCCAATCCAGTGCATTACGTGTGGTTTGGAAAGGAGATAAAATCTTGGATTCTACTGCAAATTCTATACAGGTAGTGCCTGAAAAAAGCAAATCATACTCTGTTACGGGATTCTACGAAGATGGTTGCAACCCAACGAACACCATATCGCTTACACAAGACAACAGCGTAGCTCTTGATTTTGAATCCGATTATTCCCAAGAGTGCAATAAAAAAACCGAGTTTGTATTAATCAATAAAAGTACCGGCGGAGAAAGCTACAATTGGACTATTGAGGGGCAACCTAATTTTACAGGTCAAAATCCTAAACCTTTTGAAATCCTCACTAGTAAGCCCATTGAAGTTAACCTTTCGTCAAAAAGCAAACTGGGCTGTAGCTATACAATAAGTAAAAAGTTTGAACCACAAGCATTTGATGGGTTCATTCCAAACGTAATAACACCCAATGGCGACGGTAAAAATGAAACATTTGTGGTAGGATATTACAAACCTGAGCTTACTATATTTGACCCTTCCGGAAAAAAGGTTTTAGAAACTAAAGAATACGATAACTCTTGGGGTAAAAAAGCTATCACAGGTCAGTATTACTTTACATTGATTACCAATTCTCGCAAGACGTGTAAAGGGTACATTGCAGTTTTACGATAAATTATAAACTTTTCTTAGTCCAAAATTGTACTATTATAAAATGTAAAAACATGAAAAAACTAGCCGTTATCCTTAGTATCTTTTTTTTGTATAACACCGTTGAAGCTCAGAAATTCGAATCTTTGGGTGTAAAAATAAAACCTAAAGGAAGCCAAAATGTAGATATCTTGAAACAAAATATACAGAATCTCCCCGAATCAATCAAAGTGAGTGGAGAAGTAGAATCTGTATGCCAAATGTCTGGTTGCTGGATGAAGCTAAAAATGGCCGATGGAAGTAGCATGCGTGTTTCATTCAGAGATTATGGTTTTTTTGTCCCAAAAGATATTGCTGGCAAAACAGTAATAATTGAAGGTACTCCAAAAGTAAAAACTACATCTGTGAAGGAACTTCAGCATTATGCAGAAGATGCGGGCAAATCAAAAGAAGAAATTGCAAGCATTATTGAGCCGAAAACAGAACTTACTTTTGTGGCGGATGGGGTTCTCATCCCCAAGTGAGTTGTATGACTAGAAGGACTACAAATCTAAGCCTATAAAAAGCTATTTATTACAACTTAACAAAACGAACTTTGGAGCTTTTTCCTATTTGCAAATAGTAAATACCGGAGGCGATATTTGATACGGATATAGATTTCTGACTAGTTACGTTCAAGTTAGTTTTTAGCACTTTTAAGCCTTTTGCATCATAAACAATTGCCTCTTGTAATTCTACTAAGTCATATCTTGTTAAAAAGTGAAGCTCATCACTTACAGGATTCGGATAAATAACCAGTTCGGGTGTCTTGGGCTCAAGATCAGTCACGACTATTCCGGCTACACCCCGTATACCCCAACCCAACTGATTCAACATAAATAATATCAACTCCCCCGGCTCATGAATGATTTCGCGGGAAGCTATCAAAGGAGACATGAGACCATTCTTTGTTCCCGTAGAATATAGGCTTTCGTCTAGATGGGAAAGGCTCCCTCCTG
>JBOFGX010000338.1:0-8500 GCA_051649345.1 Leadbetterella sp. | reverse complement strand
CTTAAAACCCATCCTTCCGATACAAACTCAAGCTAGATTCAAAATCTAATTTATCCTGAAATACAATTTGTAGAGAGCCGATTGTAACAACCTGTGTTTGATTATCAATTACTTATCTCAAAATGGTGTCAAACTCAAGTTGTATATGCTATAGGTACTCCTACTTCTGAGGTTTTTTCTCAAACAATCACTAAAGGTATAATCTCAAGATTAGAGGAAAATAATGGCAAATCAAAACTTATACAGATAGATGCTAGTATAAATCCTGGTAATAGTGGGGGAGCATTAGTGAATCCGAAAGGCAATTTAGTTGGAATAGTAAACGCCAAAATTGTTGGGAAAGGAATTGAAGGAATTGGATTTGCAATACCAGCTAATCTAATAGAAGAGTCTTTGAAAATTGAATTTAATAAGGGTAAATAAGTGATAAATAGTCTGTTTGTTCTAAAAAATGAATATATAGAATTTGCTTATTGTAAAAATTCAAAATACCCGTCTCAAAAATCGAGTTCTATTACCTCTGGATCATTAAGTAGTTTTTCTATGAGTTTGTCGTGTCTTTTCTCAGAACCCTGAATATGCCAATTCCCGACTACTAAACCTTTGGATTTGGAATGAGAGCCTTTTTTAGCGTATAATCCAATGGATTTGAATAATACTTCAAATTTCTTGAGATCGTCATATGCAAAGTTTCCTTTGATTTGATAGTGCCTCGACTGATTATTCTTTTTGATATAATCTTGGACATATACAAGGCTATAGAGCGTTATCATAACCAATATCATAGCAATGAATCCAGTTGAATACAAAGAACTCCCAAATCCAACACACATACCCAAAGCGGCGGTTACCCATACGGCTGCTGCCGTTGTAATACCCGTTATGCGACTATTTTCACTATCGCGGTATATGATTCCTCCACCAATAAACCCAATACCCGTTACAATATTGGCCGCAATTCGGGCAGGATCGGATCCTAGCTTTATGGAGATAATTGTAAAAAGAGTTGCTCCTAAGCAAATAAGAATCATGGTTCTTAACCCTGCTGATTTACTATGATATTCACGCTCATATCCAATAAATGCTCCCGTTCCAGCAGAAATCAATAACTTTATGATATCCTCGCTATAAAATTCAAAGTTTTCCATGTGTCAATATGCTTTTATCTGCCAAAATCATCTTGAACACGAACAATATCGTCTTCGTTAGATGGATTGTTGGTATCTGTGTGCTGCCATATTTCAGCTACAATGCCGAATTCTTCCTCAGAGCCTACCAATCGATGGCGTTCACCACATACAAGATTTATGACCTGTTGAATGGCTAAAGTCTTGGGTGGGTTTTCTATGTCAGATTCGGATATGGCTACTTTGGCCGCTCCAGCAATTAGTTTCCAAATTTCAGCCCTACGATGGTGATATTGCCAGGAAAGGCGAGTTTGGGGAGCTACGATTAGAAACTTTGGACTTAGCTTTCCGAAGGCTGAAAAATGTTGAATATCCAAATGCGGAAAGAATGCCTTGATAAATTTTTCTGATTGCATTTCATCTATTACAAAAAAACCACCCCAAGGTCTTTGAAAATCCGTTGCAATGCAATTAAACCCATTTTCTGTTAAATAGGATTCTACGGATGATAATACATCTTCTTTTTTTCCTTTTGTTATCATATCTAATAATTAATATCCAAACCGCTGAAGTTTGAGTTTATTCATTCTCCAATCGGGTTCTACTTTTATATGTTGTTCTAAAAACACCTTCTTTTGGAAGAATTTCTCCATTTCTAGCCTTGCTTCCGTACCAACCTTTTTAATTCGTTCGCCTTTGTGACCCAAAAGTATGGCTCTTTGGGTTGCTCTTTCTACATAAATTTGGCTTGCAATTTTTATCAAATCATCTGATTCTTTGAATGAGCTGATAACAACTTCGCAGCTATACGGTATTTCTTTTTTATAATTAGTGAGTATTTTTTCTCGGATCATTTCAGCTGCAAAAAACCGCTCTGGTTTATCAGTTAATTCATCTTTTGGAAAATAAGCAGGATGCTCTGGCAGTGCAAATACAATTTTGTCATAAAGTTCACCTACCCCTATGTTTTCAAGTGCTGAAATACACAAAATATGTTTGGGCTCAATGATAGCTTTCCAATACTCTATTTTTTCGTCTATATCTTCTTTTTTAGCTAGGTCTATTTTGTTGATTATCAAAAACAATTCGCCATTAATTCCCTTTAGCTTCTGAATCACGTCCTCTTCATCGTATTTTTCGTAAATATCACATACAAACAAGATAATATCAGCATCCTCTAATGAACCATGGACAAACTCCATCATAGAGTTATGCAATTCATATTGAGGTTTTATAATTCCGGGAGTATCAGAATAAACCAATTGATAGTCAAAATCAGGTACTTCACCATTCACAATGCCCATGATTCTATGCCGAGTGGTTTGGGCCTTGGAAGTAATGATGGACAATCTTTCACCTACGAGCTGATTCATAAGTGTGGATTTACCTACATTGGGTTTTCCAATAATGCTAATAAATCCCGCTCGGTGCTTTTTTGTCATTCCGTTGTTAATTGATTATGAATAAGCCTATAATGATATTGCTGTAGCCATGCTTTACAGTGTAATTCCATACTATCTGCTTTAGATTTTAATTCTGAATACGTATTGTGTTTTAATTCAGGATCTTTCACAAAATTAAACAATCCGGAGGATTTTTTACCATCAAAATACAACACATAGTCTTTTTCTACCCATTGGTAGGTATCGCCAGTTTTCTGAATGGCAAATGGAATGGCAGTAGGATCAAATATATTTTTACCAAAACTGAAAACATCCTTTTTGATCCCAAGAAGGTAGACAAGGCTGGGCTTAATATCTGTTTGCTGAATGTTAACGGGAGAATATCGGCTTAAATCTATAGAGGGAGAATAAATAAAAATAGGAACACGATATCTTCCCAGTGGGGTAACAAAAACTTTATTATCTGAATGCGATGAAGTATGATCTCCAGTGATAACAAAAATAGTATTCTTAAACCAGGGGCTTTTTTCGATTTTTTTAAAGAATGACTCCAATGCAAAATCTGTGTAGGCTAATGTTTCAAAAATAGGATGAGAACCTTTTTTGAATTTGCCTTTGAACTCTTTTGGTACCTTAAATGGATGGTGCGAACTCAGAGTAAAAATTGTACTGAAGAATGGCTTTTGTAGTGAATTCAATTGATTTGCTGTAAAGTCTAAAAATTTATGGTCCCAAATACCCCAAATACCATCATAATCGGCTTGATTGGGGTATTGATCTTTACCGAAGTACTGATCGATTGAAGCTAATCCACATAGACCATCAAATCCCATAGATCCTTTAGGTGCCCCGTGGAAGAAAGAAGTAGAATAGCCCTCTTGTTTCAATATTTTACCTATGGACTCTGTTTTGTTTTGTACATACGGTGATAAAACATAGGTTATATCAATACTAGGGATCCCCATCCAAATACTGGGTAACGCTTCAATAGACTTTTTGCCGTTTGCAAAGCTGTAAACTGATTTCAGTGATTTTTTTCTTAATTGATCTATAAATGGGGTAAAACTATTTCCAGAAGATTCTGTCGCTTCATCGCTGAGGCTTTCAACTACCAAAAAAATCACATTGGGTTTGTTAATGATTACTTCTTTATTCTCAAAAGGCATATGTATGGGTGAAAATATTCCTGAACATATGCTTTTTGTGCTAAAATAATGATCTTCTATTATTCCTTTTTGATGTATGGTTTTTAAAATCGAGAAAGGTGTATTGACGAGCAATGTTAAATCTGTTGGAGATTTTACAGCAAAACCACCATAGTTCAAGCCTATAGGTCGCCACTCATGAGCCAAACTTCCTCCTCTTGCTGCCCAAAGTACTACGAAGCTAAATGCTGCAAGAATATCAATTCTATAATGAATACCTACTGGATAAATATGTACATCAAGCCTATGATATAGCCAATGAATTATTAACATTGTACTGATAAGTAATAGTATAAAGTACCAATAATCTTTACAGAAAATCAGCAATAACCCACCTAAATTATGTAAGGATTTAAGCTCTCTGCTTGTTTGATAGCTTATATGTTTTAAAATAAATGGGAAATAAGCTGTGTCTGCCAACATAAGTGCAATACATACTATCAAAGGAAAGAAGTATAGGCACTTCAGGATATTTATTGCCCATTTATTGGCAAATAATGATAAAAGTACAAATGGTAGAAATAAATAAATTATGCTTACCATGTCAAAGCGTAAGCCTACAATATAGACTTCAATACTTTCATTGAATGTGTACGATTGAAAATGAGTAGAATTAAATTTCCAAAACAGGAATCGATTGAATTGAAATAAACCAAATATTATTATCAACCTATAAATAAGAACAAATAAATGGTGGTTTTTAAAAGCCGAAAAAGAAAAGGGCATTTTTATAGTTTACTAAGCGATTGATATACGATATCATGCACTCGCTTACGGGTTTTATTTTTTAAGAATAAGTTGCTGTTGTTTGGATAAACTCTGTTTGTAAGGAATATAAACACTAAGTTATACTTTGGATCTATCCATACCACTGTTCCAGTATATCCTGTATGACCATATGCTTGTGGAGAAGCAAATTGAGATACGTTCCCATCATTTTGGGGTTTATTCCAACCCAAAATACGATGACTTATGTCTGATTTATTTCGTGAAAAAAATTCACTGGTAGTTTTAGAAAAGTAAACTTTGTTGTTGTATGTGCCTCCATTCAAATTCATCTGAAATAGTTTTGCTAAGTCCCAAGCATTCGAAAACAAGCCAGCATGACCCGCTACACCACCTAGAAGTGCAGCGTTGGGGTCATGTACTGTTCCGTGAATTTGTGACTCCCTGAATTCATTGTCTTTTTCTGTTGGTGTAATTAGATCCAAAGGATTTGACTTATGAATGTTGAATCCTGTATGTGTCATTTGTAGAGGTTCATAGAAGTTCCTCTGGCAATATTCATCCAATCCTAATCCTGATACTTTTTCAATAACGTGCTGTAGTAAAATCATTCCTAAGTCTGAGTAAACATGGTGTTTGCCGCTTTCCTTTTTCGGGCTTTTGATAATCCATTTTAAAACAGAGTCTTTAATAATTGACTTGATATACAGGTTTTCACCGACTTTGTGTGTTATGCTGCTTTCGGTTGGTTGAATATAATAGTTTGGATCAAACCCTCCTCTTCCTTTTTTGGTATTCATCCAAAAGGGTAAAAATGCCTGAAGACCCGCCTGATGCAGTAAAAGATCACGAATTGTAATATTGGCTTTATCTGTTCCTTGTACTTCAGGAATATACTTGGATAATGTATGATTGATGTCTAATTTTTTTCTATCATATAGTTGCATTACCGCTTGAAGTGTGGCAGATACCTTGGTCAACGATGCTAAATCATATATATGCTTGGTTGAAATAGGACTCAACTCTCCGTATTTCATATTACCGTACGCTTCGTTATATATGATTTTTCCATCTTTTGCTATCAATACTTGTGCTCCAGGAAATTCTTGTGCTTGAATACTACCATTGATTATAGATTTGATAGTGGCAAGCTTACTGCCATCCATACCTACTTCGTAAGGGCTTGCCATTCCAAGGACATCCGTACTTGATTGGATATGAATACCCGTCTGTGCCTGTACCTCTTCATTCAGTGTGGTGATGGGGAGCTTCCCCTTAGAAGAGCGTACACCATGAAGAATATCCGCTACACTTTTGTAAGCTTCAACTTCGTCTTCATACCCACAAATGATATTATCAAAACCCGAAAACATTCGTAAACTGTATGGATTGCCGAAGACACAAAGCACAATGGGTAAATCGGCCGATAGATCTTTAAGAGCACGAATGGTTTCATTCGATAATCCAAAATCTCGCCTATCAGACTGACTACTGGGATGTAGGCCTATTATTATGGTGGAATATAAGGATAGTTCTTCTTTCAGTTTAATAATTTTTTGATACGAATCTTTATTCCCTACTCGGATATGATCCACTTTACCGTAGGTGTTTAATGCATCTAAAAAATCTTGATTTTCTTCTTTCGCGACGGTGAGACAAATTATTTTTTGATCAGGATTATTCTCAATGGGAATTACTTTATCTGTGTGTTTTACAATCGTAACGGCTTTATTAAATACATCTTGTTTTAGGTAGGAAGCATAGCTAGTATTAAGATCTTGACTAATATTTGAGATTTCTATCGTTTTTGGCGTATTACTATACAATCCAGCCCATTTTTTTGCTAAAATTATTTTACGTACACTGTAGTTAAGATCAAATTCTTGAAAAGTACTATCCAAGAATTTTTGTAGTAAAGCTGGATAAGCGATGTCAATATTTTCTGTTTGTAAAAGTATGTCATTCCCTGCTTTGAATGCCATACATTCTGCAAGCCCCGTGGGATATTGTCTTGTTATGCCTCTCATGTTTAAAGCATCTGAAATCACCAAGCCTTCATAGAGTAAATGTCCTTTTAGTAAGCCTTTTATGATAGGTTCTGATATACTGGCAGGCATATTGGGTCTTGGGTCAAACGCAGGGGCACTCAAATGGCCAACCATAATACTAGAAATACTATCTTTAATAAGCTCTTTGAATGGAATCAACTCCGTATTCAAAATCTCCTCTTTAGAGCTCAATATGGTCGGCAAAGTATAGTGAGAATCCTCTTTTGTATTACCATGTCCAGGAAAGTGCTTTGCACTACTTAGAATTCTATATTTACGAAGACCTTTGGCAAATGCTTTAGAAAAATCAGACACTTTGGAAGAAGATTCGCCAAAACTACGGTAATTTATTACTGGATTTTGAGGATTAGTGTTGACATCTGCATCGGGAGCGAAGTTTATATGAACTCCTATTCGTTTACAATGTTTTGCCATTTCTTCTGCACATTGCTCTACTAGTTTTGTATCTCCTGTAGCACCCATGGTTAGGGCCTTGGGGAACGAAAATGCTCCGTCTAATCGCATACCTAGACCCCATTCAGCATCAATGCCTATTAATAAGGGATTCTTGGATGCTAGTTGAAATCGATTTGTTAATTGAGCTTGTGTTATGGGATTACCTTGAAAAAAAATAAGGCCACCCAAATTATATTTCTGGATTTGAGACTCCAGTTTTTGATAGTATTTTTCATCTCTATTTGAAAATGCAGCTACGATAAACAATTGACCTACTTTTTCTTCAAGAGTCATGGTTTTGAGTAGACTATCAGCGAATAGAAAATCCCATTGAGATTGAGAAAGAGAATTTTTATAATTGGAGGGGTAAAACTTTTGGCGAATTTTTGAGGAAGAAGTATAACTAGTGGCTGTTAGAAAAACAGCCAAAAATCCAATCAGGACAGTATTAATAGCAATTAATTTGAAAAACCTGAAAAGCCCTTTCAATATTCTAATGTTTAGCGTTTTGAAGTCTAGACACACAAATTTAAACTATTTCAGTATAGAAACCAAACAATTCTGGAAAAACCTAGTTTCGGTATTGGTTGATTGTCAACTATTTAGTTGTGCTTGTTTTAAATTTATGTTAACAAAAATCTATCGATTAGATTAATTGAGACAAAATTCTTCATTCCAAGGCTCAAACAAATTATTTTCGGTTAAATTTCACCCTTTTGCCTGCATTTTTTTGAAAAAACTCTCCTTTATGATATTGAATTTCTCCAGAAACAATAGTCGTTACTACCTCCCCAGGTAATGTGTAGTTTTCTAACGGTGACCACCCACAATGGTAAAGAATATTATCTTTGCTTACTTTATAAGCTGTTTCCAAATCTAACAAAACAAGATCTGCCCAATATCCTTCTCGTATATATCCTCTTCTTTCAATAGAAAAGCAATCTGCCGGTGCATGGCACATTTTCTCAATTATTTTTTCCAGACTTATTTTGCCTTTTTTGTATAAATCCAACATCATATATAGGCTATGTTGAACCAGTGGTAATCCCGCATGAGATTCCCAATATCCATGAGATTTTTCATCAAGTAGATGCGGAGCATGGTCTGTGGCTATAATATCAATTTTATCTGAAAGTAAGCCTTGTAATATGCCCTCTTTTTGATTAGACTTAATAGCAGGATTGCATTTTATCTTATCTCCGAGTATTTTATAATCTGTAGCATCAAAGAAGAGATGATGTACACAGGCCTCAGCTGTTAGCTTTTTTTGAGAAAGAGGTATGTGGTTATCAAATAGATCAAGTTCTTTTTCTGTTGAGATGTGTAAAATGTGTAATCTAGTTCCGTGTTTTCTGGCTAGATCAGAAGCCATCTTGGAAGAAATATAGCACGCATCTACATTTCTGATTTGAGCATGTATATCGTAAGGAAGAGCTTCGTTTTTATATGTTTCTTTAAAGATTTCTTGACGCGTTTTAACGGTGTTCTCGTCTTCACAATGAGTGGCTATTAAACCCGGAAATGATGAAAAAACT
>JBOFGX010000337.1:0-3470 GCA_051649345.1 Leadbetterella sp. | reverse complement strand
GTGTTCCATCTGTAATCGTCGTCGTGTTGATATACTCACCTACCTCAGCACCATGAATGGCTCGAAGGTAGCCTTTAAGCTTTCCTTGCTTGATTTGTAAGCTACACCACCAGTTTCCTGATTGGATACATTGTTGTTCTATTTTTTTGGATTGTAGAATTTGGTTGGCCTGCAACAAGCCATGAATGAGTTGTCCAGTATGCCAAGCGGTTTCGTAAGGAGACCATTTGCCTGATACAAGCTCATAATCACCTTTTGCACGGCCTAGGGGATCAAAACAAGCATTTGCAGCATGATTGGAGGCATTTTGTAAACTCTGTGTAATTTTTGATTTGTAGGAAGGGTCTAAAACCCATTGCCCCTGAGCATATCCAAAGGAAAGTAATAAGAGCCATAGGAAAGATCTCATTCTTGTATTTTTTGGACGTGAGAATTGGTTTCAAAATACAAAGTATCCACACCTATCGAATTCCCCGAAATATGGTCTGTTTGTACGGTAGCATTGATAAACCCAAACGCATGTTTTTGTACATCACTTTTTGTATGCGAAATGCGAACATCTTTCAATTGTACATTTTTAGCGTTTCCAATAATAAAAGAGGCTTTTTCCTTCGTAAAATCAGCACAAGTCGCCCATTGTTTGATGGCTTTGTTGCCTTTGGGTTTTACCCATTTGTCTGTGTTTCTTGCAAAAGGTATATCGATCTGGATATTGTCAAATAGGATATTATCTACGAAACTATCTTTGTGACCTGATATATAGACACATCCCTCAGTTTTGATCGAAATATCTTTAAACGTGATACCTTTGATTTGTCCTACTTTGCTATTTTCGTTGCGTTGATGAATATCCAAAAATATGGGATAGTGATTGTCGTGTCTCCCGCCTGTTTCAATGATCATGTCTGAAAAAACGATGTTTTCATAACTGCCTCCGTCCATCATAAAAAGAGCTACCCCGTAGCGAGAATCCGAAACGATATTGTTTTTGAACAAGCAGTTTTTGGTAACGTATTCAGAACCCGTTCCGAGTTTAATGGCCGCGTCATCACTTTTGAGAATACAGTTGGTGACGATCACGTTTTCGATACCGCTGCTAGAGCCTTCTTTGGCAAAGGCATTGTCCATATCTTTTTTGGATTTTAGGCAAATGGCATCATCACCCGTTTCAAAATAACATTGATCGATAACTACGTCACTGGAACCCACAATATCAATACCATCTGTATTGGGACTTTTAGGATCGCAGATAATACTGATGCGATGGATATTGACCTTTCGGCAATTGTCTAAAACCAATACATGAGAGGGAGAATTGATAAATTTGATTCCCTCTACGTGTACTTGTTTTGAGTTTTCGATCACGATCCAAGGTTCGGGTCTAGCCAAGGGTTTGTAGGTAGAATCATAGAAGAAACTACCGTTTCCGTTGATTGTGCCTTCGCCTTTTAGTGTAAAATTATCGGCATTTTTGGCATGAATAAAGTGCTTACCTACATAATCTTTCATGCTTTTGGAAGCGATCAATTGAGCACCATTTTCCAAGAGGATGGTTGTATTTTTACCGGGAAACAAACTTCCGGTAAGGTAATTGCCGGTGGAGATATACAATGTACCTCCACCTTGCTTGGCAATTTTATCCAATACGGTTTGAATCTGTACGGTCACCAAGGTTTTGCCTGTTTTATCTGTTTTGATAGGCAAATAGAAATTTTGCCCAGAAACCCAGTGGGTGATCATACACAAAATGCAAACGTATTTTATCAAATTATTATGATTCGTTTTTAACTCAAAAAACATAAATATAAGTTCAACTATTTAGATAACTCTACGATTATTCTTAGGTGCCTTTCAGGCGGACTTCCTTTTTTTTGAAAAAAAGGAAGCAAAAAAACATCCAAGCTTTAATGACCCTCTTGAAAAAATATAGCGTTACAAATTTGTCGAAACTTAATCTCTTTCATTTTTTCAAACGGGCTAAATCTTGGTTTAAAGGAATTGCATTAGTTTCTAATATTTTAAAATTCCTTGATAAACTATTTAAGACTGTATAAATTACATATAATAAAAAGTAAGCTAGAATAACGCATTAGAAATTTATTCAATCGTCTAATGCGTTATTATGCTATTTATTGTCTGATTGCAGAATCCGAAATACGAACCCAACCCACTGTCCAGTCGCTTCCTCTTTGTACGGCACCCGAATAATTTGCTGCTTCTAATGCAGGATTGATGGTGTTTGGATTCACAGAAACCGCCGTAGACGTTCCAATATAACTCGAAGTAAACGTGAATCTATCCACCGAATTTCTGTTTGCAGCAACGTAGGATGAACTCGTAGGATTGAATACGCTGGAAGAGGAATGGAATCCCGTTCCCGTATTGGCGGTATTACCTGAAGAAATTGAATTTCGGAAGATGACCTTGCCCGTAGGAACAAAATTCTCAGATCCATCACTGAATCGAATCGATGTTTCTACTCCTGAAACGATGGCATTGTACATGCTGATTTTAGCATTGTTTCTAACACGAATACCTTCTCCGCCCGTAGCTGCAGGTGTTGGTAGTAATAAAGGGCCTACGATCGTAACGTTAGATAAAATCGGATTTGAATCCGCATCTCTACCTTGGATACCTACTGTAGCAGGTGCAGTAGATACAGATAACCAAAACTGCCCCGTACCTTTCCAAGCAGCACCATAACGCATATTTACGGCTACATTGGATGTTCCCACAGCATGTTTGATGTTGACATTGCCACCATTGATACGAAAACCATTATCAGCACTTCTATAAGCTTGAACGTAGTCAACAACTGTTTGACTGCCCACATTTACAAATTTGAAGGCGTCGTTTCCATTACCTCCGTATTCTACACGAATGTATTTGTAAGAACCTGAATTTTGAACGGTCGCACTACCATTAACAGTTAAGCCAACCCAGTTGCCCGGTGCAGGAGCTGTCGTTTCGCCTTCGGCTCTATTGATGGTTGTCATCACGATAGGCCTAGCTGCCGTACCGTTCGCAATCATTTTACCACCCGGTTGTACATTTACGAATGTAGCTGCGGTTTCAGCATACAAAGTAGTACCGGGTTCTACTGTCACAGTAGTTAAGTCTTCAATATTGATAACGCCACTCAATAGCCAGTTTACGTTGCTTGCCAAGGTTTCGTCAATATTGATATTACCTGTGATTTTCTTGTAGGCTTTTCCACCACGTGTAATGTCCTCTATTTTGTATGTAGGAGCAATATTGGAAATTTGAGCTGTGAAGGTGTAGGCATCTGACTTTTGATTTTGGTTATCATACAACACAAAGTCAAATTTTTGGGAGCTTCCTACCCAGGTAGGATCTACTGTTTTATCAAATTCATAAATGATCGCTCCACCTGTTGTATAAGGTATAGTTTCTTCCACTTTACCGTTTCTAGAAATTTCTAATTTATTCAAAAATCCAGGAGCTTTCAT
>JBOFGX010000336.1:0-12739 GCA_051649345.1 Leadbetterella sp. | reverse complement strand
GTCCCAAAGGGAAAAAGGGAGTTTAGCTCAGCTGGTTCAGAGCATCTGCCTTACAAGCAGAGGGTCGGGGGTTCGAATCCCTCAACTCCCACAGAAAAGTAAAAGCCTCATAATTTAATAGTTATGAGGCTTTTTTTGTGGTAATGTTACAAACAAGTTGGTAAGCTTTCAATAACATATTTGAGCAATATTTTAGTCAAAAAATGAGTAATTTGGTGGTAGTACTTGTACCAAACCCCAAAAATAAATCGCTCCTATATGGCTCAAATGCCGTTATATACATCCTCGTGTTACAAACAAGTTGGTGATTGTAAAATTTGCCATTATCCCATGATCAAGTATGGCAAAGATGCCAGAGGTAAGCAAAGATATTTTTGTAAATCTTGCAAGAAATCTAGTATAGGATTTTACAAATACAATGCTTATAATAAAGGCATTAATGAGAATATCATAGCCTTAACCAAAGAGAACGTAGGTATCTTGGGTACGGCAAGATTGCTCAGAATATCAGCCACAACGGTCATCAAAAGAATCAAGAAAATAGCATCGCAGATTGTTCCACCGACTATTGCATTGGGTAAAAAATACGAAGTGGACGAGATGAGAACCTACGTCCAAAACAAAGACAAGCTAGTTTGGATCGTGTATGCTTTGGAAAAAGAAACTAAAAAAGTAGTGAGCTTTCGTGTAGGTCCACGCACCAATAAAACCCTGAACGAGGTTATTCAAACCTTGACTTCCGCCCAAGCCACGAGGATATATACAGACAAGCTAATAAACTACAAATATCTGATTGAAAGCGAAATACACAATTTCAAGAATCGTTGCACCAATCACATCGAGAGAAACAATCTCACCCTCCGTACCCATCTAAAAAGGCTCAATAGAAGAACTATCAGCTATAGCAAGTCCCAAGCAATGCTCTCAGCCGTTTTGAAAGTATATTTTTGGGCGTGAGTGTGTACTCAATGTGATCAGGATGGAGTATAAATACGATAAGCTAGTCTTTTTTTAACTTAGACTATCCAATTTATCGCTTAAACAACGCACCGAATCGGATAACGATTGGAATGTTACCAAAAAATCCTTGGGGGTCTATAAAACCTCTTGTACCACCAGAAAGATTATAGAGTACGGATATGTATGCACCGCTTTGTTGTTTCTGCATTCCTCTATAAAATCCAAGTCCTACATATGTTGCTCCACCCCATCTTCTATTGGTGGCAAGGGTACTGTTTGGAATATAATCAAAGAAACGATCTTCCCCTGCATTTATCAACTCATACTCGGCATGTGCAAAAAAAGAGTTAAATACTTTTTGTCTCAAATAGAGCTGAGGTCCCACTGCCAGCGAACTACTACCGTAGGATTGTCCTTGTATTTGTTGTCTCCCTAGATAATTTATTCGCAATGCTATTCCACCTACCAAGCCTTTTTCATTTAGTTCATATGCAATTGTGGGACTTGCATCAAGGTATAATTGCCCCCAAAATCCACCAAAAATGTTTCCGCCATATAACAGCTTACTCCTCCATGGAGCCTTAGGCTGCTCAAACAATATGGGTTTACTCGGTTCGGCAGTATCAACCTTTATGGTTTCAATTTCGGGTATAGGAGTACCTTGTCCTAATACATCATTATTGAGTAAAAAAAATAGTATAATCGCGAATACTTGTAAGCTTTTCATAATGGAGATTTTATAATCTAAATTTATTAACGAAATATTTACTGATAAGTTTGCAACCTTTTATATAGAATGTGCATCTTATGTTTGTATGGTTTTTATAATCTTACAACATGGTCGTAATAGTTTATAGGATTGATAAGTCGGATAATTTTTATCCGACTTATTTTTTATTCAAACCTTTCATTAAAAAAGCTTTGAAGTTCTCTTTACTACCATAAGCCATTGGACCAGATAAAATTTCACCATTGGGATTTACCACGAAATAGTAAGGCTGTGCATTATTGTTAAATTTCGTGATTTCATAATCCATATTTTTGCCACCCAAAGTAGTTACTTTATCACCGTCGTATTTAGAAATATACTGCTCATTGACAGGTAGGGGAGTCGTGTCATCCACATACAAGGAAGCGATTACAAATTTGGTTTTTAGGAGGTTTAGTATCTCCTTATCTATCCACACTTGCTCCTCCATTTTGCGGCAGTTTGCACATGCTTCTCCTGTAAAATCTAAAAATATAGGCTTATTGATTTTTTTAGAATAATCGATCGCATCCTCCATTTTATGAAAACCCGCGAGGTTATGTATTAGCGATGACATCCGCGGATCTTCTAAAGATCCCATACTCGAACTCTTCATAGGAGGAAGTATTCCTGATAATAATGACAAGGGTTTATTCGCCAATCCTACAAATAAATAGATAGTAAATCCAAAGAATAATGAGGCAAAGAATATTCTACCTGGGGCATACTTTTCTACTTTGGTATCGGATCCCAATCGCATCCAGCCCATGATATATATAAAGATTATAGTGGATAATACGATCCATATTCCAAGAAAAATGTTTCTATCCAGAATATTCCAATGGCGTGTAAGATCTATTGTGCTTAAGAACTTAAGTGCTAAAGCAAATTCCATAAACCCAAATACCTTTTTCAATTCACCCAACCATCCTCCTGATTTAGGAAGAGATTTTAGCAAAGATGGAAACATAGCCAATCCTCCAAAAACTATGGCAAAAGGCAAACCAAATGCCAACATTCCATACAAAGGTTGCAAAACAGCACCTTGCGAAGCATTTATAAGAATTGAGCCTACAAATGGGACCGTACAACTAAATGAAATTAATACAAGGGCTAAAGCCATAAAGAATATACCTAGAATCCCTCCTTTATCTCCCAGTCTATCGACTTTGTTAACTGTGGAAGCTGGAAGTACAATTTCAAACGCACCCAGTAGAGAAATCCCAAATACAATGAATACTAAGAAGAAAATACTATTGGGTATCCAATGCGTACTTAGAAAGTTTAAAAAAGGAGCTCCTAATTGCATGGTTACCAATCCCATAGATGCAAAAATTAGCATGATAAATACGCCATATAAAATAGCCTTACTTTTTCCGTTGGTTTGCTTAGTAAAAAAGCTAATCGTCATGGGCATAATGGGGTAAATGCAAGGCATAAAAATACTCGCTAGACCCGCTAGAAATGCAGTAATTAGAAATCCAAAACTAATCCCTGTTTGAGAGCCAGTTTCTATAGGTTTAATTACCGTTTTTGCAACTTTGTTTGTATCTGTCAAAATTTGATTTTGTGCAGAATCAGTTGTTTTAATGGATGTTTGGGTGCTGGATTGATTCGTATCAATGGGACTAAGTTTAGATTCCTGTTCAGATTTAACTAAAATATCAAAAGCTTTTTTGCCCGGAACGCATTGTCCACCTACATTGGTACAGGTTTGATAGTCGAGCTTACCAGAAATACTAAACTCAAATGAATTTGTCTTTATTTTTTGTCTAAACTCCCCCGTTTTTTCAAAGTAGGTAATGTCTCCTTCCCAGACAGGGTCAAATTTTTTCTTGGCATGAATACCCATCAATTTTCCTTGAAGTGAGAAGTCACTTGATGGATTAAAAATTACTGTAGTTGGTGTTGGGCCTAAGTCTTCCTTGAAATCATTTGAATATATATACCAATCGGGATCTATTTTAGCCTTAAAAATAATATCTATGGTTTCTCCCTTTTTAAATTGTTTGGGAGAATAGTCGAAAGACCATTTGGTGGGTTCTTTAATTTGTGAGTATCCAATAAATCCCCAAAAAAGTAAAAAAATGCATGTTATTAATTGACGCACAACCTAGAAAATTTAGATTTTCGATAATAAAAAAAACCATCTTATACAATTCTTAAGATGGTCTCATAATGTAATAATACGTAAATATCTTGATTCTGGTTCCTAAAGGCATTAAAATTTAGGACAAGCCATTTCTCCTCTCCTTTGTTTGTAGTAAGGAGTCTTATCACTATCCAGCTTATCGAGTTGATAAGAAATTGAAAACTCGTGAGCACCACCTGTGCCACCTCCTTTGTTCAAGCCCGAAATAGTTATATCATAACTATAACCAATTGAAAACCTATCAAATCTAAATCCAACCAAAGCAAAGGCAGCATCGCGGCCTTCAAATCCACTTACCGCTTTTCTTAAAGGGATACCTCTGTATCCTGCACCAAAAGTAAGAGGCGTATAGGTAGCAAATGAGCCAAATTCAAGCTGAGAAAACACACCCTGATTCTTAAATAAAGTGTTGACATTGACAGTAAACTCTCTATCATCGTTATTAGAAAAACCCATCCTCTCTGAAAAGTCAAATGTATATCCTGCGTTAACCATTATTTTTCGGTACAATGTACTCGTACCACCTGCATCAGAAAACCCAAATTTTGGCTTAGCAATATGCGAAATAGAAGCACCGAAATAATATTTTTTATTGAAATACAATGCCCCCGCACTGAAATCAACATTGGAAGAATTACGTACCCTACTTGGATCGGCCCAATCGTCATTTGATAAGGGGGCAACGCTTCCATCAGCACCTATTTGATCACCAAAAATTAGACCTTGAGGATTAAAACCTCTCATTGCATAAGACCCTGATAAGCCTAGACGTAAAGAATTAGATTCCCCTAATTTAAGTTCATAAGAATATAAAGCTGCAATTTCTGTATTTCTTAAATGATTACCTTGCTTGTCATTAAAAAGCATCAAACCTATACCGCTATTGTACTTCTCAATAAAATGATCAACAGTGAACATAGTAGTTTCGAAATTGGAAGTTAAAGATGGCCACTGATTTCGATAATTAAACATGACCCTTGGAGCATATCCTGAACCTGTAAAAGCAGGATTATGATACATGGGAGCTGCATAAAACTGTGTAAATTGTGCGTCTTGTGCAAATCCCACATAACTAAGGATAAGCATCAAAAATAAACCTATCGATTTCTTCATTTTTCGATTTAATTATAGTGATATTCAGATATTTATAAGTTATAACGGAACATCACTGGTTTTGTGTTTATATAATCCTAATGTAAAATCAATCAAATTTCATTCCATTTTATAAAATTACCCTATTATTTTTTATTTTTGATAATAATAGAAGATGGATTTTCATAAATAACTTGATTCAATAAAAATAGTTGAAAATTTTAGATTTACTAACGCCTTGCCTTTAGAAATGACAGGAAAAAGTAAATTTTTGATGATGTTTATGGATGTTGAAGATACAATAGTATCAAAACCAGAATAAAATTCGAACAAAATAGACTTTCCTTACATTCATTAACTATATAAGATTGACTATATTAAAATTAAATTGGTAAAAAATAGAATTTAAAGATGTTTTGTACGTTTTTTGATAGGAAATACTCAACGAAAATTATCATTTGAAATCTCACGATCCTATATACTGGTGCATATTATCGCTACTTTTTGTTTCAGGAAGTATATATGGACAGATATATGTAACTACGCCAGCCTGTGCCAGTCAAGCGGGAGTTGGTCAATGTAGTGAGAATGTCCGTGTATTTGATTTAGATACAACCCACACAGGATTTGCTTGGAATATAGGTTCTAATCCCCCCAATTTTAATCGTGGGTTTAATGCAAGTTTTCCTAGCTCAGGAAATTATACGATCAACCTATCAGCAACCAATGCTTCTGGAGCAATAATAGTTCAGTCAAAAAACATTCAGGTAGGTACATATCCCAAGCAACCGACCTTTAATGATAAAAATAAAGCGGATACTACCGTATGTGAAGGTTCAGACTTAGAACTTGACCCCTTTAAAGGATTAGGAAATACAGCTCCATCTAATGTTGATTATTTATGGTATCCTAAAGGTGAAACCACGTCAAAAATCACTGTAAAAGAGCCCGGTTGTTACAGCGTAACAGTGAAGGATAAAGTCAGTGGATGTTCACGTTCTGCCACTATAAATGTGAAAATCTGCTACGTACCCCCTCAATCAGGTGGATATAAAGAAAAGTGGTTTTTTGGGAATAAAGCAGGAGTAGATTTTACTTTATCAGGAACTCCATTGAAGCGAGATTCTTTAAGCGATACGGGTGATCTTGTTGACCCAGAGGAAATTGAGGATCCTAAATTTACTCCAGGAACAGTTGATAATTCTAGTCTAATAGCTACGGGTTCGACAGCTATTGTATATGATAAAGATCAAAATTTAGCTTATTATAGTGATGGTAAAAAGGTTTTTAATGGACAAGATCAAGAAGTTAGTATTTTAAATGGGGTTACAGGCAGTTTATCCGGAGGTACTAATTCACAAGGGCTAGCACTTGTCCCTAAGCCTAATTGCAATACGTGTGATTACACACAATATTATTTGTTTAAAGTAAATCCGCCCAGTGGGTTACTTACGTATAGTGTCATTGATAAACGGTATAATGAGGGTATTGGGGCAATTACAGAAATAGATGTGCCTTTGCTTTATCCCGTTTCTGAAAAGTTGGCTGTAAGGGTTACAGATGATGAAAAAGGATTTATACTTCATGCTCATAATACAAAAAATGGAGTAAACTATGCTATAAAAATTGATAGCACGGGCATAAATATAAATGCCAATTCAACGGGTTCATCTACTAATAGTTTAGCAAATTACACCACCCAATCTTCTATATCTCCGAATGGGACAAAATATGCCAGAGGGTTTGTGCAGGGAGGCAGAAACTATGTAGAGGTTTTTGACATAAATACAACGACGAATAACATTTCTAATCCACAGCTAATTGATATTAATATCCCTGCCCCACCCAATATTTATGGTATTACATTTTCTCCTAATGGAGATATTATTTATGCATCTGTGTCAGGTAACCCCAGTTTAGGCCAATCGTCTTATCTGGTTCAATTAGCCTTGTTTGACGGTTCTCCCGCTACAATTTCAGCGAATAGAACGATCATTTCACAATCTGCTACCGATGTATATGGTGCTGTACAGCGTGGTCCCGTACATGGGACGGGTGAAAAATATGTTTATTTGAGTATCCAAGGAAAAGATTTTTTACCCTTCATTCAAGATCCAGACATTAAAGGTAATGGTATCCAAACAAATTTTACCTTACTACAAAGCGGCGGCAGAGGGGTTGATTTGGAGCCGGGTAGAGCAGCCTTAGGGCTTCCCAATATTACCAAATCCCCCCAAGGCGATTCCGATGGAGGTGGTGGGCCAACGTATAATGGTAATTGTTTCGGTATACCTACACGATTGCAAGCTCAAGGGATATGTAGTCCCTTCAAGAATGAAGCCGAATGGATATTTGAAGATGGCACAAAAAAAACGGGATTAAATGCTGTTCATACATTTAGTAAGGTTGGTTGGAACAATGTAAAGCTCAAATTAAAAGTTACTCGAGATTCTAAAGTGGGTGCGGCATCGGGTAATTCTACCGTCAATAACCTTACACAGGTCACGTGTACAGAAGAAATCTTTGATGATTTAAGGATTTTTATAAAACCTTCACCTGATTATACAATTAAATCTCCTATTTATTTATGTTTAGAGGATAATGAGTCCAAGCTATTGGATGCAAAGCCCAAGGGAGGTAAAGACTTTGAGTTTGACTGGAAAACATCATTAAATGTTACAATAAGTACGGATTCCTTGTTTCTTGTTCAGATACCTGCACCGTATAAAGTGTCTATCACAAATGAAATGGGCTGCTCTAGAGATACAAACTTTACCGTGTTGGAAGGCTGCCTTCCTGAGGTAAGGTTGCCTAATGCATTCTCTCCTAACTTAGATTTTATAAATGATGAATATAAAGCATTCATTAAGTATGTAGGTGAGCCATTTGATTTTAAAATTTTCAACAGGTGGGGGGAATTAATATACTTAGCTACCAAAATAGACGAACTTAATTGGAATGGCAATGTTAGAGGAAAAACATTTGGTAATCAGATATATCCGTATGTATTTAGGTTCACCCCTAAAGATTTTCCAGAAGAAGGGGAGAAGGTAATGAAAGGCTCTATATTGATACTGCGATAGAGTTGAAAATTTTCCTACTAAAAAGTCTAAATGTTCCCAAAAAAAATCCTATTTTTGAAGGTTAATTTGGCTAAAAGCATAAATACATCTTCATGCGGCAAGATTTTTTGAAAGGAGACGCAGAATCTTTAACACCCATAGAAAAAGATATTGAAAGAGCCCTTAGGCCTCTTTCTTTTGATGATTTTACGGGTCAAGATAAGATTTTGGAAAATCTCAAAATTTTTGTCCATGCGGCAAAAATGCGTGAAGAGGCTATGGATCATGTTTTGCTTCATGGTCCTCCGGGTTTAGGTAAAACTACATTGTCACATATCATAGCCAATGAGTTGGGCTCCAACATTAAAATCACTTCAGGGCCAGTATTGGATAAGCCTAGTGATTTGGCTGGGCTATTGACTTCTTTGGAAACGAATGATGTACTTTTTATTGATGAAATTCATAGGTTGAATCCTATTGTAGAAGAATATCTGTATTCTGCCATGGAAGATTACAAAATCGATATCATGCTGGATTCGGGTCCAAACGCTAGAAGTGTACAGATCGGATTATCCCCTTTTACACTTATAGGGGCTACTACGCGTTCTGGATTGTTAACCTCTCCTTTACGAGCGAGATTCGGTATAAATTCTCGTCTCGAGTATTATGATGCGGAGCTTCTGAGTAAAATCCTTAAAAGGTCTTCGTATATCTTAAAAACTCCGATCGAAGACAAAGGGGCGTATGAAATAGCTCGTAGAAGTCGCGGTACGCCACGTATAGCTAATAATTTACTTAGAAGAACTCGAGATTTTGCTCAAGTTAAAGGTAATGGAAAAATCACAGAGGAGATAGCAAAAATAGCTCTTACCGCTTTAGAAGTAGATCAAGATGGCTTGGACGAAATGGATAACAGAATCTTGCTTACCATTGTAGATAAGTTTAAAGGAGGACCTGTGGGCTTGAGTACAATTGCGACAGCCGTTGGAGAAGAAGCAGAAACCATCGAAGAGGTATATGAGCCTTTTTTGATAAAAGAAGGATTCCTGAAGCGTACAGCAAGAGGTAGAGAGGCGACTGAGAAAGCGTATAAACACTTAAATATTGTTCCTAGAGTTAGGACTGGAGATTTATTTGCAGAATAATATGGCGAAGTTTAAGCAGAACACCGAAAGTACAGAGAAAGTTGAGAAAAGAGAGGTCGCTAGACCCATCTTGTTTGAACTAGCTTGGGAGGTATGTAATCAAGTAGGCGGTATCTATACGGTTATACGCTCTAAAGTCCCTGCTATGGTAGAGGAATGGAAAGATAATTATTGCTTGATAGGTCCTTATTTCCCTCAAACTGCTCATATAGAATTTGAAAATCAGGAAAATGATGATTCTATATTTGCCGAAGCAGCAAAAGATCTTAGAAATAAAGGCTTGGAGGTCCATTATGGACGTTGGCTCGTGACAGGAAAACCTCGAATTATCTTGGTAGATTTTAATAAGTTGCTCTCGAGCGTAGATCAGCTAAAATTTGGTCTTTGGGAAAACTTTCAGATTTCTACTATAAATTGTGAGAAACTTGTGGATTCTGTGGTCGCTTTTGGCGAAGGAGTAGTCCAGTATTTAGAAGCTTTTTCGAAGCTAATTTCAAGTTCCCAGAATGTCATTTGTCATTTTCATGAATGGATGGCTTCTCTTCCAATTTTAGGTTTAAAACATAAAAACATAAATTTTGCCACCGTTTTTACCACGCATGCCACTATGCTGGGTAGGTACATTGCAGGTAATGACCAAGGCTTTTATGAAAAATTAGAGTCTTACAAATGGGATAAGCAAGCAGAACATTATGGTATTTTAGCACAAGCACAAATCGAGCGGTTTTCCGCCCAAAATGCCCATGTTTTGAGTACTGTTTCTGACGTTACTGCTAGAGAATGTGAAGTGTTTTTTGGTAGAACATGTGATATTATTCTACCCAATGGACTTAATATTACACGGTATACCGTAACGCACGAGTTTCAGAATCAACACCAGAAATACAAGGAGCGTATTAATGAGTTTGTGATGGGGCACTTTTTTCAGAGCTATTCATTTAATTTAGACAAAACGATATACTTTTTTACTTCGGGGCGTTACGAATATGTAAACAAAGGGTATGATCTTACTTTAGAGGCCTTAAAAATACTCAATAAGAAATTGAAATCTTCTGGATCCGAAGTAACAGTTGTGATGTTTATGATTACAAAAAACCCTGTGAAATCTTTAGATCCTCAAGTACTTCAATCGAAGGCAGTCATGGAGGAAATTAGGCAAACGTGTGAAGCCATAGAAAAAGAAATAGGGGATCAGCTTTTTTATTCTTCAGCTTCGGAAGAAGATGTGAACTTGCCTGATCTAAATTCCTTTGTAAGCGAATATTGGAGACTTCGACTTCGAAGAACTATTCAAACGTGGAAAACCCATACCCTTCCTAAAACAGTCACACATTTACTTGAAAAAGAAGATGAAATTACAGATTATCTAGAGAAGCATAATCTCATGAATCATCCAGAAGATAAGGTGAAGTTTGTATACCACCCTGACTTTATTTCTCCTACGAATCCGCTTTTTGGCCTTGAATATGGACAGTTTGTTAGAGGGTGTCATCTAGGGGTTTTTCCAAGCTATTATGAGCCTTGGGGGTATACACCTTTGGAGTGCATTATACGGGGTATACCAACTGTCACTAGTGATTTGTCGGGTTTTGGTGATTTCATGAAACAACTTATGCACGATCATGAAAATGTAGGTGTATATGTATTGAATCGTAAAAATTCTAGTTTTGCTTCTGCCGCAGAGCAATTGGCTGATATTATGTTTAAATTTACAGAAATGAGTCAGCGGGAGCGTATTATGCAAAGAAATAAAGTAGAAAACATATCTGATGTTTTTGATTGGACAAACTTAAGAGCGTATTATGATACAGCTCATGATTTAGCAATAAAAAAGAAATCTATAAAAAAATGATATTCGGACTTTATGCATTAGCATTTGTGATTGGATCTATTCCATCGGCTTATTTATATGCCAAGAAATTTCATGATATTGATATCACTAAACATGGTAGTGGAAATTCTGGAGCCACCAACTCCTTACGTGTTTTAGGTAAAAAGGCGGGTGCAATTGTTTTGATAGCTGATCTGTTGAAGGGAATGATTCCCACATTAGCAACAAAATTTATTTATCTTGATAAAAACTATTTTTACATAGTAGGACTATTTACCGTATTCGGTCATATTTTCTCGATTTTTATGAAGTTTAAAGGAGGTAAAGGTGTGGCTACTTCGCTCGGTGTAATACTAGCATGTTCTCCTTTGGGTGGTCTTGTTTGTATTGCTGTTTTTGCAAGTACAGTTTTTGTAACTAGAATAGTATCCTTAGGATCTATGCTAGGGGCATTAGGTTTTGTATTATTTACATTTATTCTTTACAAAGAGATGGGAGACATACATACTCTATCAATCAGCTTGTTTACATTAGTTGTATTTTCTCATCGAAAAAATTTACGTTTAATCCAAGAGGGTAAAGAGAATAAGATTTAATATTTGTGCGTTTTATATTAACAATTCATAATCGTTTGGTTTAGCCAATGAACCATTTTTTGAAGATACTTTTGATCATCATTCCAAATACTTTTACATTTTTATGTATGAGTCAAGATCTTTGTACAGATCCCGCTTATGATAGAAGCAATTTTAATCTTTCTGCTACTGAAATCTGTGTAACCACCAATCTGAATGTTACAGACCAATCGGGGGGCTTTGGTACGCGGTATGTTTTTGATTATAAGGGTGAAAGTTTAGTTGAGGCAAGAGCAAATTCCTTAGGCGTTTCTACATATAAGTATGCTACTACTTCAAAAAGAGAAACAAGGGAGTTTACTATTTTACAGATCACTACGGTCGGGAATAAAGTTGCGACTTCTTGTAAAAAGGTGTTGGTTAGGCAAACCAATGAACCCGTATTTTCGTATACATACTGTTCAATTGCACCTCCGAATAATGCAAACGTAAAAATTGAGATAACAATACCTAAACACCCGTTTAATACCTATGATAATTATGTACTGTCATCTTTGCCAAGCACAGTTGCAAATACCTCTTTTTCTTCATCTGACCTTCCCAAGTCATTTACTTTTACAACAAATTTAAGTAATACCCTTTCATCAATTCAGTTAATAACTTTATCAGGCAATTTTATTTCGAAACCTCAAGTTTGTACAGTAACAAATTTTGGAAATTTAATATACTCAATTAGTAATTCACTTCCAACAGGATATTTACCAAGTAATGGTGTTGCCAATGTAGATAGGATTGAGCTTACTTCTACTGATAAGTTAAATTTATCTTTTACAGGGGACTATACGGAGAAAGTAGCCAATCAATATACCTTATATGGATATAAAAATGGAAATTCTGCAAACCCAACGAAGCCTATTGTGATTTCAAGTTTCAAACCAGGAAAAGTTGATATTTTGCTTCCAACCTCTAACGAAATTTATTGTTTTTACGCTGAACGTACGAATCATTGCGGGTTTTCTGAAAGATCACCGGAGCTATGTACGATTCCACTATTAAAGCTTACCGCTCCTCCAGGAGCCACCAGTATTCGGCTTGATTACTTACAATATCCAGTCAATAGAATGTTTGGTTTAACAGCATCTGGACCTCAGAATCAATTTAATCACATTTTAAC
>JBOFGX010000335.1:0-9093 GCA_051649345.1 Leadbetterella sp. | reverse complement strand
GGAGTTTGTAAAAACTGAATCTTATAAAGTAGATAAAATAAAAAAGGGTTGGGTTGGTATTAAAATTTTTTGGACTGTCCCTATTATTCTTGGACTAATCCTAATTTTTGTATCACAGACTAGATTTCTAAATGGTATTGCAATTGGTTGTTTAATAATGGCAACGATTGGACATATTGAAGAAATGATTTCATACCAACATAATGAAAAATACAGGTTAGAAATTAAAAATTTTGCAAAAGATTAGACTTAGGGCTGCCGATAACAAGTATTGCCAAAACTGGGCAGAATAGCTAAACTAAACATTAATAATTCGATTAAACTTTTTTGCCAAATTTGAGCTGAGATAATCAAAGTCCAGACTGCGAAAATATCCAAAACTATATATGGCAGATCTATGCATAAATTTATAAATTAAAGGGCAGTACAATATTTAAATAGCTTATTTTAAACTCTTCAAGTACCCCGCCAAAACTTCCACCCCTTTCTTACAATTTGTATGATTGGATAGTACAATATCAGCCTCAAATTTACCAGGGAGAATGTACTTTTCGAAAGACGGGGCAATATGATGCTCCCATCTATACAATACATCATGTAGGTCATAGCCCCTTTCTATGTTATCTCTGAGAACGCGGCGTTTCATTTGTAGATGTTCTTTACAATCAACGAAGACTTTTAAATCCATCTTCTGGGTCAATAGTTGTGAGTAAAAAACAAACAGCCCTTCTACAAGAATGATTGGAGAAGGTTCATAGTGCAATGCTTTGGGTGTCGTGGAACTATTGTTGAACATATATTCTTGATGTAGTACCTTTTTCCCCTCCAAAAGATAGTGGATATGCTTTTCAAAAAGATCAAAATCAATCGTCTCAGGGACATCAAAATTCTCGATACCGTTTTCATCTTTTTGGATCAGATCAATGGATTTATAGTAATTGTCTTGTGACAAAATACAAACATCTTCGGGTTGAAAATAATCAACAAGAGCCTTCAAAACGGATGTTTTACCCGATCCGCTACCACCAGAAATACCAACGATGTACGGTTTTTTCATTCAAAATTCTAAAAGTATGAAGCAAAATAAATCTAAAATCCCCTATTTCGTGTTATTTGTAGTATATAAATAATTCTTTATTGATGCCTAATCAAATTTCGATTTTAGGTAGTGGCTGGTTGGGTTTACCCTTGGCTATTGAGCTTCACAATCTTGGGAGTGATGTTTTCTGCTCCTACAGATCTCTAGAAACTCAAAATAATATTCTTCATCACAACCTAAAGCCAATTGAACTGGAGGTGAGAACCGATATGAAGGTTGTGCCGATATTTTTTGAATCCGAAACCTTAGTTATATGCTATCCTCCTCGGCTGAGACAAAGAGACGAATCCGATTTTTTGGAAGAAGCTGATAGCTTATGTACTATCATTTCTGAGTCTACCCATATAAAACATATTGTGTACATATCCTCCACGTCTGTATACGCCAATGCCTTCGGTTCTTATATAGAAAGCGACGCCTTGGATGATCATCCCATCCGAAAAGTCGAAAAAAAAATCGAGGCTCTTGCATCATTTGAAAAAAGCGTTTGTATCCTACGTATGGGTGGGCTCATGGGAGGTAATCGTAATGCTTGTAAGTACTTACATCCTGAAATGGAGAAGCTGCATCACACGGTCAACTACGTCCACCAAACAGACGCGATAGAAGCCGTTAAGAAAGTAATCACAGAAAAAAGGGTTGGGATTTATAATATTGTATCGCCTGCACATCCGAGTAGAGCGGAGATTCTAAAGTTTTATTGCGGCCAACCAGATATCGAAATCCAAGAATATGCACTCTCTAAAGTGGTTGATAGTAGGCTTTTTATACTTGATACAGGTTTCTCATACCAATATCCAAATCCATTAAACTACCCCCAAGCATAGAATTTTTTCTGGTATTTTTTTGGAAAAAAACGGAGGACTTACTAATTTTGCACCACCAAATAGGATTGGCTGATGGTGTAATGGTAACACAGCGGTTTTTGGTGCCGTTATTCTAGGTTCGAGCCCTAGTCGGCCAACAACTAAAAGGTCTGTTTAGAAATAAACAGGCCTTTTTTTATGCAAAAAATCCACCTTTACCACTTGACTTTCCCCGAACAAATCACGAATATTGTTTAAAATAAAATTAGAATGGATTTTTCGAGCAAGGATAAAGAGCAAATAGAAAATCGGGGCAGTAATCTTGAAACTGTAAATACCCAAATAGAAAATTTCAAAAAAGGTTTCCCCTTCTTGAAAGCTATTCGAGCGGCTGCTATCCAAGATGGAATATTGGCTCTACAAAAAGAGCAAATTGATTCCTACGTTGAGCTATACGAAAAGAAATCTTCCTCCAAAAAACTATTAAAATTTGTTCCTGCCTCGGGAGCTGCCAGTCGGATGTTTAAATCCTTGTTTTCGGCCAAAGATGAAGATAAAATGGATGCATCCGTCGATCAGTTTTTTGAAAAGCTATCCTTGTTTGCTTTTGCTTCAAAATTAGATTCGAAGAAAACCAAAAAAGAAATATTAGCCCAATTACTAGATAAGGACGGTCTCAATTACGGTCAATTGCCCAAGGGGCTGTTAGACTTTCATACCTATGGTGGTACAATTAGAACTGCCATAGAGGAGCATCTTGTAGAAGGAGCTTTATATGCTTCTTCGAAAGGAAAAATAAATCTGCATTTTACGGTTTCACCTGAGCACAAAAAAAGCTTCCAATCCAAGTTAAAAGAAGTATTGTCTAGGTATACAGAACAATACAAAGCAAAATATGTGATTGATTTTTCGGAGCAAAAGCCTTCTACAGATACCATCGCAGTTGACAATAAGAATCAACCTTTTAGGGACGCTAACGGAAATATCTTATTCCGCCCTGCCGGGCATGGTGCTTTGATCGAAAACCTCAATGACCTAGATGCCGATATTATCTTCATAAAAAATATTGACAATGTGGTACCGGATCATTTAAAAACGGAAACTGTTCAATACAAAAAAGCCTTGGCGGGTTTACTGATTGATTTCCAAACCAAGATTTTTAATTTTATCAAGAAACTATCAGAAGAAACTTACTCCGTTTACTCCCTTCGAAAAGCCAGTAATTTCCTGCGAAATAGCTTGTGTATTGAGCCACCCAAAGGATATAGAGCTTGGGCGGATGCCGATAAACGCACCTACGTTTTAGAGAAACTCCAACGTCCTTTGCGTATTTGTGGTATGGTAAAAAATGTAGGCGAACCTGGTGGTGGGCCGTTTTGGGTAAAAAATCAGGATGGCTCCAAATCTCTCCAAGTGGTAGAATCTGCCCAAATCAACCTCAATAATGCTCAACAGAAAACGATATTTAGTGGCTCAACCCACTTCAACCCTGTGGATTTGATATGTGCTACCAAGAACCATAAAAAAGAAAAATACAATTTATTGAATTTCACAGACCCCAGCACAGGATTTATTACAGAGAAATCCCAAAGCGGCAAAGTCCTAAAAGCCCAAGAATTACCCGGTCTTTGGAACGGTGCCATGGCCAACTGGAACACGGTTTTTGTAGAAGTACCCTTGATTACTTTTAATCCCGTAAAAACCGTCAACGATTTATTAAGAAAAGAGCATCAGCCGGGGTGAGGGGAGGGAGATTTGCTAAATGATTTAAATATTTGTGACAAAAGTTTACATTTATAAAAACAGGGTTGGATTGTAAATATTTAGTTGAGTATTTTCTAATATTATCATTTACACACAAAACTGCAGAATTTCTGCAATAAACTAATTTAAAAATAAAATTTATTGAATAATATTGCCTATAATTGCGAGAATATTGCAATAAATTTAAATTGTCATGATTTTACAGTTTTCAGTTACCAATTATAGGGCATTTAAAGAAAAGGTGACATTAAGCCTTCTAGCTTCTAATTATGATAAGGATACACGAGAAAATGAAAATGTTATTCTTAATGAAAAATTCAACTACCGCATTCTTAAAAGTGCTGTAATTTATGGTGCTAATGCTGGCGGGAAAAGTAAATTTATAGAAGCATTAATCTTTATGAGGCACTTTACTTTAATGTCTTCAAAAGACACCCAAAAAGGTGACCAAATTTCAATTGAACCTTTTCGGCTTAATGCTAAATCAATAACTCAAGGTAGTGAGTTTGAAATTGTTTTTTTTCTTAAGAATAATATATATAGGTATGGTTTTGAGGTAGAAAAGAATAAAGTGGTGGCTGAGTGGCTTTATCACAAAACAAAAACAAAAGAGAATGAACTTTTTTACAGAGATTATCAGAAAATCACTTATCAGACAAAAAAGTTTGCTAAACTAGATACATTGGTAAAAGAAAACCTAGTTAGAGACAATGCATTATTAATTTCTGTGCTTGCTCAATTTAATGATTTACTAGCTGAATCCATTTTAGATTGGTTTAAGGATCTAAAAGTTATTTCCGGACTTAAAGAGGAAGGTTACTTAAATGACACAATGCTACTTTCTAAAGAAAGCAAACAGAAACAGCGTATTCTAACATTTTTGAAAAATGCAGATATTGGAATCGATGACTTTAAGTTGAAAAAACCTACTTTTGAAGACTTGGATACTGATAAAATAAACGTTCCAAAAGAACTCAAAGATGCAATTGCGGGTCTTAATTCGTACATTAAAAAAACGCTGATGGATGAAAATCGAGAAAGATTCTCTGATGTCATTACGTACCACAAACAATTTGACGAAGATGGAAAATATTTAAAAGATATTGAGTTTTCATTATTAGAAGATGAATCATCAGGTACAAGGAAGTACTTTGCTCTAATTGGTCAAATAATTAAAATTATTGATATAGGAGGAGTATTATTTGTTGATGAATTAGATTCAAAGATTCACCCTAACTTAGTTTGCAAAATTGTTTCAATTTTTAATTCCAAAAATTTAAATCCTAATAACGCCCAATTAGTTTTTAATACACATGATACTAATTTACTAAGTTCTGGTTTATTTCGTAGAGACCAAATTTGGTTTGTTAAAAAAGATATGGATGGTGCTTCGAAGCTATATTCTTTAGCTGACTTTAAAACCGATGAAGTTAGGAAAAATGAAGCCTTTGAAAATAATTATATTAGAGGAAAGTATGGAGCAATACCTTTTTTAGGCGAATTTGATAGTATAATTGAATAAGCCTTGGAATTTTGATAATGAAAAATAAAAATTTAATCCAAGAGCAGAAAGCTAAAGAACAAAAGATAAGGTTAGCAGAAATAAAAGCAAAAAGAAGAGGTGAAGTAAATCTTGAACGCGAAGCTCCTAAACTAGAAGAAAAACCTACGATACTCATTTACTGTGAAGGGAAAAATACCGAACCTTCTTATTTTAATAAATTTAGACTTTCATCCTTAACTATAGATTCTTTTGGTGAAGGCAGAAACACTATTTCTTTAGTTGAGAAGGCTAAGCAGTTATGTGAAAAGAAAAAGTATGACCAAATTTGGTGTGTTTTTGATGCAGACCCTAAGCAAGACAATCCAAAACAACTTGAAAATTTCAATAATGCAATTAAACTTGCCAATAAATTGAATTTTGGAGTTGCGTATTCAAATCAGGCATTTGAATACTGGTTGATTTTACATTTTGAGGATCATCAAGGAGGTGCAATGGACAGAACCAAGTACGGTGGCAAGATAAATAAATATATCAATAAATTAGGGGCATATTATGATAATGACGGTTCAAAAATAATTGAACAAGATTTCTTTAATTTACTCAACGAAATCGTATACGTAGACATAAAAGGAAAGAAATTTTCAAGATGTGATTTAGCCATAAACAGGGCGGAAAAAATTTACAATAGATTAGACCATAGTAATCCAAGTATTGAAGAATCTTCAACTACCATATTCAAACTCGTTAAAGAATTGAAAAAATATGAATAAAGTACTAGTTGGAAAGCATGTATAAAATACTATTCTTGCCTCAACCGAGTCTTCAAAGAGACTTGGCTTGATTAAACTTCAGTTCTCTATCCTAAATGATTTAGTCATACCGCATTTTATTGCAAGTTCTTCTTGCGTCAAGCCTTTTTCGAGACGGGCTTCATGAATCATTGCACCGAGTTTAAATTGTCATATCCTGATTCTAATTCCTCTTGCTTAGATGTACCTCGCTTTCCGTATTGCTTGTTCTTGAACTCGGCCAGAGTCATTATTACTTTTCGCTTTCATATCACTCACTAGGATTGGACACTATATCGTTTTAAACTCTCTATTTTCCAACAAACTCCACCATCCATTCAAAACCAAATTTATCTCTAAACATCCCAAAGGACCCTCCATCTGGACTTTCCTCAAGAGGCATTTCTATCTGTCCTTCTACTGAAAGTCCGTTAAACAAATGATCGGCCTCTTCTTTGCTTTCGGCTTGAAAAATATGTTTATGGGCATAAATGGTTGGAGTGATGGACGGACGGAGTGGAAAGAACTCTTTTTTACTCGTCTTTTTTATTTTTGGGTTTATCAATGCCTAATACAGACATGGCATTGAGTGGACTAATTACCTTTTTACCTGTTTTAGACTCCAATTCTTTCAATGCCACCTTGGCTACATTACCGCCTTGCTTTGCTACTTTTTTGCTTTCTTCAAAGTCTTTCGGGTTGGTGGCTTGTGAAATGTCTTTGGTGGAGGCTTCAGCTAGCATATTCAAAATCAATTCTGTATTGCTCATATTATCTCAAAGGTTTTCTTTTTTCAAACCTTTAAAGACTTTGTATTCTTTTGTGGTTTTGCCTGCCCAAGTCTTGGTAATAATATCCGTAAGGGTCGCAAATTGTTGCCCTTCTTTTAACCCCCGGCTTTTCCATTCGTCCGTAAGCTCTTTGCGGATTTCTATGCTTTTTAGGCGTTGGTTTATCCAATTTTCTGAATATCCCAATTTTATATATTGCTCCAAAGCCCTGTCAATGCTCAACTCAGGGTCTTGCATTTCGTCCAATCGTTCACTGGCTATTTGTGCTAGCCATAGTTTGAAGGGTTCTGCTTTGGGCGAAGGTATGGATTGGATGAGTCGAAATAGCTGTTCGGTATCTGCTACATCTGTCATACGCATTTTGCCATCTGCTGCTGCCATTTTCAACTGTCCGATTTTTTCGGACAGTTCACTTCCTTCTTTTTTCAGCTTGGATTTGATGTCGCCCCAATATTTTCTGGGTCTATCTGTACCAGTCAATATTTCAATTACATCAATAATTGAAACATACCATTTCTCTTTTTCAGCATCCCAAACGGTACGAACTTGTTTGTCTTCAAAAATTTGTATCGCTTCTTTTTTATTCATCTACTTCGGCTGTTTCGTTTGCACAAATATTCTTTATTTTCCAACAAACTCCACCATCCATTCAAACCCAAATTTGTCTCTAAACATTCCAAAGGATCCACCTTCTGGACTTTCCTCCTGAGGCATTTCTATCTGTCCTCCTGCTGAAAGTCCATTAAACAAATGAGCTGCTTCTTCTTTGCTTTCGGCTTGAATATAGATTTTGCTTCGGGTTTCATTTTCATTGTGCTTACCCATAAATTCAGGCGTATCGCTTCCCATCAAGAGGCTATTTTTACCAATGGGCAAAGCTACCTGCATGAGTTTTTCGGCTTCGTTCTCGGGTATTGGAAATTCTTCCGATTGTATGTCTTTGAATCGTTTTATCACAGAAAAACCACCCCCAAATACGGATTTGTAGAAGTTAAATGCTTCTTCAGCGTTGCCGTTAAAATGCAAATACGGGTTTATTTGTGCCATCGTTTTTACTTTTTTAGTTATTAAAATTAAGGTTTAATCTACACGCTCCTAGAAGATTAATTAATCATGATACTATAATGCAATTTAAATTGGATTGTGGAAATTTACAACTTTTGTTCAAAACTCAACAACATCCCAAACAAGTGTTTAAGTAATTTTAGAGCTAATTCAAAACCATTTGTTTCTAGTATGATAATTTCCAAAACCTTAATCGCCCAATTTATGTTATAATTTTGGATCGAATAAGAAATTGTTATTTATAATTCTATAAATTGTGTATATTTCTATTCTATTCTAACTTTGTACGAATCATTTTATATTAGATTTTTCATCCAATTAATTTATATAAAGAAATGAATACAAGAACCTTATTACTATCCATTCTAGCTATTGCCCTCCTCGCGTGCACTCCCCAAGTCAAAAAAAATAGTGCAAGTACTTCTTTTCCAGCATTGGAGTCAACAAGTCAAATTTTCATTGTGTATGAAGACGAGGAAGTCCCGAATAATTCTGTCTACATAGGAGACTTGAAGGTTGGAAGTTCAGAATATTCCTCCGATTGCGGCGGATATAAGACTTTAATAGAAACTGCAAAAGAGTCTGCAAAAAAACACGGTGCCAACGTCATCAAACTCACCCGAGTTGTAGAGCCTGATATAGTGAGTAGATGCTACAGATTGAAAGCTAAGCTGTATAATAATTCTGATAAAAATGTATTGGCTTCTTTGACACTAAAAAGTGACCAACAAAACAACTCTAGGCTTCCATTGGGAGCGGACTATGCTGTGGTTTATTTTTATAGACCAGGCAATTATTATGAAGGAGGTGTTATCAGTTATAAACTAAGACTTGATGACAATACAAAAATTGGTAGAATTAGAAATGGTGGAAAATTTGAATACAGAACGAGCAAAACAGGTATGCATAAATTTTGGGGACAAACCGAATCCCAAGATTCTGTTATGATTGATATTCAAAAAGGAAAAGAGTATTTTGTGAGATGCGGCTTAAAACCAGGTGTTGTGATTGGAAGACCCGAATTATTTGTAATCGAGAATCGTGTAGGAATGAATGAATACGCAAGCGTGAAGTAAGATTTTTTTTGTAAGTTCAACTAATTCCTAAATATTATGAATTGTCTCCAAATTTTATAGGCATCGATTATTTTTTGGTATAAAATTTTGATCCCTTGAAGCTAACTTGTTTTTTGTTTAAACGTGATACAAGCTGTAAAACTAAAAGGTATTCTATATACTGATCGATTTTTTTACTCTTTTACAACGGTTTTATTCCG
>JBOFGX010000334.1:0-2849 GCA_051649345.1 Leadbetterella sp. | reverse complement strand
ACAATGCCAAACTAGCAGGAGCACGCACACTTTCCAAGCCTAACTTAGCCCATGGCGAATAATCCTTTTTATCATAAAAGCCCAATTTCATGTGTGTCAAGAGAATTTGTCGTAGCGAGGCATCAATTTCTTTTTCGGTGACCAATTTGGCATCCACAGCCTTCTGAAGATCATTTTGGAGCAGACTCGAACAATCCAGATTCAACCCCGCTTTGATAGCAGCTGCTGCCACATCCACACTGGTTGGCAATACTTTATGGTGCATATAAATATCTTGCAAAGCCCAGCAGTCACTTAGAAAATGGCCTTTGAATCCCCATTCTTTTCGAAGAATTGAATTTAGAGTAGGTCCTATCGTAGCGGGTTCTCCGTTTACACGATTATAGGCACCCATCACTGCTTCTACGTTTCCTTTTTTTACAAGAGTTTCAAAAGCAGGCAAGTAGGTTTCTCGTAGATCTTTTTCGTCTACTATAGCATCAAAACTATGACGAAGTCCCTCTGGCCCACTGTGAACAGCAAAATGCTTAGCACAAGCAGCTATTTTTAAATACTTGGGATCATTGCCTTGCATTCCCTTCACAAAAGCAAGACCTAGTTTGGACGTAAGAAAGGGATCCTCACCAAAAGTCTCTTGCCCTCTCCCCCATCTGGGATCTCGAAAAATATTGATATTGGGCGACCAATACGTCAGTCCCATGTACTGCAATCGCCTGTTTTTGGCCGTCGCTAAATTGTATTTTGCTCTAGCTTCCGTTGAGATGACAGTAGCAACACGCTCGATCAGTTTATCATCAAAGGTAGCCGCCATGGCAATGGCTTGTGGAAACATGGTAGCCTCACCTGCACGAGCGACTCCGTGAAGTCCTTCATTCCACCAATTGTAAGCTGGAATACCCAAGCGAGGTACCGCTTCGCTTTGATAGCCTATTAGCGATATTTTTTCTTTCAAAGTCAGTTTCGAAAGTAAATCATCTACGCGTTTATCATTCGACAAGGTAGAATTCCTAAAATCTTGAGCAGAAAGTGTGAACCCAAAAACGAATAGAGCTACACTAAGAATACTTTTTTTCATATGGTTAGAATTTAAAATACAATCCAAATTATCTCAATTGATACTCATCTTTGGGCCACATATCGGAATTATAATTCGTTGTTTGTGCAACCTTCCCTTCTTGAATGACCTTAAGGGTAGATAAAATATTATCCATAATCGGAAAAATATCGATATTTGCATGCTTAAAATGCTCAAGAGCAAAAGGTTGATTGAGCCTTTGTTTTACCTTCATCCCATCAAAATCCAATTTCGACTCAGAGCCTACATATAAATCATCTTTAAGCTGATAAACGTATGGAAATACATTTCGGAATCCGTTCCGAATCCGCTCTGTGGGTACCCAAGAAATCGTAATCCCACCGGGTTTTAGTTTTGATTTGAGCAAAGAAAAATACTCAACCGAATACAAATTACCAGAAAACGAAGACCGTGGACGCAGAGCGTCTGCCTCCAGCACATCGTATTTTTTATCGTTTCTAAACAAGGCATTTCGGCCGTCTTCAAGCCTCAATGTTACCCTTTTATCGTCCAAGACCTTAACAATGGCTTTATCACCCGATCGATCGGCGTATTCCCTGACCACAGATGGTTGATTGACAATAACCTCAAAGCAATCGATATTCTGAGATTCTGCCCTACCGGCTGCACTATACAAGGTACAACCCGACCCTAAGCCAATAATTCCAACATCTTTGGGATTGGGGTGTATCAATGTGGGAATAGCACCCAACATGATGTGTATATAGTCTTTTTCTATAGGAAAATGACTCTGCCCAAGCCCATTAATAAAAACAACAGTCTCCTCTTTACCAATTTTAATAGATGAAAATGCCGTCTCATCTTCTTGAAATACAAAGTTCTTGGATTCCCGAACACCATTGAGATTCATCCAAAATTTCTCATTGAAAGGAATCAAATAAATAAAAACGAGCAAACTTACACCCAGTATGGAACCTTGAATAAGGCTTAAAAACTTTTTTGAAACCAATAAAAATGCATAGACTAGGCCTATCAAACATACCAATTTAATGGTTAGTGAAGAACCCAAATATTGAAACCCGATTAGCGTAGCAAACCACGCTCCCAGCGTTGACCCAACAATGTTTGAAAACTGCAACCAGCCGACGTTACGACCGACCACCTCAAATCGATTTTGGATAATGTTTTGGGATAAAGTAAAACTGAATCCCATAATAAATGTAGGCACCGCCATAAAAAACAGAGGAATCAGTACCATCGTAGATATCATGATTCGCTTGGATGGCACAGTATCGTACCCATGGAAAAAGTTCATGAGATACTCAAGAACGGAAACATTGGGTACCAACCAATGAAACAAGCACAAAGACAAAACTGTGTATGCGTACAAACCCAATTGAATGTATAGAAACAGCTTGAGTTTATCCATCTTTATTTTGGACATCATCCAAACTCCCGCATAGGTACCTATGGCCATTACACCGAGGTAAATAGTAAGAATGATCGAAAACGTAACTGCGTAGGATTTCATCATGAGGTCTATCATCCGAAACCAAATGATCTCGAAGGATATCGCCATAAATCCAGACAAGGCATATTGAATGATCCAAAATCGTATAGGAAGACTGGACGAAGTTTCGATGATACTTTGGGTAGAAACCTCCTCTTCGGATACCTCATTTTTTACTTTTACATAAATGATTAATGAGAGAATTGCACACAAAAAATTAAGCCCTGCTCCCAGGTAAACCGAATCTTCAAACCCCAATTTTGGGATCAAGATGAAGGAAGTAATACAGGTTCCCATGGCTGC
>JBOFGX010000333.1:0-4437 GCA_051649345.1 Leadbetterella sp. | reverse complement strand
ATATCTTTCTAATTCGCGATTATCTGCGTATTTTTGTCTTTTTCATAAAATATAGACATTCATGACTTCTCACGAGATACGAAAGGCGTTTTTAGATTTCTTCAAAGATAAAGGACACCTTATAGTACCTTCCGCTCCCTTAGTAGCTAAAAATGATCCTACGTTGATGTTTAACAATTCAGGTATGGCTCAATTTAAGGATTTTTTTCTTGGTAATGGTACGCCTCCTTCTTCTCGAATTGCAGATACACAAAAATGTCTACGCGTAAGTGGCAAGCATAACGATCTTGAGGAAGTAGGTTTTGATACCTACCACCATACGATGTTTGAGATGCTGGGTAACTGGTCTTTTGGGGATTATTTTAAGAAGGAAGCATTGGAATGGTCATGGGAGTTGCTGACTAAGGTGTATAAGTTACCTAAAGATAGAATATATGTTTCAGTATTTGAAGGAGATAAGAAAGATAATGTACCTTTTGATCAAGAGGCGTTTGATATTTGGAAAAATATTATTGGTGATGAGTCTAAGATAATTCTTGGTAATAAAAAAGATAATTTTTGGGAAATGGGGGATATTGGGCCTTGTGGGCCTTGTTCAGAGATCCATATAGACCTTCGGGATCAAGCGGAGGTAGATGCTATTCCTGGAAAAGGTCTTGTAAATGCCGATCATCCACAAGTTGTAGAAATCTGGAACAATGTATTTATGCAGTTTGAAAGGAAAGCAGACGGTTCTCTTTTACCCCTTCCAGCCAAACATGTAGATACGGGTATGGGGTTTGAACGGCTCTGTATGGCTATTCAAGGTAAAAAGTCAAATTATGATACTGATATTTTTCAGAATACTATTTCTGTTCTTGAAAAGATGTCTGGTAAACGATACGGTGAAAATGGAACCTTACGCTCAGATAATTTTGTAGATGTTGCCATGCGTGTAATTGCAGATCATCTTCGTGCCGTAAGCTTTGCTATAGCAGATGGACAATTACCATCAAACAACAAAGCCGGATACGTTATCCGCAGAATTTTAAGAAGGGCAATCCGGTATGGGTATTCTTATTTAGACTTCAAAGAACCGTTTATTTGTAAGCTAGTACCCGTTTTGGCTGATCAATTCTCTAGCGTATTTCCTGAACTTAAATCACAAGAAGCATTTGTGACGAAGGTAATAGAAGAAGAAGAGAAAACCTTTCTAAGAACACTTGAACAAGGTCTCAAGAGACTTTCTAGTATTTTTGAAGATAAAGATGTGCAGAAAACAAAGATTATTGGTGGTCAGATTGTATTTGAGTTATCAGATACCTTTGGATTTCCTGTAGACCTTACCTCATTAATTGCCAAAGAGCAAGGGTTCCAGATTGATGAAGACGGATTTAAAGAACATTTAGAAGAACAAAAAAATCGTAGTAGGAAAGACGCAACCAAAGAATCTGCCGATTGGATAGAGTTAGCAGAGCTGGATGGAGTCGATTTCTTAGGATATGATTTCGATTCATCGGAATCCCAGATAATGAAAATTCGCAAAGTAAAATCAAAAACAGGCGAAGATTTTCATATTGTACTAGACAAAACACCTTTCTATGCTGAAATGGGGGGGCAAGTAGGAGATAAGGGTATTATTGAAGGGGTCTTAGGCGATAAATCGTTTAAACTACATGTCTATGACACCAAAAAGGAAAATGATCTCTTTGTCCATTTTGTGGCAGTAAATAGAGAAAATGAGTTTATCTCTTATGCTAATGAACCTATTCCAGTAGTTGCTAAAATCAATGCGTCCCGGAGAAATGATATAGAAAAAAATCACTCAGCCACTCACCTTATGCTAGCAGCAATGAGACAGGTATTGGGGGATCATATTACCCAGCGAGGTTCATTTCAAGATGAATCGGTCACTCGTTTTGACTTCTCCCATTTCTCTAAAGTTACAGATGCAGAACTCGAAAAAATAGAAGATATCGTAAACTTAAAGATTCGCTCTAATATCACTCTTCAAGAAAAGCGAAATGTCCCCATTCAAGACGCTTTGGAAATGGGAGCGACGGCTACTTTTGGAGAAAAATATGGAGACTTTGTACGTGTCATTTCCTTTGAACAAGGGTTTTCTACCGAATTGTGCGGGGGTACGCATGTTGCTGCTACAGGAGAAATAGGATTATTCAAATTTGTTTCTGAAGGATCGGTCTCGGCGGGTGTACGTCGTGTAGAAGCACTTACAGGAACAGAGGCCTTAAAACTTGTAAAACAACAAGATACACTTATTAGTCAGTTGAAAGAAGTACTTAAAGGTCAGACAGATATTCTGAAAGCAGTTGAGAATTTAGTAGAAGAAAAAGCTCAACTTCAGAAAAAAATTGAGGGATTCGAACTAGAGAAAATCAAGGAAATTAAGCGTACTTTACTTACAAATATAAAAATCAAAGGAGATAATCAAGTTATTGCTGAGAAAGTAAGTGTGAGTTCTTCTGATAGTTTACGTAATTTGGCTTATGAGCTAAAAACGTCAATGACTAGCCCAATTGTGATTTTAGGTGCTGAAATAGGAGATAAGCCCAATTTAGCAATTTACATTGATGAAGAAATTGTTAAAAAACAAAATCTACATGCAGGTTCTATTGTCCGTGAAGCAGCCAAAGCCATGAAAGGCGGAGGTGGAGGACAACCACACTTTGCTACAGCTGGAGGATCAGATTTGTCGGGTTTGGATGAGGCTATTGCTTTTGCTTTGAATGCAGTTATGGGCTAAAAAGTCGATAGATTGTGTTTTTAGGCTAATGGATTGTTGTTCAATTCTTGTTGATGTTTTAGTAGTTTGTAAATTGTTCTCAAAGTTAAAAACTTAGTAGAATAAGATTGCTTTGTGATAAATAGAGTAGCTACTTTTATTGTTTTAGTAAAAAACATTTTATGAGATTCCCCTTTAAAATTGTATTCCTATTTACATTAAAACTATCCATTTCATTTTCTCAAAACGATAATCGGAAAAACATCCTCTTTATATCTGTCGATGATTTGAACCATTGGGTTGGTTACACAGGTAGAAATCCCCAAAGTCTTACTCCTAATATTGACAAGCTTTCTGCAAGTGGAGTAAGTTTCAAGAATGCACATTGCGTTTCTGCGGTTTGTTGTCCTTCACGAGCCTCTGTTATGTCTGGTTTGTATCCACATACTTCTGGAGTGTATCGTAATGTAGATGACTGGCGTCTAGCTATACCAAAAGAGATTACACTTCCTACATTTTTTAAAAAGAACGGGTATAGAGTTGTAGCTGGGGGTAAAATTTACCATGGGGGTAATTATGATAGAGAGGAGGAGTTTGATTCCTATTTCCACGCCCAACACCCTAATTTTCAAAAACTAATTGATGTAAAAGGGGTAGCAGGAGCGGGTATGAGCTGGGCAGAACTCAGCTGTCCCGATACATTAATGCCCGATTTTCAACACGCCACTTGGGCGATTTCTGAACTACAAAAGAAACAAGAAAAACCTTTTTTTATTGCGTTAGGATTTCATAAGCCACATTTGCCTTTTCAAGTACCCAAAAAATACTTTGATCCTTTTCCTTTGGAAAGCATTCAACTACCTCCATATTTGGCTACAGATTTAGATGATTTACCGAGTAAACAAAAATCTAAAGCTGCAAATCCTTCTGATTTTGAATCTTTGAAGTCTGATAAAGAATGGAAAGAGGTTATTCGAGCTTATTTGGCCTCCATACATTTTGTGGATGATCAAATCGGAAGAGTTTTGGATGCACTAGAATCAAGCGAATTTAGGAACAATACGATAGTAGTCCTGTGGGGAGACCATGGATGGCATTTAGGAGAAAAAAATCAGTTTCGTAAATTTACTTTATGGGAAGAGGCTACAAGAGCACCATTTATTTGGCGTGTGCCTGGGATTACGCCTTTGGGGAAAGTTTCGGATCAAATCGTTGATCTCATGAGTATTTACCCCACATTGGCATCCTTATGCAACTTTACCATCCCGAATCATATCGAGGGAAAAGATATTACAACTTTTTTAAAGAAACCGAGTAAAAAACAAGATTCCTATGTGCTTACTGCTCAAGAGCCGGGTAATTTTAGTATTCGAGATTCGAAATTTAGGTATATTCGATACCAAAATGGAGACCAAGAGCTTTATGACGAGCGTATAGATCCTTTTGAATGGAAAAACCTAGCAAATAATGCTTCTTACAAGAATATTATGATAGCTATGGATAAAAAAATACCCAAAACGTGGAAACCAGCAGTTGGAAATAATGGCGTGAATGCTCATTAAAATAACTTCTTAACTAGTCTACCCTCAAAAAGTACAAGAAGAGAAATTTTTCTATAAATGAGGTGCGGCTGAGGTCAAGCGAAAGAGTGTTGGCCTGAATTTTTCATGAATAGGGACAAGTTTAGGGGAAAAATTCGGACAATTTTTCGCTTG
>JBOFGX010000332.1:0-3885 GCA_051649345.1 Leadbetterella sp. | reverse complement strand
TCCGCTAACTCAATTGCCATTGAATCCCCATCCGAACGCATCAGATCGAAGGATTGGGCAAGTTGGCGAATGGCGTTTGCCAGATAGTTGATTTGGGCAGTTGCCAGCAGGATTTTGCTGAACGGGTCGAGTCTGGGTTCTTGGTTTTTCATTGTTTTCAAAAGAAGCCCTCCTTTTGGGCGTAGGTGTTAGATTGGGTGAGTATTGGGTCTATCATTATTTGTATCAGCTCTGTTGATACAAATAATGATATATTGAGCATCTGATAATCAGGCAGTTATGATTTATTAAAATTCCGTGATACAATCAGGTGCTGATTATCAGGCAGTTAGCTCATTTGTATCAAAATATCACGAAATATCAATTACATACCCATATTCTTTATTTTTCTTATTTTCAAAACTATATACGTAGTATATATAAATAAAAGAAAAATATATATATTTATAATAAGAATTGATACAATTGATACAAACGACTTAACTTGTTGATAATCAGGAGTGCATTGTATCAAATTGATGGTTTTTAGGTGATACAACCGTGATACAACCGTGATACAAACCCTTTACAAAAAATGAAAAAATTGTACTTTTCTAATTTTGAACTAAGTCTTTAGTTTCTAGGAATAATACAATTATAGCCTTTTTCCGTATTCGCCCCATTTGATCTGTTGATACAAATTCTTGTCTTGCAAAAATCTCTTGAACGTAGCTACAGACATTCCTGCCTTTTCTGCTATCAAAACTCCGGTAGCCGTCGTAAAACGCTCTGGAAGGGCTTCGTAAACGATTTTCTTCATGTCGGTTAGTGTTTCTATAGGATTGGTATCTACAATCAATCTGAGAGCCTCTAATGAGCTTGTTTCAAAATAATCCACCAAAACGATTGCCATCTCAACTATATCAGCTTCAATGGTGCCCATTCTATGATCGCCTTCTGAAAAGTATTGATCTGTAACTGAGTGCAAATTGTTGAGTATCAAACATAGACGTGGTAAGTAAATTTCAAGCTTTGATAGTAACATTGCATAGCTTTCGTTCTTTTCAGAAATCAGCTTATTATACTTTAATCTTTGCGACTCCATCCAATCAAAAATAAGCTTTGTGGCCTGGGAAGTGAATTCAATCTCATGTGTATTTTCCAAGCACATAATATCTAAGATCGTACGTAGCCAAAGCTTTTTTCGTGCCGCTTCTTTTCCGTTGTCATAATCGCGAACCAAAGCCTTTTTCGGCTCATTGTGCGAAAGAAAAAGTATTCGGTAAATGAATCCGTTATTTTGCCGGTTACCGGCACCTAATTCCCTAAGGATGCTTGGTTGAATTGTGCCAATGACAGAACAAAAAGGATCAGAAATAAATACATCTCTCGAAGTTACGCGGTTGCGATTGACTGCCATGCCCGACCATATCGAAAGCCAAGCCGATTGATCCCCGGACTTATTATACCTGTCAAAGGAAGAATACCATGTATCCAATTCGTCAGAATATAGTCCTACACCCCTATGATTATAATCAAGCACGTATTGCAGCGCTTCTAATGTCACATCCTGTACAATGTGCTGTTTGCGCTGTGGACGGGTGGCATTCTCCTTTTCTTTTTTAGAAAGCGAATCGTACTCCTTTAAATCATCTTTATACTCAATATAGTGACCTTCATCCTTTTTGGTTATGGGGTTGAGAAACCATTTCACAGGTGCGGATTTGTTGGCCCCTGGCATACCTACCATTGCGAACCAAACACACGGAAAGTTTGAGTATCCATTGTGAACAACCTTTTGCGTCTTGCCAATAGCAACGGATGTTGCAAACAGCATTGAAGCTAAAGAATACGCCTTAGGATATAAATTTTGCTCATCCAACTCATCGACCAAGGCGCAGAGCCGTTTGGGTAAAACCTTTTCAATAATAGATTCTATCGTTTTTTCAGAATTTTGCTCTTTTTTTGCTATGGCTTGGCGGACTACGACCTCTCTGGCCACTTCAACCTTTATTGTCAACTCCTCATCTGAAAAGTTGTCACTCAAAAGATTAAACTCCGAAATAATTTCGTTGTCAATAATTGTTTCTTTATTATTCTGACTAATAATTATGTAGCTATTATCAAAAAAAGAGGTATTGTACTGAATCTGATAGCGTTTATACGCATCCTTTATAATTCTCTCAAACTTTTCTTTTGCCACGTATCCATCAGCATTGCCATACTCATCATGCAGATAGTCCAGTGCGTTGTACATATCCAACCCGAAACGGTTGCAGGCGCAAGCAAGTTTGAAAATAAACAAATGCCTATTGCCTTGTGCGTAGTATTCGCCACGGGTTTCACGAATCCACTTGTCAAGGTTTCGGAAAATCTTTTCCTGATCAGTAATAACTGAACCAATAGCAATGTATTCTGCCTTGCGTTTTTTATACAACTCCCTCTCCTGTGCCTCACGGTCAAATAACTGATCAAACTCCTGCGCATCGGGGTTATAGTAGGCATTTGGATCCACAGAAAGAAAGCACTTGCGATTTATGTCCGCAAACTCTTGATACCCCTCAATATGTCCATACTTTTTTGTGAGAGCCTGAACCGACTGCCGATGTGTGTCAATACTTGCCGGAATTCTAAATACCGCTTTTATCCCATCGCCGGACGGTGAGCGAAACACAAGCATTGCGCACTTGTCTGATACAAGTTCACTAAAAACAGAGTCGTATTTATCCCCCAAATGGTCAAAATCAAGAACACATAGCCCTGTGTGTGTTTTTACTGAGTCGGCAGTCTTTCCAGAGAAAAACCCCGCAAACATGACAGCGGGAAGCTTTACCTTCCATTTCGCTATATCTACAGGATCACATGTTCTAATTTTTTCAATGAGCGAGGTATGCTTACCTCCTTGCCTAATCTGATGTATAACTGTTTCAAGCATCTTATACTCAGGTTCCTTATCCTGCATCACAGAATCAAGGTAAGAAACAAAATATTGCTGCCTTTTTTGGGTATTTCTCTGGTTATCAAAATTATCGGGCTGCATCATAAAAATAGGTTATAAGCTTGCATATATTATCACGCAGCTGTACTGAACTTTTGGAAAGGATTAGGAGGTTTCATGCCAAAATCGGCAGGGTTTTCTCCCCAACTTTTCGTGTGCCACTTCTCTACTTTCATGAGTGTAGCCTTGTTCTTGAAAAGGTAGGTTGAAAGCCATTTATCAGAGCGTTCCAACAGAACGTGCGTATGGCCAGAATTTGACTTGCCAGATCTTAACCAAGCCAATGCCGTTTGAGAATCGGTATAGATGGGCAGCTTCATGCCGTTTTTGTCTTGATAGGCAATGGCATGAATAAGTGCTACATATTCAGCTATGTTATTGGTACCATTTGGGAGTAGTGGCGATTGATAAATTATTTCCTGTTTATAAAAATCCAAGACTTTATACTGCCAATCACCAGGATTACCTAAGCATGAGCCATCTACCGCGATACCCATAGATGGTTTAATGTGAACACTCGGAGTTTTTATTTCGGGAACTATAGCGTCAAACTCAGTAGTGAGTGGCATTTTAAATTCCGGCATTTCATCCAAAGTGAAATTATCTACTGCAAGGTATTGGCCACCGTTGGCAACAGCCACCAAAAAACCTATATGAATAGCCTCTCGTATGTCATTGTCCGGTATCGAATAAAGACTTATTGACTTTTGAACAGTGCCATTTAATTCGCGAAAAACATAAATTCGGTCTGTGGGCAACTTTTTAAGTTCAGGATTAATCATAGGAGGGAAAAAGAAAACCCCGAAAAGAAGCTGGTGGAGCAGTCATCTTGACGGGGTTGGTTTGTCGGGTCTGACAAAGTTTTAAAATCGGTCTCCACTCCGATTTTTCTATACCCAAAGATACTG
>JBOFGX010000331.1:0-7729 GCA_051649345.1 Leadbetterella sp. | reverse complement strand
CAAATCTTAGAATAGTCTTCAATAGTAGATACAATCCCTGCCCCTCCCAAATATAGTGCCTGAGCTCCCGCAACTGGAAATGTTCGATTGGTTTGGTTTTTAGATAATTCCAAAGGCTTATTAGGATCTGGCTTTTCGTACAACTCTACCAACCGTGAGTGCTTATCTTTCGGTAAATAAAAATACGTATCTTTCAAACCCAGAGGACCAATTAGCTTTTGATTCATAAAGTCATTCAAACTTTTACCTGAAATAACTTCAATCAAACGACCAGCAACATCCGTATTGAGTCCATAATGGAACTCAGTACCGGGCTCCGACAGAAGAGGTCGCTTGGCGATTTTTTCTACCATTTGGGCTATAGTTTCATTCTCAAGAGAAGAAACATAGCCAATTTTAAGATTCAGAACTTTGTCTACAGGATGCTCATAACTTATGCCCGATGTATGTGCCAAAATATGGCGAAATGTAATGGACTTTTTAGCTGGTCTTGTGGTATACTCTTCGGGTTTTTCCTTGTCAAATTTATCTAGGACAACAGGGCTCTTGAATTCAGGAAGAAATTTGTGTATGGGCTCATCTAAATGAAACTTGCCCTCTTCCATAAGCATAAGCAAACATATGGTTGTCATTAATTTAGTCTGAGAGGCGATGCGAAAGATATCATCTTTTTTTAGAGCTGCGTTCGTTTCTATATTTTTGTACCCAAATGCCTTATGAGCCAGAACCTTATCATTCTTAATGATCATGTAGGCTAGATTAGGAATATACTTTTGGGCTACCTTGTTTTGAATAAACGTATCGAGCTTGGTAAGTCTTTCGGCTGAGAACCCCTGGGGATCAACAAAATACCCCACGTTAGATGGGGTATTTTGTGCATACAATACTTTGTTGGGATTCAAACAGTGTAGAATTGTCCCTAACACCATCAGATAAAAGATTCTTTTCAAAACATTCATAAAATTTTCAATAAGGTTAATTGAATAGTACGAAATTAGCTTAAATTATTTTAAAATTGGTATATTCACATGTCCAATTTTTTAAATTCTAGACAAGACCTCAATTTTGAAAAAAAGTTTATGAAGTTTCTTAAATACATTTCTATACTGTTTCTAATTCTAGTAGGGATATATCTTGTTGGCCCTATGCCAAGCTCACCCAAAGTTGTAAGCTTTAAAGACGATGTACCGACCGATTTGCTTGTGCTAGAGAAACAAATAAACGACACTGAAAAAGCTGTCAAAGGCCTAAAAAATAACAATCAAGCTCGTATAATTTGGGCCGACTCTGTCAAAAAAGAAAAAACAAAAATTGCCATTTTATATCTCCACGGCTTTTCGGCAAGTGCCGAAGAGGGTCAGCCCCTCGCTGGAAATATGGCAAAAAAATTGGGTGCCAATCTCTATATGAATAGATTACCCGATCATGGGATAGATATTGGAGATGCAACCATGGAAAACTTTAAAGCAGAGGCAGCCATCCTTTCTGTAGAAAAATCCTTAGCAATAGCAAAAAAACTAGGTGAAGAGGTCCATATTGTGGGTACATCATTTGGCGGGGCACTTAGTTTGTACTTGGCATCTAAACATCCAGAGATCAAATCGTTGGTTTTATACTCACCTTGTATCGCTATTGCAGATGGAAATGCCGTTTTGCTCGACAATCCTTGGGGTCTACAAATAGCTCGTACGCTAAAGGGAGGCAATCATAACGACATTGTACCCAAAAACGAGCATCAACCCAAATATTGGACGATGCATTATAGATTAGAAGCTGCTACAGAATTGCAAAATTTCCTTACTGAGTTTATGAAAAAAGACGTTTTCAATAAAGTAAACTGCCCCGTTTATATGGGTTATTATTATGAAAACGAAGAAAAGCAAGATAAAGTAGCATCAGTAAAAGCGATGCTTGAGATGTTTGACGAACTTGGTAGTAAAATAAAGACAAAAGACGAGTTGCGATCTCCTAAAAACCATGTTCTGGCTTCTTGGGTACTATCAGAAGATGTAGGAATAGTAGAGTCTAAGACGACAGAGTTTTATAAGAGTTTAGGGCTTCTTAAGTAGGTCTCTTCTAAAAAATAGATTTCAAAAACGGAATGATCGTTTTCAGGCTCAAAACAATTATCAAAATACCTACAATAACTTGCATAGGTTTTCTAGGAATTTTATCTACCATGTATGCAGCAATAGGTGCTGCAACAACACCACCCAAAATCAAACCTGCAATAATTCTAAAGCCTGATATCCCGTCATAAATTAAAAACGATACCCCACTTGCGAACGCAATCGCAAACTCTGCCACATTTACAGAGCCAATAGTATATTTTGGATTACGTCCTTGACCGATAAGAGTAGAAGTAACAATGGGCCCCCATCCTCCTCCACCTACAGAATCCATGAACCCACCAAACAAAGCCAGAAACCCAAGATTCTTTGTTTTTCTTTTCTTCTGTACTTTTCTAAATGCTTTATAAATTATCAACCCTGCCAAAACCATCATATATAATGTGATATAGGGCTTTATTTTATCTCCTTCAAAAACATTGCTTAGCAGATATGTTCCAAAAAGTGCTCCTAGAACCCCTGGAACGACTAAACTTATTGCCAATTTGCGATTGATATTACCAAATTTATGATGTGAAATAGCAGATACACCCGTTGTGAACATTTCGGCTACGTGTACACCCATACTACTGAGTTTAGGAGGTACACCCGTAAAAACCAGAAACGATGTACTAGTAGCCCCATATCCCATACCTAGGGTTCCATCAACCAACTGAGCAAAAACTCCGATTCCAAAATACAGTAAAAACTTATCATCAAAACCATGAACAATCCTTTCCCAAGTAATTTCAGAACCATATTTATACCCTAAAATACTAAGCAAAATCACAATTACAGTTATAGGAACACCATACCAAAGTACTTCATCTGAGACTTGACTCAGGACTCCTTTAGACTCTACTTGTTTTGAATTTTCTGACATAGACTACAAAAATACATAAAAAACCTATTCAATCTATAGAATAAGTAGAGTAATATTAAAATCACAGGTTTGGATAAAATAGAATTAAGCACACTTCAAGTTTTTTGAAGATATTACTAACCCAAAATACGTAGTAATTACTATTTATTAACTCTTGATCGAATTTACGTATCGTTCTATCTTCTCTTGATAGATGTCATCAATTGTAACCATAATACCTGTTTCTTCAACCCCCCCAAAATGATCATTTACGGATGTACCAAAGGTTTTCATGGTAGGACTTAGATTCATGTAGGCATTAAAAAGTGGTGGAACAGACTCGCCTAACTCTCTAACAGTCTGAGAAAGTAATTTATGAGCCTCTTTATAGGATAGACCTTCAATTTTTTTCAAAAAGCTATCTATGTTAGTTTCAGGTTTTAATCGACTAGGAATATGGATCAAGTTTTCTTTATCTGGAAAAAAATAGTGCATAAAACCCAATATACAATCTCGAGCTTCTTTGCTAAAATGGGTATACATGGTTACCTTTCCAAAAAAGTACTTGACAGGATAGTTTACAACTAAAGCACCCAATCCATCCCATAAGTTATCTAAAGCATAGACACCTTTACGTGGGTTATTGGTAGCTTGATAGCTTGGTTGTACAAACGATCTCCCTAGTTCAATAGTTTTGGGAAAGTAATTATCTAGAATATCTTTAGAATACTCAAATATTTCTTGTGTAGAAAGATGATATGTCCCGTTCTGATCCTTTGCCTCCCAGCAGGGTTTAAATCTGTATCCTCCTACGAGTTCTTTCTCTTCTGGATCCCATACAATAAGTTGGGAATAGGCATATGGACCGAGATCAAATTCATCTACATCATAAGACTTTCCTGTACCACCACCTGCCATTCGAAAAGAAAGCTCACGCAATCTACCCACCTCTTTCATAAGATTGGGAGCCGTGTTTCCATTAAAAACATATATCTCATTATTGAGATAATTAGTACGACGTATCATCCTTTCTGGGGTAAGTTCAGCCTCCAGAAGTTGCACGGTTATGGGGTCAATGATTAGGTCAGCCTTTTCGTCCATCCTCAAAAATACAACAATTATGGCTTTTTTACAAACGAAAGAAATTCTGCCTTTGGATTTTCTTTTAGCGTATAATTAAAATCATGGAGCAGATTTGCCCACTCTTGTGTTGATTTAGAATCATCAAACACGGACGAAGGAATAGGTCGCCCAAACACAACCTGTATATGCTTGCCTTTCTGTTTAAACATTTCCCTGGGCAGCCTGATCATTTCAATATTGAATTTTATACCCAATTTTTTTCTCCAACGAGCCAACCGATAAAACCAATTAGAGTTGAGTCCATCAATAAATGTAGGGATAATCGGCAATCCGTATTTCTGAGATTTAGCCACAAACGTTTTCTGCCATTCAAGGTCAACAATTTTACCTTTTATCAGCCTTGAGCATAATCCAGCAGGAAAAATAAGAATCATGCCATCACTGGCAAATAAGCGTTCGATCTCCAAAAGAGATTTTTTAGCCGTAGAACCGTGCTTATTTATTCCCACAAAAATATTCTCAAAATTAGGAAGATTTAAAAGTAAATCATTCACTATAAACTTTATATCTTTCCTAATTTTACCGCATTCCGAAATCAAAATCATACCATCCATACCTCCCAAAGGATGATTAGAAGCAATTATGACACCACCTTTAAGTGGTATATGCTCAGAACCAACCGAAGATGAAGTGGCTCCTAATTGTGCCACTGAAAAAGTGGCCATCTCTATATCTTTAACTTTCTCTTGAAAAGAAATCTTTAAAATCCTATTCATCTCGCTTTGATAAATAAAGCCTTCAAACCATGAAATTAGAAATCTGGGTAGAAATCTATATATACTCTTTGCTCTTGTTTTAAGAACATTATCTATATCAATTTGAAGTATTTCACCTTCCTCCATTTTATCTTCCAATTATCTTTTTAGGTACCGATTGCATGAATCATTTTGACTCAATTTTATACGAGATTCAAAGTTAAACCAAAAAAAGAAATCCCTCTACCTAAGTAGAAGGATTTCAAACAGTACCTAAAATCTAAATTAATTGTTTTGAGCGATGATATTCAAAGCTGCACCTGCTTTAAACCAAGCGATTTGTGCTTCATTATACGTATGATTCACCTTGATTTCGTCTTTACCTCCACCAGCGTGATTCGCAACAATCGTTAGCTGCTTGCCTGGAGCAAAACTGGTCAATCCTAGGATATCAAACGTATCGTCTTCTTTTATTTTATCGTAGTCAGAAGGATCTGCAAATGTCATAGCCAACATCCCCTGCTTCTTTAGATTAGTTTCATGAATACGAGCAAATGACTTTACCAATATAGCACGTACTCCTAAATGACGTGGTTCCATGGCTGCATGCTCACGAGAAGAACCTTCACCGTAGTTCTCATCTCCAACTACAATCGAGCCGATCCCATTCGCTTTATACGCTCTCTGAACGGCAGGTACTTCACCATATGAACCGTCAATCTGATTTTTAACAGAGTTAGTCTTGTCTGTATACGCATTCACAGCCCCTATCAAAAGGTTGTTAGAAATATTATCCAAGTGACCTCTAAACTTCAACCAAGGGCCAGCCATTGAAATATGATCCGTTGTACACTTGCCTTTTGCCTTGATAAGAAGTTTCAAACCTTTCAGGTCAGAACCTTCCCATTTAGTAAACGGTGCAAGCAATTGAAGTCTGTCTGATTTTGGACTAACTTTTACTTTGATATTTTTACCGCTACGTGCTGGTTTCTGATACCCTGCATCTTTCACATCAAATCCAAGTGGAGGTAATTCTACACCCAAAGGTGGATCCAATTTCACCTGCTCACCTTTTTGATTAGTCAGTGTATCTTTAGCTGGATTAAACGTAAGATCACCTGCTATCGCCAATGCAGTTACGATTTCGGGAGATGCAACAAATGCGTGCGTGTTGGGATTACCGTCAGCACGTTTAGCAAAGTTTCTATTGAATGATGTGATGATAGAATTTTTCTCACCTTTCTCTGCACCATGACGTGCCCACTGACCAATACAAGGCCCACACGCATTAGCTAGAACTACACCACCAATTTTACCAAATGTAGCCAAAAGACCATCACGCTCGGCGGTATAACGCACAAGTTCAGAACCAGGCGTAATCGTGTATTCAGATTTTGCTTTTATATTTTTATCAGCCGCTTGCTGAGCAAGTGAAGCCGCACGTGTCAAATCTTCGTATGAGGAGTTAGTACATGAACCTATCAAACCTACATCGAGCTTCGCTGGCCATCCATTTTTCTTAACTGCAGCTGCAAATTTAGAAAGTGGCCATGCCAAATCGGGTGTAAATGGACCATTGATCCTTGGCTCCAATTTCGTAAGATTGATTTCGATTACTTGATCATAGTATTTCTCCGGATTATCGATACAATCTTGATCTGGACGAAGATGCTCTTTGATCTTACCTGCAGCAATAGCAACACTTCTTCTACCTGTAGCCATTAGGTACTTACCTATTTTTTTATCAAAGCCAAACACAGATGTTGTAGCTCCAATCTCCGCACCCATATTACAAATGGTACCTTTACCTGTTGCAGACAATTTATCAGCCCCCGTTCCAAAGTACTCAACTATAGCACCTGTGCCGCCTTTTACGGTTAATCTACCTGCTACTTCTAGGATAACATCTTTTGCAGATGCCCAACCTTTTAAAGTACCAGTCAATTTTACACCGATCAATTTTGGCATTTTAAGTTCCCAAGCGAGACCTGCCATTACATCACAGGCATCTGCACCTCCAACGCCGATAGCAACCATTCCTAGTCCACCTGCATTCGGAGTATGTGAATCGGTACCAATCATCATTCCCCCTGGAAAAGCATAATTCTCCAATACAACTTGGTGAATAATACCTGCACCTGGTTTCCAGAATCCAATTCCATATTTATTCGAAACCGACGAAAGAAAATCGTACACTTCCTTATTAGATTCATTGGCAATTTTTAAATCTTCAGTAGCACCAACTTTGGCCTGAATCAAGTGGTCACAATGTACAGTAGAAGGAACTGCGACTTTTTCTCTTTGAGCTTGCATAAACTGCAACAAAGCCATTTGGGCAGTTGCATCTTGCATAGCTACTCTGTCTGGAGCAAAATCTACATAGTCCGTACCGCGTGTAAACGCCTTAGCTGGCATTTTATCCCATAAATGGTTATACAGGATTTTTTCGGACAAGGTGAGCGGACGACCAACGAGTTTACGAGCCGCTTCTACATTTGCAGGCATACGTTCGTACACCTTTTTGATCATATCTAAATCAAATACTTTCATCAGAAATGGGGAGTTTTTTCATTATTTTAAGACCGTCAAAATTACAAATTGATTTAAGAATGAAAAAATCAATTTTGTATAACCTTTTTGCTATTATTTTCTAAAATCGAATCAATAAAACATAACTACTTATTTTACAGTATTTTAAATATTACTATTTAACTATTTTTAAAGATTCAAAATTAAGATATTCTTTATAAATATTGGTAATGTGCAGTTTAATCATTAAATATGAAAAATAAATAATTTGACTCTAGAACGCTAAACGCACAAAAAACCAATAAAAGGTAAACTTTTTTTCTAATCAATTGGTTAAAATTTTGCGAGTAAAAAGAGGTAGTATTTGTGTCAAACACAATTTATACGCTTAC
>JBOFGX010000330.1:0-15773 GCA_051649345.1 Leadbetterella sp. | reverse complement strand
AAATATGAGTACTTTCGAGGAGTTTCGGTCTGCATCAAACAACTGGAAAGTTGTAGGTGATACTTGGGCAAACTTTAATACAAAAAATTATTTTGATTCTAAACCTGGCTCAGGGATATATCTTTGTCAACATACCGTTGAAAAATATGGCTATGATTATTATTTGTTTTCAGAATTTAATCATCAGGACATAGACTTATCCTTTGATTTTATGATGTCGGCAGGATCAAACGCTGGCATCTATTTTATGAGGAGATACGAAGTACAATTATATGACTCTTGGGGTGTTGTTAACCCCAAACATGGAGATTGCGGCGGAATTTATGAGCGTTGGGACGATACCAAACCTGAAGGACAAAAAGGATACGAAGGTGTGCCTCCACGTTTAAATGTTTCTAAGGCTCCTGGTCTTTGGCAGCATATTGACATTTCTTTTCAAGCTCCAAAATTTGACACGAAAGGTAAAAAAATCTCCAATGCGAAGTTTATTTCTGTTAAACTAAATGGTGTTATAATTCACGAAAATGTAGAGGTAACAGGTTATACTCGAGCAGGTGTGGATGAACCAGAAATACCCAGTGATAAAATGATGTTTCAAGGTGATCACGGCAGTTTCGCTATACGGAACATAGAATATACACATATGAATAGCCCTCTACCCAAGATCCGAGAACTAGCCTACAAAACATATTACGGATCCAATCTTAGTGTAAATTCATTCAAAGGTTCCTTGAAGCCAAATCAAGCACTCACCTCATCCGAAATATCATATGAAGTTTTGAAGCAAAAAAACGATTATCTATTGGTTTATTCTGGTGTGTATGAAGCTCCAGTAGATGGTGATTATACATTTGAAGTTCTTGGATCTGGAAATGCCCAATTATGGCTTGATAATGAAATAGCGATCCCTGATAGCTATGGAAATAATTTCAAAATCCGTAATGGGATAAAAACACTTCAGAAAGGCGATCATCCTTTTGTAATAGCTATATATAAGAAAGATGTTTGGTTGTTACCAACTTTAGGCTTCACGAGTTTAGGGCCAGGCTTTCGAAAAATAGAGCATCATGCCCCATCATCCATGCTAAGTACGAATGTTATTGACCCCATTATTTTTAATGCTACAGAAAACACGCTGACACGTAGCTTTGTTGACCTAAAAGTAGATGATAAGATCAAAAGATATACACACACAATATCTGTAGGATCACCAAAAAAAATCAACTATACCTACGATTTGCAATCAGGACAGATAATTCAAGTTTGGAGAGGAGGGTATATAGATGCTACCAATATGTATCATGGTAGAGGTGATGGATCATCTAAACCTGTAGGTGCTCCAATTATTATAGATCAATCTCCTATCATTCAAAATTCAATTACTGTAGCGGAAGATACTACTAAAACAAATTTCAAATCTCTAGGATACAAATTAGACCTCGAAAAGAATCCGAGTTTTATGTATCAAATAAGCGACAACAGTATTGTGGATAAAATTCAATTTAAGAGCCCCCAAGGTATCCATAGAGAAATCATAGCAGGTACTTTTACAGGAAGCCTTTTATTAGCAAATGCCCGAAAAATAGAGCAAATCTCTCCAAAACTATATGCTATTGATGATAAAAGTTATTATATAGAAATAGAGGTGGGCATAGCTAGACCTAATTCTACCAATACACAACTTTGGGGTAAAACCACTGAAGGCACATTTCAATACTCTATTCTATTCTAAAAATGAAATACGGAATATTTTCAATCGCATTACTGCTTTTTTCTAATACAATACTACAAGCTCAAGAATCACCCAAGGAAGAAGACTTTTACAAAATTGTCACCTTACCTGTACCTGAGAATATTCTAATTGAAGCTGGAGGATTATGCCTCACACCGCAAGGTAATCTTGCCATTGCGACACGCCGAGGGGATATATGGATAGTAGAGAACCCAAGTTCTAAAAACCCCAATTTTCGTAAATTCGCTAGTGGAATGCACGAGATACTAGGTTTAGAATATAGAAAAGGATCCTTTTATTGTGCACAAAGAGGAGAGCTTACCAAAGTAAGCGATTATAACGGAGACGGCACCGCCGAAAGCTACGAAACTGTTTACGCCTGGGAACTATCCGGTCATTATCACGAGTACTCTTTTGGCCCAAAAATAGATCCAAATGGTGATTTTTTTATAAGCGGAAACGTAGCCTTTGGAGACGAAGAATGGTGGAGAGGAGAATCTAGAAAATCTACCAGAGGGACAATTTTCAAGATCACAAAGGACGGCAAATACGAGCCTTTTGCTGCTGGAGTACGCTCACCTGCAGGATTGGGCATGATAGATGGAGAATTGTTTTATACAGATAACCAGGGTGACTGGATGGGGTCAGGAGGAATCTTTCACGTGACAAAAGGAACCTTTATGGGGCATCCAGCAAGCTTATCGTTTTCAGGCTCTCAAAATCTTACAAAAATTACCGAAAGAGATTTTTATGCTGCTAGAGATAAAAGGCAAACCAAAGATGCAAACGGTGCCTATATTAAGCCCGAAAATATCGATAAAGAAAAAACCCAAACGCTTGCTGAACTAAAATCCAAATTCCCTTCTATTCAAACTCCAGCTGTATGGCTACCCCACGGTGTTCTAGGCGTGTCAAACTCGGAATTAATCAAAGATGATTCTCAAGGGGGATTCGGGCCTTTTGCAGGACAGATATTTGTAGGGGATCAGGGACAATCTAAGATCATGCGTGTATCTATGGAAAAAATAAACGGCCAGTATCAAGGAGCCGCTTGGGACTTCCGATCGGGGTTCCAATCGGGAGTGATGCGATTAGTAATGGATGAAAAAGGCTCCCTATATGTAGGTGAAACCAACCGGGGTTGGGGATCAGCAGGAGAAACGAACCAAGGAATCCAACGCTTGATTTGGAATGGAAAAGTCCCTTTTGAAATGCTGGATTGTAAAGCCAAATCCGATGGGTTTGAGATCACATTCACGCATCCAATTGATAGAAGAACGGCCCAAAATTTGGGTAGCTATAGTATCAAAAGTTTTACCTACAAGCATCATGCTGTGTATGGCTCTCCTCCTGTAAATGAGCAAAAGCTAAAAGTCAAAGGCATTCAGCTTTCTGAAGATGCCAAAACCTTGCGATTGGTAATAGATGGTCTCCGCAAAGAGTATATTCATGAACTAAATCTAACAGGAATTCGATCCAAAGAGAATGCATGGTCGTTGGTACATCCTACAGTTTATTATACTTTGAACCAAATCCCTAACACGCCTAAACTCGGCAATGCAGCAACTATCCCAAATACAAAGCCTACTAATACATCTAGTAAGCCCGCAAGCAATTCAGAAGAAACCCAAAGCCCAGATAATCCTGCCTCAAAAGCGACTGGTAAAATTACATTTGAACAAATAAAACCTCTCCTCCAAAAAAATACATGCACGGCTTGTCACGCAGAGGATAGAAAGTTAGTAGGGCCTGCGTTTAAGTTGATTGCGAAACGCGGATACTCCGTGGATCGTATCGTACAATTGATCTACAAACCAGAGCCTCAAAACTGGCCTGATTATGCTACGCCTATGGCGGCAATGCCTCAGGTCCCCAAATCAGACGCGGTTAAGATTGCAAATTATATTCGGGGGTTGAAGTAATAAAATTCTAAAAAAAGTCAGTCTATAATCCGAGATCTTTAAGTCGTTGATTTGAAAGAAACTTTACGTCATTTTTGCGTAAAAATATGCCTGTACTCTTTTATTTTGAGCTAAACTTAGATATAACTATCCCTACAACGGCTACCATATAGAATTGGCCAACCATTCCAAAAAAAGCCGTTGCCAGTCGGCTTGTATCAATAGTCGGATAAATATCTCCAAAGCCAATACTTGTAAGTGTAATAAAACTAAAATAGGACAACTCATTATACACTAATGTTGGATAGCCAGAACTGATACCATGAAAAGAGTTAGGCAAATTATATTCTATCAACAGATAAGTAAACAAAGCGATCATACTTAAAAGCATATAGCCACAGAAGGAACCGATAATAACATTGATACGTATCACCTTTGTCATAATGATCTGATACATCACCTCTCCAAAAATGAAAGAATAATAAACAATATAGAAAAATGTTAAAAACTTAATAAAAAGCATATTTTGCCCAACAACCATAAATCCAAACGGCAATAAAATACTAATAAAGGCCAGCACATTGCGTATAATTTTTCTTGCACCCTTATTTTCAATGAATATGCCAAAACTAGCTATTGACATCATTAGCATATTAAAAGGCCAAACATATTTCAAATAAAAATCATTATCAGGAAAAAAAATCTTATCAAAAATTAAAAGAAGTAAAGAAATCAATAAAAATTCAAATCGATAATTACTTAAGTTATTATGTATTTTTTCTTTTTTCATCTTCTAGTTTCTTTATTGTAGCAAGAGGGTATCCAAAAATTGACACCGATTTGACTTTAATTGTAGTTAACAAGCAAAAATAGCTAAAATTAAAAAATGGCATTAATCTCCTTACCAAAGTCATAGTTGTAAACTAGAGTAATTTTTCAATTCTAGTCAAATAAATTTTCAAGTTCAAAAATGAATACTTAAGGGTTTTTGTTGGATTTCGAAAATAAAAAATCAATTTGATCTTTTGACGACAACAACTTGTCTTGTATGTAAATACTTACACCATTCTCAGGTTTTAGAAGTATTCCTTTTTTCGTTTTAAGGATTGTTTTCACACCTTCCCATTTTAATTCTCCATTTGAAAATGTCCCCTTAATACTTATCCCATCATGCTTAAAATTAATCTCAATTTGGTTTCCTACTATTTTGGAATCTAACCGATCGCTTAGCCACTTCTTGCGTTCATAGAACAGCTTAAAAAATTCGTATATTCCAGCAATGCTAAAAGCAAAAGGAAACATTCCCAATACTTTTTCAGTATCCTTTAGATACAAATAAATACCAAAGAAAAACAGAGCAACCGCAAAATAAGGCTCATATTTTTTTAATCTAACTAAAGAAACCATCTCTCCATAAGCTTCTTTATAATACTCTTCGTCTGGGTGAAATTTTAAACTAAAATTCATAATTAAAAATCCTTTTCTAACCTGCTTATAAATAAGCTTTTCTAGCACAGCTTTATGGTATTATTAAAAAGCCTCTACTAATTTTCTTATAACGTATTCTCTTCAGCTCCGAAACAAAATCAACTTTTCAAAGACTTTTTCGTTGTTGTTCTAAAAACGCATCCACTTCCTAAGCAAACGTAAACTTTTTCAGATATTCAGCGTCTTTCACGATATCTTGCAGCGGAGTAGAATCGTCAAAACGCTCCTGCTCAGCAATAAAGTACTTGACCCCATTTTGCTTTGCGGCCTTGAGAATAGTAGGAAAATCTAGCGAGCCATTCCCCAAATACGTAGATGCTCCAGCCGGCCAAAAGACTCCAGGAGCTGTGGGTTCTTTTGCTATGATCTCATCCAACCGAGCAGCTTTGTGTAAGTCTTTGATATGAACCAGCTCGAAACGGTTCTTATATTTTGTAAACCACTCCACAGGGTTTTGCCCTGCCTTTACTATCCAATACAAATCCAATTCAAACTTTACGAGTGCCGGATCTGTATGCTCTATAAGATATTGCTCTGGAATGAAGCCATTTTCGATCGGCAAAAACTCAAAGTGATGATTGTGATACGCCACTATTATACCTACTTTTTTACACATTTCTCCTTGTATATTGAGACCTTCGGCTGTTTTTTTCCATTGATCCGAGGTTGAAAACTCACCTGGGAACGGATTGATCAAATACTTCATACCTATAGAAGCCGCATCGTAAAGCGTTTTTTGAAAATCTGCATTGTTAACAGGATTTTGCGTGAATGCAGGATTTACATGGCTAGAAACTACTTTCATACCCAAGTCCTCCACAAACAATTTAAAGTCTTGAGCGGTCATGCCCCAAAATATCCCTTTGGGTCCTGTGAAAGTTTCTATTTGTTTGTACCCAGCCGCAGCAACTGCTCTTAGGGTAGCTTTTGGGTCTTTCACCATGTCTTCTTTGAGAGTCCAAAGTTGTATACCAAACTTCTTAATACCGCCCTTAGCAAACAAATCATGGGCAAGCAAACTTGAAGCAGATGCCAAAGCTATATTTTGTAGAAAAACTCTTCTTTTCATTTTATACGGTTTTGAAATTTACAAATTAAAAATAGATGATAAAGTTGAATAAAGAGCATTGTGGCTTCAATTTATTATTTGGCAGTAAGCGTATAAGCATCTATCAATAAATAATTTCCTGAAGTTATTTATCATCACCGTAGCCCATAAGCAACCATTCCATAAAAAGATGGATCTTTTGAATGCAAATTGCCTCAGATTGGAGATGCGGTATTACTTTTGTGCTTCACTCTAAAAAATCGAATTATTCGAATCGCAATTTTATGAAAAAAGTATCTCTTCTAGCTACCATTCTTGTTTGTGTATCTATGATGTGTTATTCACAACAAAAACCTATAAATAAGCCCGCTAAGAAAACAAGTCCGAGTGCCTCCAAGATAAACTATAAGATTGCTTATATCAACGTAGATTACATTTTTGACAAGCTTCAATCCGTAAAAACGCTGGAAGCACAGATGAAGGCAAAAAGTGATTCAGCTCAAAATATATTTAACGCGTATGCACTCGATTATCAAACCAAACTTATTGATTATCAAAACGCAACCAAAAACATCGATTCTTTGACGACTGAAAAAATAAATCTCAAGCTCAAACAAGTGCAGGAATCAAAAACAAAGGCGGAAGAGTTTCAAAAAAATACGGAAAAAACCAATCAGCAGTTTGTAGCACAAGCAATCCAAAAAATAAATCAAGACATAGAATCAGCTACTGAAAAAATCGCAGCCGCTCAAGGTTACCCCTACGTGTTTAGAAGAAACAAAGAGGGTTTGTCTGTCAATAACGGGAATGTGGTTTTGTACGCTGCAAACGCCAAAGACAATTTATCGGATGCTGTTATAGCCGCTATTAATGGGCCTTTGACTAAATAAGTCAGAGGCTCTACTGCTCTCACTAGATTTAGTCATACATTTTTTTGTTTTCTGAAAGCCTATCAATCATTTGATTGTATCTGCTGACCCGTGTTTCATCGGTTTTGGCATCCATAATCCATTCAGCATATACCTTCTGGTTGCTTTCTGATAGACTTACGTAAAATGCTTTGGCTTGTGGATAGTCCTCCAAGATTTCCATTATTTCTTCGGGCACACGATATATTTCATCGTCTAAAACCAACGTCAACCACACTTTGTCACCTGCTCCTTTTTTGATGACTTTTCTAATACTTGCATTGACCGTAAACATGGATTTACCTTGACCATATGGGGCTAGATTTATCCCCGAGAATTCATATTCATCAATTCTTCCTTTCACTTTTAACCAGCCCATTTTTTTTCTGTAGGCTCTCAAATCTTCCTCTAGCAATAGATAATGCCAGCCCCCTTTCCCATCGAATTTTGCGATGGTGTATTCCCTATCCACGAGCAAGACTTCTTCTTTTATCATAATATCATGCAAATTATATAATTACTAGAATTTTTTTACGAAATTTGCGGCTCTAATTTATTTATCATTTATCAAAACCCATTACAATGTCTAATCTCAAGATTACTCTAGGACAGAAAGAATATTTTCCATTTATAAAGAATGCCATTGCATTTGAAGGTAGAGAGTCTGATAATCCTCTTGCTTTCAAATTCTACGATGCCAATAGAGTGGTGGCTGGTAAAACCATGAAAGAGCACTTGCGTTTTGCAGTTTCATACTGGCATACATTCTGTGGAACTGGTGGAGATCCATTTGGTCCAGGAACAAAGGTATTCCCTTGGGATGCTAATGCAAATGCTCTACAAGCTGCCCATGACAAAATGGATGCTGCGTTTGAATTTTTTACAAAATTAGGTACAGACTACTGGTGTTTCCATGATGTAGATATGTCTCCAGAAGGAAACTCTTTAGCTGAATACGAAAGTAATCTTGCTAAAATCGTAGAATACGCTCAAGCGAAACAAAAGGCAAGTGGTGCTAAATTACTTTGGGGTACTGCAAACCTATTCTCTAACCCACGTTATATGAATGGTGCTTCTACTAATCCAAACTTTGATGTGGTCGCTCATGCAGGTCTTCAAGTGAAAAACTGTATTGATGCAACTATCGCATTGGGTGGAGAAGGATATACATTCTGGGGAGGAAGAGAAGGGTACATGTCTCTTTTAAATACGAATGTAAAAAAAGAATTGGATCACTTAGGACAATTTTTACGCACGGCTGTTGCCTATGGTCGTAAAAATGGTTTCAAAGGGACATTTTATATTGAGCCTAAGCCAGCTGAGCCTTCTAAGCATCAGTATGATTTTGATGCTCAGACAGTAATCGGATTCTTGAAAGCTCAAGGCCTAGACAAAGATTTCGGTCTGAATATTGAAGTAAACCACGCTACATTAGCAGGTCACACATTTGCTCACGAGCTTCAAATGGCGGCTGATGCAGGTATGATGTCGTCTATCGATGCCAACCGTGGTGACTACCAAAACGGATGGGATACAGATCAGTTTCCTGTTGATATTTTTGAATTGACCGAGGCGATGTTAATCATCCTTGAAAACGGTGGTTTCACTACAGGAGGTATCAACTTCGACGCCAAAACACGTAGAAACTCTACAGATCTTGAGGATATCTTTATAGCACACATCGGTGGTATGGATATATTTGCAAGAGCTCTATTGGTAGCTGACGCTGTTCTTTCTAAATCAAAATACAAGAGCATGCGTGCGGATCGCTATGCATCGTTTGATTCGGGCAACGGTCTAGCGTTTGAAAAAGGACAACTTTCTCTTGAGGATTTAGCTAAAATCGCTAAAGAAGTAGGTGAGCCTAAGCAAATCTCAGGTAAGCAAGAATTGTTTGAGATGATCTTAAATCAATATATCTAAGAAAGTAGGTTATCGATATTTAAAATCCCCGATTGCTTGTAGCAGTCGGGGATTTTGTTTTGATTAGAAATCTATAAATACTATTTCGAAAGAATCATTTATAAATACTACAATCAATTGTATTTCTGGCGTTTACAATATCATCCCTAACGAGTTGAGTTTCATAATTCACAAAACAAGCACTGTTTATAAACTCATTCATGATATCCAACCAAGCATTGCAATTCTCCTTGTTTTGCTTCTCTCCATACGCACTAGCAGCAGATTGCATTTTCAATCCTATTTCTGTACAAGGATCTACTCCGGATCCAGAATCACATGCAGGAAATGAAATAACACAAGCCAAAAAGGCAGCTGATACGATTATTTTTTTCATTTGTATATAGTGTGTTTAACCTTTGATATTTGCAAATTTAACCCAAAATCCAGCGATGAGCTAATTCGCTTATGGATTTTGGGTTAAAAACACACTATTACTAATTGCGGCAAATAATTATCAGACACTATTTTTTGTCAAAAACATCATGCGTAGAGCTTTGATTTTATCCTTGGAGAGCTCCATTTCATTCTTCAAAAATTTATCCATTGAGCCATATTTAGCATTGATAGAATCAAAAAAGACCTTGATATAGTTAGGATCTGCAGACATCATAGCTTTTACATTTTTCGCCGGAATTCCACTTTTTATCATTTTTTCTTGCATATGACTGTTTTCCCAGTATCGGTTTGTAGCTGTATAATCTGCAATTATATAATCACTACTTACACCCAAAGCCGACAAAATCAACGCTGCCCCCATTCCCGTACGATCTTTACCAGCTGTACAATGAAACAAAAGCGATTGCTCTTCTTTTAACTCAAGTAATTGATCAAACATGGGCTTGTATTTAGCCTTTAAATGATCTGTTCTTGAGTAGAAGCTTATCATCATAGAATCCCTATTCATACGAGCATAATTGGCATTCGGGTTCACGTTTTCGCTGCCAGCAGGTAGATTAACATAGACTATACCACTTGGGTACCTATCGGGCTTTGTCTTAATTTCATCTGGCCCTCTAAAATCACAAATATGAGAAATATTCAGCCCTTGCATAACGGTCAAATCATGATCCGTAAGAGCACTAATATCAGCCGATCTAAATATTTTATTCCACTTTACATATTTGCCAGATTGAGTAGGATAACCACCTAAATCTCTGAAATTGCTCGTTCCTTGCATACTCACCATACGCTTTGGATGAAAAACAATCGCAGTATCTTGAGCATACAAGCTCCTATCAAAAAGTGTCATTACAAGAGTTACAGTTAATATGGTAATGAATTTTTTCATAAACTTTAGATTTTGAATTTTAAATTATTGGATCAACCACATTTTGGCAAAAATATCATCCTTACCTGAAAACTGCTTGTCAATTGCTTTTTTAGCGTTTTCTGCATTGTTTACTACCTCTCGTATAGGATATAACCATTTCACAGGAATCTTCCCTTGAGAATTTGTGCCCGCACCTTCTGAAAAAGTTGGAATACCCGTTCTCCTATATTGATAATAAGGTTCCCACCCTGAATTTTGCCAAAATGCCACGTACTTTTGTTCCAGTATTTGTTTCAAACCCTCTTCATTATTACCCGCATACTTGACCTTTACTAAAAAATCGTTGGTATTTGCGGTAGCCTCTCCAATCACAAGTCCCGTTCCGTTGCTTATTGTCAACTTTTTACCTTGCTCGACACCGTAAAACTTAAGGGAAGCCTTAATTCCATCTTCATAATATTTTGAAGCATCCACTTCTAGCCAGCCTCTGTTGGCCGCTTCGGCTATGTTAAAACACATTTCAGCATAGCCACTGATGATATACTGCTCAGGAATAAAATCAGGACCTCTTAGATAGCGAATATAGTTTACATAGGAGTATTGACCTTTTGTACCATCCGACTCTGAAAACAACTGCCCTTGAGCACGACTATTATCTGATCCATTGTAAGCCTCAAAATCGTCTACTTTTTTACCACTTGTCATCTGGCCAGGAGCGGGAGTAGCCACAATAAACATTCTTGGATCTTTATTATTTTTCAAAATATCCAAAAAAGTCTTGGATACGGTTGTTTCCAAAGCATACAAGCGTAGAAATTGCGTAGGATACCGATTAGTAACTGGCAAAAAAGTAAAACTCCAGTTGTCGGCATTGTCTCGATACAAGGGGTATTCTGCAGGAGTATTTATAATCTTAGCAAACCTTTCTTTGATCTGAAGCTTGGGGCTATCTTGTACTCGCTTGCTAAGGCTTATTAGTACTCTGAGTTGATATGCGTTCACTGCTCGTCTCCAAGCCGTTAGATTATTATTGTAATATATATCTCCGTTGATTTTTGGCGAAGTTGCGTCTGTAGAAATTACACTCAATTCTTTGTTGACTTCATCCAATGTATTGAGAGCATATAGATAAATTTCCTCTTGGTTATCAAAGGTCGGCGTAGGGTTTTCGAGGCCCTTACCTGATTCAAAGACTGGAATATCGCCGACCCTTTGTGTTAACCATACATAGCTATAAACTTTCAAAAACTTACCCAATGTTAAATATGCATTATTTTTTTTGCCCAAGGCTCGTTCAGCATTCTCATTCAATTTATTGATATTTCGTATCCATCCATACGTATCCCCCGTATTTGTCCAGTTATAAAGATTACTACCCCCATACAAAGGGAAAGTAAGTCCTGTTGTGTACTGGTTTAATCTACTTACGGAAGAAAACGGCTCTTCTGGCTGATCAGCACCCAATCTCACATCTGTCAGTATCTGTCTAAAAAGATATTCTGGCGGCACCGCACCCGTTTCTCCTGCTACATTTGGGTTCGTCGGAAAAGTCTCAAATTCCTCTTTGCAGGAAACGAAAATGAGAACTAGGCTTAATATATAGAGATTAATTTTCATATGATTATTATTGATAGTATTAAAATATTAAATTTAAGTTCAGTCCAAAACTTCGAACAGACGGAGATTGCAATCGGGGAGTTCCTTGGTCTTCGTATGGTAATAGTGTACTACTTAAGTACTGATCTACGTCTAAGTCTTTCCGAGCACCCCAATAGAACAGATTCCTTGCCACAACAGAAATCGAGCCTTTCTTTACACCAAGCTTTGCTAGAAGAGCCTGCGGCAATTCTGTACCTAAAGTTATTTCTCTTAATTTCATGAACGTACGACTATGGGTGTATTCCCCTGTGAAATTAGAACTAGCCACTACGTAGTCTTGAAAAGTGGCTGCTTTATCGTTAGGTACCAATGAAAGCTCATTAAAATTAATAATGTTCCCATTCTCGTCAAATCTAACGGAGCCATTTTTAAGTATCACCCCTTCGCCTATATAAGCAGGAGTAACTTTCCCATCTCGTTTGAAACTTTCCCATTCTGCTCTTCGGGCTATCCCATAAGGTGTATCCCCAGCTGTTGATATATCAGCTCCCCCACGCGATCCGTTTGTCCAAAGATCATTATATATAATTCCCCCTACCCGACCATCAAACTGAAAACTCAAATTGATTTTCTTGAAGCTCAGTTTATTATTTATAGCCCAGCTAAAATCGTTGTTTCCATATCCGATGTGAGAATTGCCTTGGATTCCCGAAGGCCCGTTTAATGGCAGGCCGTTACTACCATGAATTATTTGTCCATCCTCCGTACGCAAATAGGCTCTTGAAAATATTTTATCCACCCTATCGCCAACTCTCAACACACCTCCATTCCTAATAATTCTGCCCGAAGGATCATTAATTTCTTTGTATACTTCTTGAAAGCTAGAATAGTTAAACAATACTTCCCACCTAAATTTAGACTTTACAATAGGTGTACCAGTAATGGAGACTTCAACGCCGCGTTTTTGAGTAATGACATCATTGACATTCTGTGAAGAATATCCTGATGACGGTGCCATATCCCTTACAAATATTTGAGGGCCATTAATCGTCTGAAAAAAAGTAAAGTCAGCTCCTAATCTATTTTTTAGAACATAAAAATCTAAACCCAATTCAGTAGATGCAACCGTAAAGGGCTTTAGACTACTGTTAGCTAAAGAACTGGTATAGGTTGCACCCGGCTGATTGTTGTAAGGCAAGGTAGTAGAATACGTATTTTGATTGCGATATGTAGGCCCTTCGTAAGTGGTCATGAGCTCGTTTCCATACCAATCAGGAAATCCCAGAGCAATATTTGCGGGTCCTATTTGAGAGGAAACCAATCCTCCTTGGACTTGAGCGTACGAAGCCCTAACTTTTGCAAAAGAAACTATGCTAGGTAGCTTTATGTAATCACTTATGGTGGAGATAAGTGAAGCAGATGGATAAAAATATGTTTGATTGCCGACCGGTAAAGTCGAAAGCCTGTCAGAATGCCCAGTCAGGTTAAGTGTTACATAATTTTTGTATCCAATATCTACACTTGAGTATCCAGCCAAAACCATCATGTTGGATCTAAAACTATACCCTACGAGAGGATTCTGAGAGTTAGAAAAACTATAAACTCCAGGTACAATTAGATTATTTGTACTTAGATAACTTGAATTATAAGCAAAACGCCTCGCATTGGCTCCAAGCAAAACGTCTAGATTTATACTTCCTAGTTTTTTTACATAAGTAACCAACACATCCCCTTGGTAATCAAGCATTTTACGTTTGTCTTCTCGATAATTGCCTGCACGATCAGGTACTGAATAATGCTCCGCTGAATACGGCATTTTCTCGTTTCTAAACAAGTCCCAATTCGTTAGACTACCCCTAGCTTGAAGTTTTAGCCCTGGCATCACATCATACTTAAGCGTTAAATATGAATACACATCTGTTTTCCGATGTTCACGAAGCCACTCATAGGCCATAAAATAGGGATTATTGGTACGTCCATATTCTCTATTCACCTGCTGGATACCAGGTACACCAGGAGACGCCCAATAATCTTTCAGATCACGTACGTCATAATGTGCCCCCCCATATACTCCAAAAGAATAGGTATAGGAATTGGGACCATACTCTGATTCTGGGACATTGGGAGAGGCTTGTAAGCTTAAATTTGATGTACCCTCTAATCGTAGCTTTCTTGTGAAATTATAACCTAGGGATAGATTTATATTGTTGATACTAATTTTAGTATTAGGGAAAACACCTTTCTGATTTGTATTGGTGTATGAAAGCCTAAGATCTGCTTTCTGATCTGAATACCCCATAGAAATATTATTGGTATAAAGACCGCCCATTTCCGTAAAATTATCAAAATTATCCACTCCCTTAGCCAGCCAAGGAGTAGCTGTACGCTTACCTGTAGCGGGATCTATAGGTGAATCATATTGTGGAATAGGTTGGCCTTCGAATCTAGGACCAAAAACCGACGCCCTTCGAAAACTCCCATCTCTATCCAATGGGTCATTTCCAAAAGCATATCGAAAAGAATTCCCTAGACCATATTCGCTTTGCGTCTGAGGTTTTGTAAGAAAACCCGTATGAATCTGAGTACTCGAATTCACACTCAACTCCAAACCTTTGTTTTTTCCAGCTCCCTTTTTTGTGGTAATGATAATGGCTCCGTTTTGCCCCCTAAAGCCGTACAATACGGAAGCATTGGGACCTTTTAGTACAGTATAGGTCTCTATATCGTCTGCACTTATATTCCAAGTATCTGAATTGACGGGAATACCGTCAACCACATATAAAATACCAAAATTACCCCTCAGCATTACGTTAGGTGCTGCGAGCATCTCCGGTGAATTCCCAATAGTAAGGCCGGCTATTTTACCCGTGAGAGCATTCATGGTGTTGGGTTCACGAGCTTTTAGTATCTCGCGACCATCCATTGACTGGACAGAGTATCCTAATTTTTCTTTTTCTTTCTCAATTCCAAAAGCAGTCACAACAACCTCGGATAGTGTTTTTGAAGAGACTTGCAACTGTACTTCTATATAATTTTGATTGCTTAATACGACCTCTTTTGTCTCAAAACCAATACCAGAGAATATTAAAACATCACCAGATTGATTTTTAACAACTAAAGAAAAATTTCCATTTGCATCTGTAATGGTACCTTTGCTAGACCCTTTCAGTAGAACACTTATTCCTGGAATGTATCCAGCACTCTCATCGATCACCTTGCCCTTTATTTCTTGAGCATTAGCACTAATTAATGACAATAAAATCCAAATGATAGTAAAGGTTTTTCTCATTTTACGCTTCTCTTAAGTTAATTTTGCACGAAGGTAAAATTTGAATATGACCAAAATATTACGTGAAAATTATCATACCTATTTCTCAGTAATATTAACCTTTGGTTAATGTAAAGAACATCTAAAGAGAAATATCACGTTTTGTTTTGCAAAGAGTATTTTTAGTTTCAAAACAAAAACCCCAGCTTATGACTGAGGTTTTAGTTAAAGATTAAGCTAAAGACTAGATTTGTTCAACTACAACAATATATTAAGTTACTTGTAAAGAGAGCAATTCGTTGATTTAATCAAAGATATAAATGTATCTTGTTGAGCTTGCGTATAAAGTGACTTGAAACATGAGCTCTTCATAAACTCGTTGTAAGCATTTACATATTCTTCACAACTCGCTTTGGTTTGTTTTGTACCCCAAGCATCACTCAGATCTGAAATTTTTTGTGCTTGAGATGCACAAGATTCAACTGGGTCTGAGTCTGATTTACAACCTGGGAATGCGATAATACCACCTAATAAGGCAGCAAAAAGAATGATTTTTTTCATTTGAAATTATTATTTAGTCGTCCCTCAAATACT
>JBOFGX010000329.1:0-10562 GCA_051649345.1 Leadbetterella sp. | reverse complement strand
TGAAAATTGCCCAAAAGGCTTGCCAATGTACCATTCAAAAAGTAGATGAGAAGACCTATTCCAATCTACCCGCTCTTTCTTCTAAAATTGTATTAGGCCCAAGTAATCTTACCGATAAACTGGGGTATCCAAACGATCTGAAGCCAGAAGAATTTAGGATTGTGAAGAAAGGAAATATAATGGTCATTTTAGCAAAAGATATCGAAAAGATAAACCCCAAATACACCAATATATATAGCGATCCAGAGTCTGAAAATAGCCGAGTAACTCAATGGGCAACAGGTTTTTTGTTGGATAGATATTTTGGAGTTAAATGGCTTTGGCCGGGAGATTTGGGAACTCATACTCCTAAACTTCAGGCTGTAACAATTCCAGAAATGGACTACAGATACCAACCCAGATACGAAAAACGCAATTTTAATATCATAAAGTCTACACCTGAGAATCAGCATTGGATAGCCTACAATCATTTTGGAGGGAGTCGAATCGATTACCACTTCAATCATTCATTCCGTAAAAACTTTGATAACGGTGATTGGTGGAATGAATTCAAAGATACCAAGCCAACTTTGCTAGCACAAAGCCCCCAAGGTGGTTTACAGGAGCCTCCGAAAAAAGATTTTTTTAAGATTTGTACCTCCAATCCCGAAAGTGTTGATGAGATTGTAAAACGATGGGAAGCAGCAGGAATGCCTGTATTTTGGGACATTACCCCCAACGATGGCAAAGGTTTTTGTACGTGCGATCGCTGTATGGCTCAAGATAAAGAATTAGGTGGAAAATCATATAAAAAAGAGGAAATATGGAATGGATATGACTTCGTCAACCTCACCGATCGGCACGTATGGCAATGGAACCAAATCGCCAAAAGACTAAACGACAAAAAACAAGGAACCAAAGTAGGCGTATACTATTATTCTCAATATCGCGAGCCCCCCATTTCTCAGCAACTTCAGCCCAATATTGTAGGCGAAATGGTGCACAGCTTGGATTTCAATCAATGGCTTAAATGGCAAAAAGCAGGGGCTAAAGAAATCGGACTGAGACCCAATTGGCTGTATATGGGTGCTTGTGGTCCCCATGTTTTTACGAAAGAAGTGGGATCATATATAGAAAAAGCCCGTGATAATGGCATGATTCTCATCAATATGGATAGTTTTCAGGAGTATTGGGCTACTCAGGGGATCAACTATTATTTGATCGGCCGCTTGGTAGCACGCCCAGATCTGAATACAGCTCAAATAATAGATGAATATTGCTCCACATTTGGAAAGGCTCAAAATGCGATTAAAGAGTATATTCAGTTTTGGGAAGATTATCATGTAAAGGTAAACTACAATATACCAGTAGGAGGTAGTTCTTGGCGAGAGGGACCCAGCATATATAAGGATGTCTGCAAAAAAGAATTTAATGATATCATGCATCCACTCAAAGGTCACTGGATGACTTTGCCTTATATTTATAAGGACTCTGTAATGACCATAGCCCGTAAGCATTTGGATGTAGCATCTAAAAAAACAAAAGACAAGGTCATTTTGCAGAGAATTGACTTTTTGAGAGACGGTTTGCGTATGGTCGAAAAAGGGATAGCGTATTCTTTGGCCTACCGTAAAAAAGACTTGGAAGCTAAAAAAGTGACATTTAAAGCCCTTCAAGATTTTACAAAAGAAATGGAACGTAAACATGGATATTGGAATGCTTCCGATATTCATCATTTAAAATGGTGGGGATTAGTAGGAAAAGAGGTTGATAGTAGTCAAATGTAAATTATATGAAAACCCAAATTTTAATTGTATGCATGTTCTTAGTTTTTAAGAATATAGCTATTGGGCAAAAAAGTGATCTTACAGGTAATCTTTGTCAAGGGTATTATTTTACCCCCGAGCAAGGAAAGGCCTTTTTAGACCAAAGAAGTCTTAACTTAGGAAGTCAAGAGCAGTGGCAAAAACGTGCGGATAGTATAAAAATGCTAATAATAGAAGGATCTGAGATTAGTAAAATCCCCAGCCACAAACTCAAGATTATCAAAACAAAGAAATACAAATTCAAAGATTACACGGTAGAGAATTTGGCTATTGAAACCCTGCCGGGTGTTTATCTTACGGGTAATCTTTATAGGCCTGTAAAATCTAAATCCAAAAACCCTGGTATTTTGTATCCGCATGGACACTTTAGAGAACCATATGCACGTTTTTCCGAAGATAGCCAAAAAGGCTGTGCTACTTTAGCGAAAATGGGGGCTGTAGTTTTCATCTATGATATGATTGGGTATGGTGATAATATGCAGTGTAATCATAAAATACCCAAAGCTCTCAAACTTCAGCTTTGGAATAATCTAAAGGCACTTGACTATCTCACATCCCTCCCCGAAGTAGATACTACTCGCATCGGGATAACGGGTGCTTCAGGCGGAGGAACACAAACGATCTTGACTACAGCTATTGATGCAAGAATCAAAGTGTCTGTACCCGTAGTGATGGTTTCCTCTCATTTTTTTGGAGGCTGTGTTTGTGAGAGTGGCATGCCTATCCATAAGAGCACGGCTATACAAACCAATAATGTAGAAATAGCCGCTTTGGCTGCACCTAGACCAATGCTTTTGGTTTCAGACGGGACCGACTGGACCCAATACAATCCCAACGTGGAATTTCCATTCTTACAGAAAGTATATCAATTGTATGGAAAGACTCCATTCGTTGAAAACCAACATTTACCCTTAGAGAAGCATGATTTTGGACCTTCTAAACGAAAAACCATGTATATTTTTTTTATAAAACACCTGAAGCTAAATCAAGCCAACATTGTTGGAGACTTCGATTTATACGAAAAAAACATGGAGATTTTAAGTGAAGAAAAATTGATGGTTTTTACGAAATCAAATCCATTGCCTAAAAATGCTTTGCACGGGGATGATCAAATCATGGAATTATTAAATAGATAATAATGAGAATATTAAGTTTGTTTTTTTGTATTGCTATCGTTCAGGCGTATTCCCAAAATACAGGGGTGATTATTGAAAAGAAAAAGGTCGAAGCCCCTTTTAAAATGCCTAGGATAAACGTACCCAATTTCAGTAAATGCAAAAAATATGAATTGAATACCCTTTTACAGGGGGATGAAAATCAGAGTCATAATACGAAAAAAATAAACGCTGCATTACAAGAAGCCAGTAATAATCAAGGAGGAGTAGTGATTGTGCCAAAGGGGATTTGGGCTGTAGGAAACATTGTTTTAAAAAGTAACACCAATCTACATTTAGAAAAGGGAGCAACGCTTGAGTTTTCAGGAAATCCCCAAGATTATCTCCCAGTAGTGGCTACTTCCTGGGAAGGGATGGAATGTCTAAACTACTCTCCCTTAATCTTTGGTGAAAATCTTAAAAACGTAAAGTTATCCGGAAATGGAGAAATCAAAGCTAAGATGGAAACATGGTCGATATGGTTTTCACGTGATGAGAAACACATTAGTGGACTCAAAAAATTGTATTACTGGTCTTTCGAAAACAAACCCATGTCTGAGAGGAACATTACTCTTGATGAAGAAAAGTTGAGACCTCACTTTATACAGTTCTCGGGTTGTCAAAATGTCCATATCCAAGATTTAAAAATAACCAATAGTCCATTTTGGACCGTACATTTATACAAAACCAATGATGTACTTATCCAGAACCTAAACATCAAAGCCAACGGACACAACAACGATGGCATTGACCCCGAAATGTCCCAAAATGTTTTGATCGAAAACTGTATTTTTGACCAAGGAGATGATGCCATCTCTGTAAAATCGGGTCGTGATAAAGAAGCCTGGAGAATAAATATGCCCGCTAAAAATATCGTCATTCGAAACTGCATCGTTAAAAATGGACATCAGTTACTAGCTATTGGTAGCGAGCTATCAGGTGGGATTGAGAATGTACTCGTCGAAAATTGTGTTATCGATTCATCTGCCACGAATAAGATCAGGCATTTGCTGTTTATTAAGACCAATGAGCGAAGAGGAGGGTACGTCAAAAATATCTATATTAGAAACATTGCTGCAGCTATTGCCAGCGAGGGAATTCTAGGGATTGATACAGATGTATTGTATCAATGGCGGAATCTTACTCCAACACTAGTCAAAAAACTAACACCTATCGAAAACGTTTTCTGTGAAAATATCACCCTTGGGCAAGGAGCATTTATTTGTAAGATAAATGGAAACTCCGAATTACCCGTTAAAAATGTATATATAAAGAATGCTATTTTGCGACAACCTGTACAAGAGCCGTATATACTAAAGCACGTAGAGAATTTTGTAAAAGACGAATGATCATGAGAGGAATAGCTTTGTTTTTTTTTCTTTTTTCTGGCGTAGTCCTTTGGGCTCAACGCCCCAACGTTGTCATCATTTATGGAGATGATGTGGGATATGGAGATTTGAGTTGTTATCAAAACTCCAATCGGATCCGAACCCCAAATTGCGACCGCTTAGCCAAAGAAGGGCTCAAGTTTACGGATGGTCACAGTACGGCGGCCTCTTGCACCCCTTCGAGGTACTCGCTTATGACAGGAGAATATGCTTGGCGTAGAGGCGGTACTAATATTTTACCCGGAGATGCCCCTGCCATAATCCAAGAAGGACGTCAAACCTTAGCGTCCATTTTTCAAAAATCAGGATATAAAACGGCTCATGTAGGTAAATGGCATTTAGGTCTTGGTACAGAAAAAGGTCCCAACTGGAACGGTTTAATCGAGAATAGCCCCAATGCTCTAGGGTTTGATTATTCCTTTGGCATGGCAGCCACAGGCGATCGAGTACCCACTGTTTTTGTTGAAAATTCCAAGGTTGTCAACTTAGACCCAAGAGACCCTATTCAAGTAGATTATACTAAAAAAATAGGAATAGAGCCTACTGGGTCCGAAAACCCCGAATTGCTAAAAATGAAACATCATCATGGACATAACATGACAATCGTGAATGGGATAGGTAGAATTGGTTGGATGACAGGCGGCAAAGCAGCCCGTTGGCGAGATGAAGATATGGCAGATGTTTTTACAGAAAAAGCCCTATCATTTATTGAAACCAACAAGACAGAACCATTCTTTTTATACTTTGCTACCCACGGTATACATGTACCTAGGGTGCCTCATGAGCGATTTCAAGGTAAAAGCGGAATGGGTGCTAGAGGAGATGCTCTTCTTGAATTTGACGAAACCGTGGGCAAAGTACTCAATAAACTGGATGAGCTCGGTCTTTCAAAAAATACGATCGTTGTACTTTCGAGCGATAATGGACCTGTCATCAACGATGGGTATTATGATCAATCGGTTGAAACCACTGGATTCTACAAACCTGCTGGAATGCTACGAGGCTCAAAGGGAAGTGTTTTCGAAGGAGGAACTCGTGTGCCGTTTATAGTTCGATATCCTGCTCAAATCCAAGCTGGAAAAACCTCTAAGGCTCTGATTTCACAAGTCGATTTATTGGGGAGTTTTGCCGCTATGTTAGGGCAAAAAACGGATTCGAAAACGGCTCCAGACACCCAAAATTTACTTCAAACTCTATTCGGTAAAAATCCAACAGGTAGAAAAATGCTAGTAGAACATTCGCACGCATTTGCAGTAACAGACGGCAGATGGAAGTATATTCATCCTACGGATATTCCTTTGAAATATAACCCCGATACACATACAGATTTGGGCTTTGATCAAATACCCCAATTGTACGATCTCCAAAATGATATAGCCGAAACGATAAATTTAGCTAAAGATTTTCCTCAAATTGTAGAAAAAATGAAGGCATTTTTGTTGAAAGAGCAAGGAGATGGGTATGTGTATAGAAGATAGCTCATGCTGAATGCAATAGGCTTTGAGCTTTAGGCAATCACAGTTAATTAAATGTTGAGGCCTAATTAGTATCATTTTTGAAATAGTAGAATCTTGAAAATATAGTATGGATGATTAATAAAGTAGATTTGTTAGCTTGGTGTAAAGTTTCTCTCGAAGACTTAAAAAAGAAGTCCAATGCGAGAATCCCCTTTAAAATTGTAAAGGATTCCCCAACTATGGGCGAGTTAATGGCTCGTGATTTTGTGGATGATATAAAAAAAAATAATGCCCAAAACCGAGCCTTTAGAGCCATTGTTCCATGTGGCCCCAAATGTTGGTATGAACCATTTACTCGTATTGTGAATAAAGAGAAAGTTTCATTGAAGAACCTCTACGTATTTCATATGGACGAATGTCTCGATTGGCAAGGGAATCTATTGCACAAAAACGACCCCTACAATTTCAGAACTTTTATGGAAACGCATTTTTATGGTGGAATTGAACCTGCATTAGCAGTACCAAACGAGCAAAGATTCTTTCCAGAACCGTCTAAAATCGACTTTATTAAAGCTAAAATTGCAGAAGCCCCAATAGATTTAACATTAGGAGGCTGGGGACAAGATGGGCATATTGCTTACAACCAAGCCAGAAGGCACCCTTTTAGTTATTTGACAATTGATGATCTTAGAAATTCAGAACTAAGAGTTCAAGAAAATAATTTAGACACGATCATTACCTTGGGGCAGCGATCATTTGGAGCAGCGTATCAATTTGTTCCCCCTATGAGTATCACTTTGGGTATTAAAGAGTGTTTGTCCGCTAAAAAAGTGCGTCTGTACAGTGATACAGGTACTTGGAAACAAACCGCCTTTCGTGTTGCTTTGTTTTCAGAGATAGATGTTGAGTATCCTATTACGCTTCTACACGAGCATTCCGATGCTATGATTATAGCTACGGAGGATACAGCGAGTCACCCCATTAGCGAGAATCCCGATTGGGAGTTTACGATTTAAATCTGTTTCAATAGATTCAACTTTATGAAATATAAACATATTGTAGGTACAGGTGGAGTAGGAACGGGCATGTTTTTTTCTTTGCAGGGAGATCATGATTTGGGACGGGAAGAAAGCAGAATGGCCAAACTTGAGGCCCACCGAGATTTTTGCAAGATGCACATTATCCTACATTATATAGCTACTTTAGTGCCTGCTGAAAGTGAATTTAAGGTGTACCCTATTGGTTCAGTAGGTAATGACGACGCTGGTCAAATGCTTTTATACATGATGAAAAAAGCAGGAATGAACATCGATGCCATGTATGTCTCAGCAACCGAACGAACTCTTCTGAGCGTTTGTTTTCAGTATCCCGATCATTCAGGGGGGAATATCACAACTTCCAATTCTGCATCGGATAGCGTATCTGCTGGTGATATCCTTCATTTCTTTGAAAAGAATACTCATTTGCAAGAGGGTATTGTGGTGGCTGTCCCCGAAGTACCTATCGATACACGTTTACAATTATTAAAAGAAGGAAGAAAACGGAACTATCTAAACGTAGCATCCTTACAAAATGGAGAAGCAGAAGCCTTTCGAGATAAAAACATTTTTCAATATATTGATGTACTTTCTATCAATCAGGACGAAGGACGGGCCATTGCTTTTGTTTCACAACAAAGTTCAGATGAAGAGTTAATCCAAGAATTAAAAGATTATTTGATCCCTAAAAATGAGTCAATAAAAATACTATTGACATTAGGAGCAAAGGGTAGTTACTATATTTCTAAAACTGATTGTTACTTCACGCCAGCCAATAAATCTCAAGTGGTTTCTACAGCAGGTGCTGGCGATGCCTTTTTAGCGGGTGTAATTACAGGTTTGGTTTTAGGATTACCTTATTTTGGAGAAGGACGTACGGCAGTACAATTGGGTACAACTTTGGCTTCTTACTCTGTTAGATCTGCAGATACGATTCATTTTGGAGTAAACGCTCATTTTTTAGAAAACCATTTTTCGTAATTGTTTATTTTAAACAAAATAATATGCCATACAAATTACGTTTTGTCCAAAAGTTTAGCATTGAACATAGTGCCGAGTTTTTAGAAATAGAAAAGCAGTTTGAAGAGTTTGAAAACGTTTATCCGGAGTTTCCCAAAGGAAAGAGATACCTGCCACTTTCTGGACAAAACTCGGGAAACACTTTAATTTGGGAATGTGATTTTGAGAGTTTTGACGAATTGATCAAAACGCATCAGTTTCTCCAACAGGACAGTCGTCATGAAGACTTGTTTAAATTGCAATCTAAATACATGCTTGATAATTTTACCGAAATTTACCGCCCATACGATTCATGAACTTCGTTGATTTAAAGCCGCTTGAGGAAGTTATTCCAGAAACCAATATCATCGTTTTCTCTCCGCATTACGACGATGTCCTTTTTTTTATTGGGGGATGGTTATTGGGTATGAAAGAGAAGGGTTTGCTCGATACAAGAAAAATTCATGTTAAAGTCTGTTTTTCAAGATCAAATTATCAATGTGGGGATGGGAAGAAAAATTTAAATCCCGATCTTGAGCGTATAAAAATGGCTTCTGGAAAAAGATTGATCGAGGATATGGATTGCCTCAACGAAGTTATCGGTAGGTTTAATTATGTATACGAACTTTTAGATGAAGAGGAGGCTTTTGTTCGAGGAGTAAATTATGCTTCCAGCGAGATGGAATTTCCGTATGGTAATTACTCCAACTTTACAAATAAAGATCGAGAAATATTAACTCGGATGAAAGACAGGATTCGTTTTGTTGCTACGCAATCAGACACAGCCATTATCTTCCCTCTTTCCTACAAAGACCACGTGGATCATTTTATATGTCGAGAATCGGCTTTGGTGGTTGCCGAAGAAATGGGTCAAAATCGAAGAGCCGTTTTTTACTTTGCAGAAGACAAACCCTATGGAGGTTTGGCTACTGCACAAGAAGTAGAAGATGTGGAGAAAATCATACTAGATAAGAAACTTACGCCTTACTTATATACATACGATCCAGAAGAAGTGATTAACTTGGCTTTTAAGCATTATGTATCTCAGGTAGAAGAAGTGTATGCCACAGGTATTCGAAACCGAGCCAATTGGTGGAAGATACAGTGTGCTTCAAGTCAATATGTAGATAGAATTTTAAAATTATAGTATATGAAAAGAGTCATTCTGTTATGCATGTTAAATGCTGTTTGTGTAATAAAAATCCATGCTCAATCTGAACAATGGGAGTTTAAATTATTTTCTGGAGTAAAAGAAGGTTTCAAAGAGGGGCATGTTTCTATAGCTGAGCATCGTAGCGTAGAAGGTATAGCAATCGACAAAAAGGGCAATCTTTACTTTACCGATTACAGGAGCAGTGTAGTGTTTAAGATTGATACCAAAGGTAACTTGAAATTATTGGCTGGACAGCCTATGAAAACAGGCTTTGCCGATGGGCCAGCTGCACAAAGCTTAATAGATCGCCCGCACGGTATTACAGTTGATAAAAAAGGTAATGTCTATTTCTGTGATATGAAGAACCACTTGATACGAAAAATCGATACAAAAGGAAATGTAAGTACATTTGCAGGCGTTCAAGGGCAAGAAGGCACTACAGATGGGACTCGACTACAAGCTAAATTTAACAAACCAGAAGCCATCGTAATAGATTCCAAAGGAAACCTGTTTGTTACAGACACTTATAATTTTACGATTCGTAAAATAGATACACAAGGAATTGTAAGTACGGTAGCAGGAGTAGGTGGAGAAAAAGGATATTCTGAAGGCAAAGGTATAGAAGTACGTTTAGACAAGCCTATAGGTCTTTGTATTGACGAGAAGGATAATCTATATTTCACAGATTCTGATTACGATGGTAAACCAGGCCCTGGGAATAATGTGATTCGTAAATTGGATAAAAATGGAATCGTAACCACCCTAGCAGGAAAACAGGGAGTTGCTGGTCATAAAGATGGTCCTGCTTTGGAGGCAGAGTTTAACAGACCTGTAGGTATTGCCGTGGATAAATTTGGAAATCTTTATATTGCAGATACCGAGGCAGATTTGATCCGCAAAATAGATACCAAGGGAATCGTCACCACGCTTGGGGGACAATATTTAGAAGAGAAAAAAACGGTGGGCATAGGTTCAGAGGCCACTTTTTTCGATCCACAAGCATTGATAGTAGGTAAAAATGGTGAACTTTATATAACAGATACATTAAATAACAGAGTAATTATTGCAACAAAAAATAAATAAATAGAAATGAAAAAAATCAACCTTTTAATTCTCCTTTTGATTTCGAATATAGCTTTTTCACAGAATGAAGCTTGGCGGTCATGGGCCAAAACGCCACCTATGGGCTGGAATAGCTACGATTCATGGGGTGCAGCTGTAACAGATAAAGAAATGATGGCCAATACCGACTACGTCGCCAAAAATTTAAAGCAATTTGGTTGGGAATATATAGTGGTAGACTATTGCTGGTCATATCCTCATCACCCAAAAAGCAAAGAGAACAATCCACCGCAGTTTATTACAAAATCGGGTGATTATGTTCCATGGTTAGCCATGGATCAATACGGAAGACTATTTCCTGATCTCAGGAAGTTTCCAAGTGCGAAAGATGGCAACGGGTTCAAAGCTTTGGGTGATTATGTCCACAGCAAAGGTCTGAAATTTGGTATTCATGTCATGCGTGGTGTACCCCGTCAAGCGGTTTGGGATAAAAGTCCTGTTTTGGGA
>JBOFGX010000328.1:0-4830 GCA_051649345.1 Leadbetterella sp. | reverse complement strand
TATAATTAATAGTGGACAAAGAAAAATTAATGGATGTCAATTTAAATGGGTAATTGAAACACACAAAAATCGTTTTAATTCAAATCAAATTCATAGCTATGTGTTTTTAACTTATCAAAATAACAAAACTTTTATTTTGACAATGGTAACCATTTCGAGTAATTTCATATCAACCCAAAAAATATTTGAAGAAATTGGCAATAGCCTTAATTTGAATGAATAAGACATTAGTATTACAGCAATTATTGGGGTTTTGGCTGTACACAAATATAATCCTGTTTAACCAAAAGGCATTATGCTTCTTTCCTAATTCAGCAGTGCTCTAAGAGAGCAGTACAATTTCCGTTCTGTTTCGCAGCACTCCAAAATTAACCGTGACGCCTAGTCTTCTTGCGGTGGAACGTACTGGCTACTTACTTAGGCGACCCTGACCAATCTTGCCCACTTCAACTAGTACTCTCTCCGTGGAAAAAGCGATTTAACAAAATTGATCCCTCAAAATTTGGTATCCGTTTCGTTAATAAAATAGATAGATTTTATTAACGAAATCCCTAAATATATTTGCAATTATTCCGTTAAATTTAACATAACGTTTGGATTAGCCCTATTTTAATCATCGAATAAAATTTAATCATATGAAACTCAAATTATCTCTATTACCCTTGTTTTTTTCTTACTTTGTATTTGGACAAAGCCATTCATTAATAAAACAAGAAGCTGAAAAACCATTCATAGAAGTAACGGGGACAGCATCTAAAGAAGTCACTCCTGATAAAATATTTGTTTCCATTTCACTAACGAATAAGATTATTGATAAACAACAGTATACCATTCAAGAACAAGAAAGTAGGCTGAAAAAGATTTTAAGCGACAATAAAATTGATTTGGGACTACTGTCTTTACGCGATGCCAATTCAGAAATCCTCATGAAAAGAAGAAGAGAGGCTGGTTTTCAGGTAAATAAAATTTACATACTTCAGCTTTCTACTGCAGATCAAGTATCCCAAATTTCAAAAGAATTACAGGACCTAAACATTAAAGAAACATCGATAGTAAAACTAGAGCATTCGAAAATAGACAGTTTAAGAAAAGAGGTAAGGATTTCTGCCATCAAAGCCGCAAAAACCAAAGCAGAATATTTGTTGGCTGCCATTGGCGAACAGATTGGTAAGCCCATTGAAGTTAAAGAAATTGTTGAAAATTCGTACTTCCGAGATAACTTTAAGAGCAATGTAATTTTAAATCAACAAGAAACTAAATCAGAAGAAGGAGATACAGAAGTAGAATTCGAAAAAATAAAAATTAAGTTCTCCTACTATATTAAGTATGAAATAAAAAATTAAAAGTAATTAGTTGGTTACTATTTAAGAACAATTCATTTTGCTAGAAACAAATAGAATGAGTAGTTACTAGGCACAAAAAACCTTCGAACAAGCACTATTCGAAGGTTAATCAAAAAACGTCGGCTTTGAGCCTCCTTATTACACCTTATCCTTATAAAATCCATACAAGAAAAATGCTGCCCCAGCCAAGCTCAAGGTTTTCAAGGCATGAGCTATACCATTGGCTTTAGTGATTTCATCTGTACTGAGTGCTTGTGGAATGTGAACCATAGCTACAAATGCAATCAGCATGATTCCTAACAACAAGCTTGCGAGGACAATCTGCTTGTTGATAATAATAGCTATACCGGCAGCTACTAAACACACCCCTGTGAAATATACCCAAAACAAGGCAAATGGAAGAGGTACTAATTCCGCAAACTTATCAGCTGCAGGAAAATGAGCTAAACCAAAAACGAGTATCCCAATAGCAAAGGCAATTCTGCCCGATTTTAAAAATAAATTTTCCATTCTCTTATTTTGATTGATTTTTAACGATCCAATTTTCTATATAACCTGCTACTTCTTCCCATCCATCTGCCGCTAATACAAGGTGATTTCTATTTTCAAATACCTTGAAATCTACGACAGAGTTTTTGCCTTTATACTTTTTAACATTCCGCTTGTTTAGAGAAACAGGAATTATATGATCAGACGTGCCCGATGTAAAAAGAAGAGGAGCATGTGCTTTTTTAAAGTCTATTTTAGTCAAGCTCGAGGTAGCATCTTTAGCAATAATAGCACTCTCAGGCACCAATAGCCTTTCGTATGTATCTTGCTGCTTCGCCAAACTCATCCCATTAGTAAAAGAGTATTGCCAATGTTTGAAACTCATTAAAAAAGGCACTTTCTTGGATGCACGTAACAAGGGTAGATTTGACTTTAAAAACGACCTTTTCAAGGAAATCAATCCTTTGGGAGGGCCTGAATGAATACAAACTCCTGCACTACCTATGCCTTTGTTGATAAGTATTTGTACCAAATTACCACCCAAAGAATGTCCGATCAGAATGGGCTTCCCTCCTATCTTAGAAATAGTATCTTCATAAAATTTAATTATTTCAGCTAGTCGGAGTGTTTCAATTTTTCCACTAGCGATGTTTTTTCTCAAATTTTGAGGAGAATCATATTTTAAAGGATACGCTGGAGCGTAGCAGGTATATCCCTTAGCTTGGTAGAACTTCATCCAGTCTTCCCATCCTGTATGATTCACAAACAAGCCATGAATAAATACAATAGTCTTTGAGTCATTTCTAGATGCTACTTCACTTTTTAGAGGTGTTTGAGAAAAAGAATTTGAGCAAATCACCATTAAAAAGCAAATCAATAGTTTTGATTTCTGTATCATAATTTTCTGTTTTTAAATTATGACACAAAGGTTATCTATTTAGATTATACAAATTTTCACCTATGTTAAAATCGTACTACGATAGCGAAATATTTTTCCGAATTCGGCTTAATGATGGGCCTTTAATACCCAAATAAGATGATATATGGTATAGGGGAATCCTATTTACAATATTTGGAAAAAGCTGCACCATATCCTCATATCTTTCTTGAGCAGTTTTAGTCAATAGACTTTCCATTCTTTGCTGCAAAAACATAAAATGCTGTTCGGCTAACTTTCGTCCGAATGTTTCCCAAGCGTGCGATTGTTTATATACCTCCATTAGGTTTTGGTGACTAATTTGGATAATTTCAGAATCCTCTAGAGCTTCAATTGAGTATAAACAAGGTGTTTGTGTAAGAAAGCTTTTAATAGACACCAAGAATTCGTTCTCAATAAAAAAAAATAAATTTTGTTCTTCACCTGTTTTGGTATTGGTTAAATAAATCCTAAAAATTCCCTTTTTAATAAACGCTAGATTTTTGCAAACTACCCCCACATGATTGAAATAATCATTTTTCGGCGTTTTCTTCTCTACAAAAAAAGGCAACGCCATTTGAAATTCAGTTTCTGTAATTGGAGTATATCGATTGAGAGCATTCCAGATACACGCATACTGTTCTAAGGTCATTCTATTTCCAGTTTTTATAAAACATTACTAGTTTAAGACTACAATTCCCTTAGGCATTTACTTTTATTATATACCCAAGGTTTGTTACGTTTTTTTTTAGAAGACATAAATCTACACATAAAAATAACTTGCAAACATATACTAATCTAGAATTTCCATCTTACAAGTATGTAAATGCCTCTTACATTATAATCTTAAGAGTAGTAACACATAGTATCAAAACAGTAGACTTTGAATGTAATATTCAAAGAAATCGAATACAAACCGAACAGGTTATTTCGTGATTTCTGAAATAAGGATACAGTGAAGTTCTTTTTTAACACTTTCATACGTAGGCGTAGTCGTAAGGTTTGTAACTTCTAAAGGGTCTACCTGATAATCATATAAATACGTATCTAGAACTTTACTTTCTTTAGTAGGTTTCTGCTTTCTATACTCTACCTCTATCCATGCAATATACCTATACTTCTCGGTTCGTATGGTATACCCCATGATGTGGTTGCCTCTAGGGTATTCGCTACGAGCATATTGTTTTACTTTTTGTGTAGGGTCCTTTAATATAGGGACGAGGCTTTTCCCTTCTAATTCGCTTGGGAGATTTATATGTGCGAGTTCAGTCAATGTTGGAAAAACGTCTACAAATTCAGTAATAGAAGACGTCTTTTGATCTGGATTAATTCCGGGTCCTGAGATGATCAAAGGCGAACGTGTCGCTTGCTCATAATTACTATGTTTGGCCCAATGTCCATGATCCCCTAGATGCCAACCATGATCTCCCCAAAGAATTACGATTGTATTACTATCTAGTCCATTGTCATATATGGCGTCCAATACCTTACCTATCTGTGCATCCACATAGCTTACTGATGCATAATAACCATGTACTGCCCTACGTTGATTTTCTACTGAAATGGGTTCCTTCTCTTTAGAAATGGGCTGGCCTTTCTCATCAGAATATTGACTCGTAAGCTCAGATGGGTAACTTGGGGCATTGGTAGAGTTCGTTAGGTCACTATCCAAAAGGATCGCTTTAGGATCATACAAGTCCCAATATTTTTTAGGTGCTACAAATGGCAGGTGAGGCTTATCAAATCCAATGGCATAGAAAAATGGTTGAGAAGAATTCCCGAGTTCTTTTATCTTTTTTACGGCTATTGAGGCGACTACCCCATCTTTGTATGCATCATCTTGCACATCAAGTTCTTCTACAAATGGTGAATGTATAATGCCGTAATTTGGAACACTTTTGCCCTCGTGATTAATTATAAATTCTTTACCTATATTTTCTTTTCTATGTTTCTCTATAACTTCCTTAGCTTGGTTCCCAGCAAACCCACGGATATTTCCCCTGTATTCTAAAGGATAATCCATTTTTGTAATTTCTCTGAAGGGCCCAGACCATGAGATAGAATCTGAGCCCTTGTCTACAC
>JBOFGX010000327.1:0-1576 GCA_051649345.1 Leadbetterella sp. | reverse complement strand
TAGTAAACTTGAAAATTCAGGTTTTGAAAAAGTCTTTAATAGCGAAAGCCCCGATTTTGAAGAAAAATTAAATACCGCCTGCCATGCCTATAAAAGGGTAATCATATTTGATGCCATCAGTGGCGGTGATGTCCCCTATAAAATGTTGCGGGTATTGCCTTCGAGAACAAAACTAGTGGTGTATGGAAGATTGAATATAAACCCTCCTGCTTTTGAACCTCACGAATTGCTTTTCAAGGAGAACATAATTGAAGGTTTTTGGCTAAGCAAATATTTGTACAAAAAGCCTTTTTTGCAGCTAATGGCAGATATTAGCCTTGTAAAAAATATGTTAAAATCGGGATTTAAAACCAAAATTCAAGATACAATCAGTTTGAATGATCTCCATGGAAATCTAGAAACCCTATCTTCCCGTATGTCTAAAGGGAAGATCCTCCTTAAATTCTAATGTCAAGTCAGTCTATAAATCCTACATTCGTGAGCCTCTTCAAAGGACTTGCTAGAATATATAAGATTTGATCGCAAGGGAAATTGATAATCGATATTCGTTTGGGAATTTATTTTGCTAACAAAAAGTAGATCCCCTTTTTGCCAAATACATTGGCCATCCGAAAGACTAAGAAGAATAGTTTTTTGACTTTTTATGGGTATAAATTCCTCGTCAAACAGAGTCTTCAATTTTTCTATTTCCTCAAAGAAAGTATAGTTTTTACCCCATACATAAGGTCCCTGAGTAAACTTATCCTTTTCGGAAGTATCATGTATTTGAAATACGTACAGTTTACTATATTCCTCGTTGATTCCTCTTTTCTTATGGTCGTTGCGACACTCATAACCCAAGCTTACATAGCTAGGTAAAACATCAAAAAACGTTGCCATAAAATATCTAAGAAGATTTCCTTGCTCAAAAAAAGAATCGAATCTAGGGTCATCTTTATCGGCAGTCATTACCGTAAATGATGGTATTACTTTTCGGGTAGTAGCTATCTGTACATATCGAGAGAGATACTCATTGAAGTCCTTACCTCCAACAACAGTAGACTGTAGATCCGCCAAGGTACTATCCGCTTCTATAGCTTCAAGATGATCACATTCATCTCCATAAGCCATTGTATTTATAGTTTGTAAAAAGGTTTCAGCAAAGAATCCAAAATAGGGATAGCCGTTGGTTCTAATATGATTTTTTATAAATTTAAGTGGGTCATAATACGCTCCAATTTCATTAGGGACCCCCTCTTCTCTTGGCTGAACATGAGCCATATCACCACGCATAAAATCAAAATTATATGCTTTCTGGCACTCTAAGTATTGGTGTGCAATGTAATCCCAAGATTCAACTGTAGGTTTGTCAAAAAGCCAATTTTGCTCTTTGTCACTTTCAAAAAACTTATATCGAGTCAATGGACCAAAAACTCGGGAATGAGGTTCTGGTTTTTTGAATACATAATTATACCATTTATTACCTAAGTTATCTAAATCGTAATTTTTACTATCCAACGTAAGCCCTCGGTAGGGTGGTGCCATTGTTACAGGCATTGTTTCGAAACCCTCTTTAATACAGGCCTGAATCAAGCCT
>JBOFGX010000326.1:0-15618 GCA_051649345.1 Leadbetterella sp. | reverse complement strand
AGTTTCAAGAATATCTCTTACTCAAACCTATAATATTGATTAGAGCTAGAACTCAAAATCCCTTTTTGGGCAACACAATTGAGCCGGTTACTGATAAAATCCACCCATTAATTAGGTTTCAGTTTAACAAATAGCATATTGGGATTAAAAAAATGTATTTCTCCAAGTCATAATCTAAATTTTATCATTCAATTTTGATCTATTTCTATAGTAAATAGGTTATTAATAGGATAAAAGTTGCAAAAAACAGCTTATAATTGATATTTACTTGAAAAGACTAATTTTTATAATTATATTTGTAATAAGGACGTAAAATACTATCTGATAACTATAAGCATTACCTTACACTTCAAAAACATATTCTGCTTGCATACTATTATTTAGATATGTAACTTTACGTTCAAGTAAAATTTATAACCAAAAACCAATTCAAAATGAAAAGAAAATTACTCTTTTCCTTTTCCCTCGTATGTATGTTGGTAATAGGGGCATTTGCTCAAGACCGAAAAATCACAGGGAAGGTAACTTCATCCGAAGATAACTCACCACTTCCGGGAGTATCTGTACAAATTAAAGGCACCAAATCAGGTGTACAAACTAATCTCAATGGCGAATACGCAGTAACTGTACCCGACGGTGGCGGACTGCTTGTGTTTAGCTTTATCGGTTTCCAAAACAAAGAAATTGTTTTCTCAAATCAAACGAGAATTGATGTTGCTTTAGACAACGACGAAAAACAACTTTCTGAGGTAGTTGTAACCGCATTTGGGATTTCCAAAGCACAAAAAGCTATTGGATATTCAGCTGAAAGAATTGACGCTGCCAAGCTTCAACAAAAAGCCGAACCCGATGTGCTTCGTTCTCTTACAAATAAGATTGCGGGTGTGAACATCGTAGGATCCAATGGTATCGCTGGTTCTGCAACAAAAATTACCATTCGTGGTACCAACACATTATTTGGAAACAGCCAACCCCTATTTGTAGTAGATGGTATTCCGTATGACAACTCCGAAACTACCGGTGGTCTGGATACACGTCTAAGTTCTGGAAACGGTGCCTATTCTAATCGTGCTGCAGATATTGATCCCAATAATATAGAATCTATGACGGTTCTAAAAGGGGGTGCTGCTGCTGCATTATATGGATCTAGAGCATCGAATGGTGTCATACTCATTACAACAAAAACAGGTACTACGCGTAAATCCCAAAAGGGTTTAGAAGTGAGTTTTTCATCTTCTTACTCTAATGAAGAGATCTCTGGCTTACCTAATTACCAAAATTTGTATGGGACAGGATCTAATAACGTATTTGCCAATGCCAACGGATCTTGGGGAGCTGCATTTAAAGCTATCCCCGACACAGTTGCTACTTGGTCGGCTGTTGCCGCTATTCCTGGACAGCCTGCAAGAGTACCTTATAAGGCTTATCCAAATAACGTAAAAGATTTTTTTAGAAGAGGCAACCTCTTTGAAAATAGTTTATCGATTACAGGTGGGGCTGGATCAAAAACAACGATGTCTGCTGTTGTTTCTTATTCCAAAAATAATTCTTACATCCCTAACAACGAATTCAATCGTTTCAATGTAAGTGTAGGTGCTACCACAAAATTGGATAATAAATTGACTATTACAAGCACAGTAGCTTATAACAATACTTCACAAGCCGGTCCTTTATTAGGAGGAGATAATGCGTCATCTTTGTTTGCTAGAACATTGTATATGGGTAGAAGCTGGCCATTGCAGGACGCTCCATACATAAATCCTGCTACAAATGCATCCGTGTTTTTTGTTGCTGCTGCTCAAGCAGATAATCCTAGATGGTCTGTTGAAAACAACTCGTATACAAGTAATGTAGACCGTGTAAACGGCTCATTAAGTTTGAATTATCCTATCACAAAATGGCTATCAGCTAACTACAAAGCAGGGGTAAATACATATACGGATGGTCGTCAAACTACTGTAAGGCCAGGCTCTGCTGGTGGTGGTGGTGTAGGAGAAATCAGAATAGATAACATTCGATTCAGAGAGATAGAATCCAATTTGTTTTTATCAGGAAGTAAAGATGTAAATGACAAGCTGAATCTATCCTATTCTTTAGGATATAACTACAACCAAAGAGAAAACTTTAGAAATGCTGTAACGGGAACTCAGATTTTATTCTTTGGAATTGATAATATCAACCTTACGAATGCTCAACAAAAGAATTCCAATATCACGCCCTTCACGAAGAGAAGATTGCATGGTGCGTATACAGATATAACAGTAGGTTTTAGAAATTCCATTTTCGCAAACTTCACGGCTCGTAATGACTGGTCTTCTACTCTTCCAGCTTCAAAAAGAAGTTATTTTTATCCATCTGGTAGTTTGTCTTGGAATTTTACGGATGATATTCCAAGCTTTAAAAACAGCGATATACTAAATGCTGGAAAGCTACGATTCAGTGTATCTAGAGTCGGTAGGGATGCAAACGTATATTCACTTTTTTCTACGTATGATATCAATCCCAATCTGGTTCAACCCGCATCACAATCAGGTTCTTCATTCCCATTCAGAGGAATTGCAGGTGCATCACTTGAAGAAACTACATACGATCCGAACTTGAAGCCAGAATTCACTACAGAATTTGAAGGAGGTACAGAATTATGGTTCTATCAAAAAAGAGCAGGAATTGATTTCACTTTGTACAATAGAATCAGTACAAATTTGATTGCACCTATACAAATAGCGTATGCAACTGGTTTTAGAGAAAATTATACAAATTTGGGTCAAATATCCAACAAAGGCGTGGAATTAGGCCTTACACTCGTTCCAGTACGTAAAAAAGGATTTGAATGGGAAATCTATACTACTTACACCAGAAACCGAAGCAATATTGATGAGCTATTAGAAGGAGATTATCAAGATGTGGATAATCAAATTATACTTGGTAATACATATGCAGGATCGGTACAAGCCATATTTAGAAAAAACCAACCCTATGGAGTTCTTTTAGGTACAAAAGCAGCTAGAGACGACCAAGGTAATTTCTTAATTAATCCTGCTACAGGTTTATTGATTGAAGACCCCACTCCTCAAATCATTGGAGATCCAAACCCTGATTATATCCTAGGTATAACAAATACATTTACATACAAAGGATTGAGTCTAAGTGCTGTAATTGGGTATACCCATGGAGGAGATGTATATTCATCTACAACTAGTTTACAATTGGGTAGAGGTGTAACACGTGATACAGAAAAAAGAGATGTTCCTTTAGTTGTACCAGGTGTGATTGGAGATCCAAATACCTTCAAGCCAGTTTTGGTTGATGGCAGAACAGTTCCTGCAAACATTCAAGTACCCGTTAACGATATCTATTTCCAGTCTTCTGGTAATGGTTCTTTCGGTACCAATTCACCGGATGAATTTAGTGTATGGGATGCCACTACTATCCGTTTGAGGGAAATCAATTTGGGTTATACAATTCCAAGCAATTACCTAAAGAAAACTCCTTTTGGCTCGGCTACTATTAGTTTCAATGGACGTAACTTATTCTACAAAGCCGTAAACTTCCCAATCCATTCTAATTTTGATCCAGAAATTAGCACATACGGAACGGGTAACGTTTCAGGTATAGAATTCAGTAGTGCCCCATCTACGCGTAGATTTGGAGCAAGTATCAGATTTACGTTTTAATTTTTTAAAAGAAAAGAATTTTTAAAATGAAAAATATTTCAAAATCAATAAAACATATAGCACTAGGTCTTGCAATAGTAAGCCTTACAGCGTGTGATTTGGATATCAATACAGATCCAAATAACCCTTCTGCCGCTCCTTCAGGTCAATTATTGGCTACGGCTGAAGTAAGAATTGCTAACTCCTTGGGCTCAGGATCTATCGGTCTATCTACGGGTGCGAATGTGTGGATGCATCAAAATACACAACGTTCGGGTTATGATCAATACGCAGTTACAGGTACTGCTTATTCTATTGTAAATGCATGGGATGAGATGTATACGGCTATGAAGGATCTTAACACCATCATTGAGCGTACAGATGCTCCCAGTACACGTTATGCTGGTATAGCCAAAATCCTTAAAGCCTATGCATTTACGGAAATGGTCGACGCTTGGGGGGATTTACCTTTCACGGAGGCAAACAAAGGTGCAAATAATACGACACCCAAGTTTGATGATGATGCAGCAATATATGCCGCATGCATAGCGTTAATTGATGCAGGAATTGCGGATTTGGCCAAAACCGATGCAGGTGTATTTATAGCAAATAATGATTTGTTCTACGGTGGAAATTTGGTACGCTGGAGAAAGTTTGCAAAGACTTTAAAGCTCAAGCTTTATACCAATGTTCGTTTAGTTCAAGATGTGAAAGCTAGTGTTCAAGCCCTAGTTACAGAAGGAGATCTCTTAGCAGCAGGTGAAGATTTCGAAATGGCATACGTAAACTCTATAACACCAGAAAATCGTAATCCAGGTTATTTGAATGATTATCCAGTAGGGAGAAATAACTATATAAGCCCTTATTTCTTTGAAATTATGTCAGGTCAAAACACATTTAAGCACGGCAATGATTTGTTGACAGGAATAGTAGATCCAAGAATTCCATATTATTTCTATAACCAGAGAAGAAAAGACCAAAATCCAGAAAACCCCTCAGAGTATGTAAATAATGTTGGGTCTGGAGGTAAATTCGTATCTATTTTCTTTGCATCCAAAGGAAGAAATCAAGGATTTGACCAAGCGGGTTCTCAAACCATGCCAGGACTGTATTTTGCAGGTGGTAAGTACGACGACAATACAGCGACTCGTGCAGCTACTACTTCCGGAAAAGGAGCTGTATCTTTGAGATTATTGCCCTATTTCAATAGAATGTACTTACAAGCTGAATTGGCTAATGTTGGCCTAATAGGCACCCCAGCTGATGCTGAAGGATATCTAAGAACAGCTATTGAGGCATCTTTTGCTAAAGTTAATGCAATAGCAACTGCTGACGGTTCTCCTACCATTCCAACGGCAACAATTACCGATTATGTAAGTAAAGTAATGGCCTTATATACAGCTGGTGATGCGGCAAAAAGATTAGAAATAATCATGACTCAGAAATGGATTGCTAACTACGGTTTTGCTATGGATACATTCACGGATTATCGTAGAACAGGCCTACCTAAGCTATATAATCCAAGAACGGATGATCCTTCAGTATATGCACCTGCTGGAACTACAGGAGAAGCAACAAACTTTACTATCCAAGAAAGAGACAATGCTATCGTGTTTCCTTGGAAGTTAGAAGATTTGACATTGAATAGAAACGCACCTAAAGCTACTGATAAGATAAACAGTACGTATAAAGTGTTTTGGATGAGATAATAATTAAAAAATAAAAAAGTATGAAAAACATAAAGTTAATAGCAATCGTATCTCTCTTCTTTGCAGGCTTATTGGCTTGTAGAGATGAGTCAAAGAATCCGATACCCGAGTTAAAAGAAGGAGTAACCTTTACGGCAACTGCAAACAATAATGCCGCTATATTTCTTGATATAGCAACCTATAATGCAACTACGTCTAAGTTGAACTTTGAGGCTTCTTCTATACGTCCTGATTTAGTGAGTAAAATCGAAGGAATAGCAGAATATATTCCTGCTACAGGTGCAAGGGTACTAGCGGACAAAAGTCCAGTCATCACCATTACGGATATTTCTACGGCTAAAAAATCATATTCTGTAGAGTATCAGAAAATGTTTGATGCACTCAAAATTACGGCTTCTTCCTTAAAGCCAGGTGATCAAGTACGTATGCGTTTTGTAGGTTATACCCCAGATGGTAGATCTTATTCTGAAGCTAATACGGTTGCCAGTGCAATTACAAGCGGATTTGGTAATTTCACAACAGGATTTAGCACAACTATCGCTTGCGTATTTAATCCCAAGCAATTCGAAGGCACTTGGGCTGTAGATGTAGATGAATGGGAGGATTACAAAAAAGGTGATGTAATTAAGGTAACTGCTGGCCCTAGGGCTGATGAGCTCACGATAGGTGTTTTTGCAACAGATGTAAATCACAAAGACATTGTATTAAAAGTTACAAACCTCAATACTGGTGTTGCCACTGTTGCAAAACAAAACTATGGTGCCTATAAAGCATTCCCTGCAATTGGCGAATTGACAGCCGAAGGAACCGGATCGGTTAGTGGGTGTGCAGGAACAATTACACTATCTTTAACTCACCGTGATTTAGCAGGTGCTAGTTATGGAACTGCAAGACTAATATTGGTCAAAAAGTAATTTATTCTATAAAGTTTAAAAGGTAACTTTTCTTACGAGAAGTTACCTTTTTTGTTAATTGGTACCCAAGGCTATATTCTATAAAGACGAATGCTTGTGAACAATATACATCGTGTGTATAATTCAATGAATTAACGTATAAAAATCATATAATGAAAATAATTTTAACGGCACTATTACTACTACTTTATTCCCCACAATTATTGGCTCAAACTAAACAAAAAGTATGGTTAGATGCTGATACTGGAAACGAAATGGATGATGTTTGGGCAATAGCCCGACTATTGTATGCCAAAGATAAAGTTGATATTATAGGAATCTCTTCAGCACACTTTAATAACCCGGATTTGCTAACCTATAAAAAATGGAATCAATATAAAACAAGAGGTATCAATACCGTAGAAATTAGTCAAAAAATAAACGAAGAGATACTAAAGGCCGCAAACATGAGGCTTATTAAAGCTCCTCGGGGAGCATCAAAGCAAATGGGAAGAGCATGGGGACAAAACGACCCACGTGCTTCAGAAGCTACTGAAGTTCTATTGAGTACTATAAAATCTCTAAAACTCAACGAAAAACTAGATATTCTGTGTCTGGGAGCAACTACAAACATAGCAAGTTTGATAGCTCTGGATACCACGGTAAAATCTAAAATACGGCTATATTCTATGGGTTTTAAATTTAATCCTAAGAGCAAAATATGGAATAAAAATGATTTTAATTCGAGGGTAGACTTAAATGCGGCAGATTACTTACTAAACCAAACAGGCCTTGATTGGCACATTATCCCTGTTTACACTTGTTTACCCTATAAATATAAGATTGAGGAACTTGAAAGATTTGACGAAAATGAGCCTGTTGAACGTATCATGAAGAAACGTTGGCTACAGACTAATCCAGATAACAAAGAGCGGATTTTGTGGGATTTGGCATTGGTTCAAGCCTATCTAAATCCTGAATTGATACATGTAATGAGTACCAATACTCCACCTGAAAACCATCAACATCAAGTGAAAATATACACTGACATTCACCTTAATGAATTCTATCAAGATTTTTGGAAATCAGTTGAAGACAACAGAAGTAAGTTGAGTTCCTCCACAAAAAAACCTTAGATTCTAACTTTGTACTCCTAACAGAAACTTCGATTAAAGTAACGCTATTCTCCAGTCGTATCAACGACCGTCCGAATAGAATCTACTAGAAATACCCCCTTGGGCTGACGCAGTTGATAACGAGAGAAATCCTCCGTGGCATTCATACCGCCTGAGGCTATGATAGATTCTGTAGGAGTTTTGATTGTAACAGTTTTAACTGAGTATATCTTCTTCCCAACAGGATCCCAAAACAATTCCTCAGTAGCTAGACTCTGCTTCAATAAGCGATTATTAAAAAACACATTACCTCTCAGTGTATATAGATTCTTAGACTTACTGTAGCTACCTGAATTGGCTCGTAATTGTGAATACTCCACCATATTTTTGTCTAAAAAATTCACATATACAGACTTGGGATACTCCTCATCTAAACTACTATATTTTTTTTGCAAAGCAGTCGATAGTTTTACTTTCACCCTTCCTGAATCCGTATAAGCTACATGGAGATTTTCTATTGTCATTAAAGGCCCATCGTATACCTGAAAATCAGCGTTTTTGATATCTTGATTACAAGATAAAAAAATAAATGGCAGAACTACTACAATCACTATGTATTTTAAATACTGCCTTATCATCCAATCTTAATTGATTTTAGGCTTATAGAACCAGCTACTCAACAACGAAAAATTAAGAGAAATCTTCGTATAATTCTCTACCAGAAGTCCATTGGTATTTAGTCCTCTCCTACCTATTGACAATGCAAAATCTATGTAGCTAGGACTTCGAAAACCCATAGGCAACGAAAAACCTAGACTCACACTCCTATCATTCACAGGTCTACCATTTATTACGTAGGGCGTCTTCTCTGATTTAAATCCAACTCTATAAAAGGTTTGATTCAAGATCATGGTACTACCCGATTTAGGTAACCATTCCAATCCTACAGCAATAAGCTCAGAATCTCGACGAATCCTATCAAAATTCCTATCAAATTGATCTACTTTTGTCCATAAAGTCCTTGAATAGTCAACCGCAAAAATAAATCGATATGGGCTTTCTATACTAATTCCTAATCTGTATGATTGTGGTAATTGCGAACGAATATCACCTAAAGACAAGGTATCTGGGTTATCGGAATACGTATATTGATAATCATCATCCGTACCTTCTCTATTCAGTTCTCCATATGTATATAATTTTTGACCTTTCAGATTGCTTTGAAGTTGATACGTAGCCCCTAAATTAAAGTTCAATTTTTTACTTATTTTTTGTGTAAAATTAACTCCAAACTTAGCCGAAGAACCCTGAAGATTAATATTTGAGGTGTAACCATAAGCCTCACCTAAGCCCTTAAGGCCTACGATAGAATCCTTTACAATATTGCCAAAATTATGTTGTAATTCTACCCCTAAATTAATTTTTTTGCCCACCTGTGCACTATTAGTCCAAGTTACTAAATTGAGCCCACCAGTAGAGCGATACTCTGATAAATAATTAATACTCGGAATCCCATTAACAGAATTTTCGAAAAAAGAAATGCTTTCAGCAGTAGTTCTAGGAGAAATATTTACTCCAGTCGCAAACTTCTTATATACAGGAAAAACAAACCCTAAGTTATTCAAATTAAGTCCAAAATCCGTTGTAGTAGAATTACCCTGCGTCTGTGCTCTATATGCTCCTTTTGAGCCAATATTAAATGCTACATACTTGTTTAGCCCAACAGTCCTATTCTTGGAAATCAAGGCGGGATTAAGCATGTTTATATAAAAGCTGTTCCCAAATGAAACACCCGTACCACCCATAGCATCTTGACTAGCTGTAGTTTGAGGTAAGATATCACCAACACCAAATGTATGATAAGGTGAATTTCCTTGATCTTGAGCATTTCCTAAGAAACTTATAGAGAGAAAAAGAAATAGAAAAAAGTACTTAGGCGTTATTTGCATTATATATTAATATTCGATTTAATCCGTCTAAGACAAGATTTGGAGCTGCAAAGGTCGGATATTTTAGGTGATTTTCAAAGGATTTCGCGTCTCCTCCGGCAAGAATAATTTTAAGTTCTCCTTTTTCTTGGTACTGCTGTATAATACCATTTATTTCTGCAATCATACCGTTGAAAACTCCACTCGAAATCGACGAAATTGTATCTCTGCCCACTAGCTCAGGTTTATAGTCACAAGATACTAACGGTAATTTTTGAGTAAACGTATGCAAGGCTTGAAATCGCATAGATTTACCAGGAGAAATCATACCTCCATGAAAAACCCCATGCTTATCTATAAAGTCATATTTTGCGGCAGTACCCAAATCAATAACCAAACAATTGAATTCAGGGAAGAGACTATGAGCCCCTACTGCTGAAGCAAGCCTATCAAGACCGAGTGTAGTGGGCGTTTGATAATCATTAACTATGGGAGTAGGTGTTTTACTACTAAAAAAAACAACTTCGCGACTATTAATTAATACGTTTCGTATTTTTTCTGGAATTTCAATAACACTAGAAACTATACACTTGGATGGTGCAGAGAAAACAGAAGGCAAACTATCTAGTTCTTCATAAGCATACTTATACAAATCTACAAGTTTAGTACCTTGATAAACTCCAATTTTCACACGAGTATTCCCAAAATCAAATACGCTGTTCATCCATTTTAGATTATAATTCCCAAAAATAAAAAAAGAGACCTCAATTTGAGGCCTCTTCAGTATAATTATTGTATTATCTTAGTTACAGTGATCTTTGATAATATTGTATGAATTTGAATATCCATATTCACCAGCTTTTGAAAGATCTAGACATCCCGCATTGGTATCACCTGAAACCATTTTGATCAATCCTCTCACGTAATAAGCTTCTGCATATTTATTATTAAGTTTGATCGCATTGTTGCAGTCGATTAAAGCTTCGTACTGATCTCCATTAGCAGATTTGATAGTTGCTCTTGCAAAGTGAGAGAAAGGATACGCTGGGTTAATCTCGATAGCCTTGTTTAGGTCAGCTAAAGCTTCTTTTGCGTTACCAGATTTTAAGTTAGCTATACCTTTTACATAGTATACTTCAGATTTATCATCAGAATAATCTGTCAATGTAATCTTCTCATCTACTTTGTTTCTAGCCTCATCAAAAGAAGTCTTATTCATAGAACCTGTAAACATTCTTGAGTCTGATTTTGTATCAGCAGCAGAAGACAACGCTCTTTGTAGATCCGAAATCGCACCTTTTTGGTTATTCATGCGATTCAATACGTACCCACGACCATAGTATGCTTGACTCATATTAGGATTCAATGATATACATTTGTCAAAATCTGCTTTTGCACCGTTAAAATCTTCTTTTCTTGATTTTGCAAATCCTCTGAAGTAAAACGCATTTGAATTAGAAGTCTCCAATTTCAACACTTCGTCGAAGTCAGCAATTGCCTCAGCAAACTGTCCAACTTTAATGCGGCTTTTACCTCTTTCCTCAAATGTAGAAGCTCTCTTAGGATTAATTTCTATAGATTTAGAAAAGTCAACAATACTTCCTGCAAAATCATCCAATTTAGACTTACAAATACCTCTAGAGTAATATGCTTGGAATTTCTCCTTTGAATCTGGGTTCAACTCCAACGTTCTATTGAAGTCGGATATAGCTCTTGTTAGTTCGTTCATCTTAGCACGAATTACACCTCTTTGTAGGTAAGCAATTGGGTCATCAGAATTTAATTCGATCGAACGGTTGAAATCCAACAAAGCTCCTCTATTGTCTTCGTTATTCACTTTACTAATACCTCTGTAAAGGTACGCTTGTGCATCTTTCGCATTAAGATCGATTGTACGATCAAAATCGGCAATAGCACCACGGTTATCTTTCACAGCCTGTTTGGCTAAGGCTCTGTTGAAATATGCCAACGAGTTGTCTGGATTTGCATTAATCGCAGATGTGAAAGAACTGATCGCTCCAATGTAGTCACCTACTTTGGATTTTGCAATCCCTGAGTCAAAATTTTCGGCAGCTGTTTGCTGTCCGTTAGCTACGATGGACGTTCCTATTGTAAGTGCAAGGAACAAAGATAAGTTTTTAAGCATCACTAATAATTTTTTTTTGCTAATGTAAATAAATTGGTTAAAAATTTAAAAACTTAGCCCGATAAGTAAACTGATAGCTAGAGTACTCAAGGCTAGAACTTTAAGAAGACCATCTGGATTTTTAAATTTTACCAGGAGCACATTCCAAAGTACAATTATGAATATGCAAAATAGATGCCAAGAATATTTATTTTGAAGAAAATTATAATAAAAAATCAATAAAAAGCTTATTATTAATAACATACACTGATAAACAACTGCGTACTTTTTACCCAATTTTACAGGTATCGTAATTTTACCAGCAAGAGAATCTGAGTCTAAATCTCTGATATTATTAAGATTAAGCACTCCTGTTGCCAACATTCCAATTGACGCCGCCAATAGGACTAAATGGAATGATAACTCCTTGGAATATAAAAAGTAGCTACCACAAACGGAGACCAAACCAAAAAATACGAATACGGAAACATCACCTAATCCAATATAACCGTAGGGTTTAGAGCCAGCAGTATAAGTGTATGCAGCAATTATTGCTAGAATTCCTAATCCAATAAAACCAATAAAGTAAGGAGATGTAAAAGAACCAAAACTAATGTATAAAAGTATGATCCCTGAGAAAAAAGAAATAGTACCCATCAAGTAGACAGCACTTTTCATCTGCTTCTGACTTATTACCCCTGATTGAACTGCACGCAAAGGCCCAACCCTTAGATCAGAATCCGCTCCGTTTTGTGTATCACCATAATCATTAGCATAATTTGATAATACTTGTAAAAAAAGAGTCGTAAGAAAAACCCAAATACATACACTCCAACTAAACTTATCTTGCATATGGGCAAAACAAGAAGACACAATTACGCCTGATAAAGATAGTGGTAAGGTTCTGAGTCTAGCAGCAGATACCCAATCTTTAAAGCTGGGCATTACTCACCAACTGCAGCTAAAAATTTGGAATCTGTAGGCAATACTTTAGATTCAAAAAAATGAGTAAGCTTACCATTCTCGTCCACAACATATTTGCAAAAATTCCAAGAAGGTGATTTATCATTCCAACCATTAAGATCTTTTGAGCTTAACCATTTATACAAAGGGTGCCTATCAGAACCTGTTACAACAACCTTCTCAAACATCTGAAAAGAAACACCGTAGTTCTTTTGACAAAAAGATGCAATATCAGAATTGGTACCTGGCTCCTGAGCTAAAAAATCATTGGCCGGAAAACCTAACACAACTACTTTATTTCCAAATTTTTCATGAAACGCTTGCCAATCTTTATATTGAGAGGTAAAGCCACATTTTGAGGCTACATTAATCAATACCACCTTTTTACCTTTGTAGATAGAAAAATCGATTGGTTTACCATCGATACTGTTTAAAGAATAATCATATAAGGAACCTTTGGCATTATGCATATTAGCATTTACGTAGCTACCTGACTTGGGGCTAAAGAGATTCTTAATTGTTTTTAAATTGAACATGCTAAATATGGAGAAACTAAAAATGGATACTAAACTAATAATTTTCATAAGAAACCAGAATATAATTTATTAACAATAAAAGATCGTGTAAAGTTAGAAAAACTCCTAAAAAGTGATTCCGATTCTTAATAAAAATATCTGCAATACCTCCTTTTCGAGATTACTCGTGGAAAAGGTCTGAAAAAAACTATGCTCGAACTATTTCAAAGACAATTTAAAGGTATTGTAACCCCCTCCTCAATGCTTACTTGCCAAACCAAATTTCGTTCATATTTATGCTAAATAATTCCGGTTTAATATAATGTACCACGGGTAGCATTAAATCTTTTACCCTATATTTGCGGAAATTTTACATTCATGAAGTATCACATTAAAAAAGCCGTACAACCTTTCCAAGAAAGAATATTTTTATCTTCTTCGAAAAGCGAAAGTAATAGAGCTCTTATAATAAATGCCCTTTGCAATCCTGAAGGAAGTCTTGAAAATTTATCGACTGCACGTGATACCCAAACAATGATTCGGCTTTTAGCATCTGATGATAAAACATTGGATGTATTAGATGCAGGCACAACCATGCGATTTTTGACAGCTTTTATTTCGACTACGAATCAAAATAAAATTCTTACAGGTACCCCTCGCATGTGCGAAAGACCTATTGGTATATTAGTTGATGCATTGCGTCACATTGGAGTAATTATAAATTACTTAAAAAACGATGGATATCCTCCACTTGAGATTATTGGGTTTAAGGAACAAAAAAACAATACGGTTCAAATTCGCGGAGACGTAAGTTCACAATATATATCCGCCTTGTTAATGATTGCCCCCACTCTACCCAAAGGTTTAGAAATTCAGTTGACTGGCGAAATTGGCTCTATACCCTATATAAAAATGACGATAGCACAAATGAGGGCGTTTGGTGTAGACGTAATAGAGGACTGGCAAAACAAAAAACTTATAGTTACTCCTCAAGCCTACAGATCTACAACCTACAAAGTTGAGTCTGATTGGTCCGGAGCATCTTATTGGTACTCTATAGTGGCTTTATCTCCTTTTGAAAACACTGAGATAGAGCTCATAGGGCTAAAGCAAAATTCTTTACAAGGAGATAGCGTAATTGTAGATATCATGTCACATCTTGGTGTCAAAAGTACATTCACAAAAGATGGGATACTATTAAGCAAAATACCTGCTAATGACAAACTAGAGTGGGATTTTACGGATTGTCCAGATCTAGCTCAAACAGTGGCAGTTGTAGCTGTTGCAAAATCCATCCCTACTATATTCACGGGTATAGAAAGCCTAAAAATAAAAGAGACGGATCGTGTACTAGCATTACAAAATGAGTTAAAAAAGATTGGTGGTGAATTTAAGGAAACAATAAAAAGCAAAAAATACGAGCTTAGCTCATCTCAAATAATTAATAATACACCCCCCGAATTCGACACATACGACGATCATCGTATGGCTATGGCATTTGCTCCTCTTTCCATGTTATATGATGTCATAATCCACGAACCTCATGTCGTCGCAAAATCATATCCAAGTTATTGGGAAGATATTTCTAAAATTGTAGAATATTCAGAAATGTGATTAGTTAATACTCACTCGTAGTAATACACTCTTTTTACTCTTTCGCTAATCCCAGTTAGTATTTCATAAGGTATTGTACCTATTGATCTTGCAATATCTTTTATGTTGTTTTCTTTACCAAAAACAATCACTTGATCGCCTTCTTGACATTGTACTTCCGTCACGTCTATCATTGTCATATCCATGCAGACATTTCCGACGACTGGGCATTTTGTACCGTTTACTATTACGGAGCCCACACCTTTGCTAAACCTTCGATCAAAACCATCCGCATAGCCAATTGCTATTGTAGCAATTCGAGTATCCCTTCCTAGTACACCACTTCTTCCATACCCCACTGTTTCTCCAGCGTGTAAGCTTTTGATTTGCGAAATGGTGGTCTTTAGCTGTCCAATGGTTTCGAGAGCATCCGGATCTATATTAGATGATTCAACACCATACAATCCAATACCTAAACGAATCATATCAAATTTGGCTTCTGGAAATCGTGTTATTCCTGCTGAATTACAAATATGTCGTATCGGACGAATTTTTAAAATTTCGGTAAGTGACTGTGTAAAACTCTTGAAATTTTGTATTTGCGATAGTGAAAATTCATTATGCTGAGCTTCATCCGCTCCAACCAAATGGCTAAATATACTCGCTACTTCTATTTTGTGTTCATTTTTTAATATCCCGCATAGTTCATGAATTTCATCCCCAACAAATCCCAATCGATGCATCCCTGTATCAATTTTCAAGTGAATCTTGCTGTTTACATTAGGATAAACATTGTTCTTGAAATCTAAAAACTCTTTTAAAATCTTGAAAGAATAAATTTCGGGTTCAAGATCATTTTCAAAAAGCTTATGGAAGGAATCTTTACTGGAGTTCAGCACCATAATAGGTAATTTAATACCATTTCTTCTCAGCACAACCCCTTCGTCAGGATATGCGACTGATAAGTAGTCCACTCGATGATATTGCAGTAAACTCGCGATTTCAGGACTACCACTACCATAAGCGAACGCTTTCACCATTACCATGATTTTAGTATCTTTGCCTACCTTATTTCTATAGTAATTAAGATTATGGGTAATGGCATTTAGATTTATCTCCAATAC
>JBOFGX010000325.1:0-11148 GCA_051649345.1 Leadbetterella sp. | reverse complement strand
GATGACTATATTACGAAGCCTTTTAGTATTGAGGAGTTGGTGCTTCGGATACATATTTTTCTAAAAAGGAGCGGTATTGCCGAACGAGCTCAAACAGATGACATTTACCAATTAGGCAACTATGTTTTTATCTATTCGCAACAAGTGCTTCAAATTGGTACCACACATTCTAAGCTTACCCAACGCGAGTCAGAAGTCCTTAAGTTTTTGTGCGATCGTAAAAACCAAATTGCCAAACGGGAAGATATCCTTAAAGCCATATGGGGACGCGACGATTATTTTCTTGGACGTAGTATGGATGTATTTGTAACCCGCATTCGTAAAATGCTACTGCAAGATAGCGGTATCAAAATCGAGAATATTCACGGCGTAGGGTTTAAACTTACTTCCTGATTTGTTTCGTTCTCTATTATTGTGCAAACAATATTCGACCCCTTTTTAGGTTAAGATTTTGATGGTTTTACAACGAGGAAGGAGATGCTGTAGGATGAATGGCACTAATTGTGATTTTTTTTAATAAAATAGAATAATGGAAATCCGCAAATATTTTGGATTTAACTAATGTAATATTGGGGTCACAAATTTATTGTCCTAAACGTTAGATTTATTCTAGGGGACCGTATCCGTGTTGTTGGTGGGAGGCGGTGAAGCCAGTTTGTTTGTGTAGTGTCTTTCATTACCAAAAGACTTCCATGCTCTAAAACCAAGGAAACAGTCTCTTTTGTTTGCTTATGCTTAAAGGCAAATTTGCGTTCTGCTCCAAAGCTTAATGAGCCAATTGCTCCATTTTTTTTGAGATCCTTTTCGGCATCACTGTGCCACGCCATTCCTTCCTCACCACTATGATATAAGTTGAGCAAGCACGAATTGAATTTTTCTCCGGTTTTACTTTCAATGATGGCTTTAAGCTCAAGCAGATCAGGTGTCCAAGGTGAGGCTCGTTTAGTGGTGTTGGAGTAGGTATATTCAAAGTCAATATCTCCGTACCAAGCTACTTTTCGTTTGGTAATGATGAGCTTTCCATAGATAATGGCTTGGTCGTTTCTCCAATCGATAGTGCTCATTAAATTATCGAAATATCGATTGGCCTCTTGCATTGGCAAGAGCTTTCCGTAATAGTTAACTATTCCATCTTTGGGTAATAGATTCCTAGAACTGTCTATTTCGTTATCAAATAAATCCATTCCTTATATTTTGTTTTCATACAGTGTCCACAAGGTCTGTAACCATTTTTTATAGCTTCCTGTTCAGACTGAAAGAAGACTTTATTTTCTCGTTTCATGCGTTTGCCAGATTTGCAATGCAGCGTTCCGTATATTTTCAATTTACTATTTCCTCCGTAACAGACTTCCCGTAGTCTGATTTTACTTTGTAATTCTCTATCCTCAATTTCAGAATGTTTGATCATTTTTTAGCTTGAGGCATCATGAAAAATAATCCCCAATGTATGTCGCTCACCTGTAAGGATCTCGCTAACACCGTGTTTCATGCTTACTCTATAATATCCTTTGGTGCCTTTTACAGGTCTAAAATTAGTCGTAAAAATGAGTATATCTCCCTTTTCGGGTTTTAAAACAATGGCTTTAGACTGTGCTCTGGGGGTTTGTTGTGTCAAAACAAATTCACCACCTGTAAAATCTTGGTCGGGTTGATTCAGGAATAAAACGATTTGAATAGGGAAATATACCTCGCCATACAAATCTTGATGTAATGTATTGTGTCCACCTTCACCGTATTTCAATATCAAAACGGTTGCTTTTTTTTGATTTTTTCCATGGCATTGATGTATAAAATCTTGATGCAATTCTGGAAAAACTACGTTCATATTCAGAGCTTTCATCCAAGCATTGGCAATGGGAACTAATTTTGAATAGATGGTTTCGCGGATGTTTTGAATGAGCAGGGGTAGGGGATAGTTGAAATATTTGTATTCGCCCAAGCCAAAACGATAGCGTTCCATAACGACTGTTTTTCTATACGCATGCGGATTATGACATTCGTCTATTAGCTCATTGCATAGTTTATCAGATAAAAAATTGGGCAAAATCGCAAATCCTTTGTCGTGCATTTGTTCCGTTATGGTCAACCAATCAATGGATTCAACTCGTTGTTTTACTTCTGTATTCGTCATGGTTTAGTGTGGGCAATTTCCAGAAAAATATCGCAGAGCTCTTTTGGCTTGCTAAAGAAAGGGGAATGGCTGGACTGTATTTGGTAAACTTTTTTGCAAGAGGTTTCGGTATACATTTTTTGCTGGATAAAAGGCGTTACCGCTCGGTCATCTTTACACTCGATATAGTATCTTGGTACGCTTCCGTACTTTTCTTCGGTCAATTCCAAGGGTGTGGTGGCTGTTGTCGCATTTTCGTGGCTTAGAATCAATCGAGCCATTTGGTAAATGCTGTCATCACAATCGTGATACAAGCCTTCTTTGTAGATTATAGGATCGAGTGTATGCGACAGTGTTTCTGAAAATCGCCTTACATAAGGTTTTAATACTCCTGCGGTGTCAAGAGCAGAATACTCTGCTTGGGTTTTTCCATTGGGGATCAAATAGGCAGCCAGGTAAATGAGTTTCTCTATTTTTTCGGGACGATACTCGGCGGCTTGCGATATCATGATGCCGTTTTTGCTATGTCCCACCAGTATGACTTTTCCTTCGATGCTGTCTAGAAGGTTACATATTTTCTTTACAGCTGATTGCATGGTGACATCTTGAATCGGGGTCTTATCCCGTCCCATTCCTTCTAAGTCAATCGCGAACACTCTGTGTCCTTGTTTTTCTAAAATAGGTATTACCTTGTGCCAATTCCAAGAGCTATGCCATGAACCGTGGATCAAAATAAATGTTTCCATTTTTATGCATTTAACATTAGAATGTAAAAATGCATCTAAACAAAAAGCCATAAAACCCGAAACTTGCTAAGTCAATTCGGGATGGATTTTGGAGCCTTCCCAACCGATTATGGCTGTCTTTCTGGTGTTGCCCCACATATAGCCTCCAAATACTCCCGTAGACTGGATTACTCTGTGGCAGGGGATTAAGAAGGCTACAGGATTATTACCAATGGCTGTCCCGACAGCACGTGAGGCATTCGGGTTTTCGATTTCGGATGCGATAGAACCATATGTAGTCAATTGTCCCAGAGGAATTCTCAAAAGTGTTTGCCATACTTTTAGCTGGAAATCTGTCCCTTTTAGGTGCAACTTGATTTTACTAAGTTTTGTCCAATCATGGGTAAAAATGTATAACGCGTTTTGCTGAGTAGAATCAAGTATTTGTCTAAATTGTGCGTTTGGAAAATGGCTATGTAAGTCTTCAAATGCCGTATGTTTATCATCTATAAATGCCATAAAGCAAATGCCTTTTTCGGTAGAGGCAATCAATATGTTTCCAAAAGGACTTGAGGCAAAGCTATAGTTTATTGCCAAATTTTTACCCCCATTTTTATATTCGGCAGGGGTCATGCCTTCAATATTGATAAAAAGATCATGCAAACGCCCTGTGCCTGAAAGCCCCGCTTCGTAGGCCGTTTCAAAAAGCGTAGCTTGGGTTTCTTTGAGTAGTGTTTTGGCATATTCTACGGTAGTGTATTGTAGAAATTTCTTGGGGCTTGTACCTGCCCATTCAATAAACAGTCTTTGAAAATGAAAGGGACTCAAATGCACCCGACTAGCAATCTCGTCAAGGGTAGGCTGTTCCTTGAAATTTGTTTTTATATATTCTATTGCTTCCGCAATACGGATGTAATTGATGTTTTGCTGCTCGGTCATGATTTTCAAATATAGGCACAAAAATCAAAAGAAATTGGTCACTATAAAATCCGAAACTTGCGGTTGTTGTGATGATTTGCTAATTGCTCTTTAAACATAAAAAATGATGTATAGCAAAACTCATTTACACACTAGAAAATTAGGTTTAAAAATTTATTCAAATCCAAATTCATAATTTGTTTTATGACTTTCCTTACCCAAAGAGCTTTTCCAAACCTGAGAAACTAACAAGTCATTTTCATTGTATTGATATGTTGATTTGGATGAAACTCCATTTGAAGATTTCTCTAAAACCTCCGCTACCTTACCTTTTTCGCTATAAATGTAGGTTTGTTTAATTGTAGTGTTAAAGTAGTTTACATGATTCTTTTTCTCAATTAGCTGTTTCTCTCTATTGTATTTGTACTTTATTACTTCACCTTCATCAATTTTACCATTTGATTTATTTTCTTGAATTAAATTGTTGGCTAAATCATATTTGAATTTTGTAATCGAATTCCCAGATGATTCAGAGGTCTGAGTTTCGATAATCATATTTCCATTTTCGTCATATTCATAGATCCAAGTTGCTTCTATTTTATCGAATTGTTCCATTTGTGATTTTATGAGTTTATTCGATCTGTTATAAAAGTGCTTTGTAGTTGAATGAATCTTTCCTTGAAAGTCATATTTTCTTTCTTCAACTATTTTGGCGTCAGTATCGTATAGATATTCTTCTTCAATTTGGATTTTGTTGTCTTCACTAAAACTTCCTTTCTTTATAACGTTACCGTTCTCATCGAAATATTCAATTTTTTCAACCTTACCATCCTCATCTATCGTTTTGATAGTCTTAATTTTAAATTTAATAATTTCTGGTTTCGAAATAGCTTGTCCAAGTATTGGCGATGTTACAAACAAATAGAACGTAAACAATAAAATTACTCTGGTCATAATTATTTTGAAATTCTAATTTCTAAGATTATTAAGTTTGAGATAATGCATTTACGTAGTCTTGATTATTAGATTTTTAGCCATGCCAAATATACAAAAAATCCTAAAAAGTTCTTTCACTTTTAGTCTCCACCTCCACAACCCGAGCAACCACTATCTCCGCTATAGCTATTGTCACCATCATTGGAATCGTTATCATCATCGTCACTATTCTGATTATTAAATCCATCAGAACAAGAACCGCCACCTGGTGATGAAGTATCAGGGGGAGTAGTATTTTTTGAATTTCCTAGCAGGTTAATTAGGATGTAGATTATGATTCCAATAATCAAAACAAAAAAAAGAGGACTTACATCGGTTTCATTTTGATAGCAACTATGAAGCAAAATGGAACAAAGGGTCACGAGGCTAATTAAGGTCAAATGAAGTCTTACGTTTGGGAAAACAAGTTTTGGGATTATCCAATGCGTATTTTTGTTTACAACTATAGGTCTAACTTTAAATCGCTCAACTTCATTTTGCCAGATATGCACTGGGGGTTTTGTTCTAAATTTGATAGTATATAGGTATAGGGTTTTAGAATAATATTTTTTGAATTTATCACTTTCTGTTTTACCTCCTTCAGTAGGATTGTGATGGATGTCTTTACCTAGGGTATTTTTGCATAAGTCAATCCAATAGGACTTAGTATACGTCAAATGCAAATGCCAAACTAAATCAACATAATGCGAGGGTGTATTGGGCTCATTACTTATGCAGCAAAGAAAGATATACTTTCTATACTCTTCAATAATCTCATTTGTAAATGCTTCCGTAAAATTGTTTTCTCGAGAAAGACGCTTGACAAATGTCAGTTTTACATTTGGTTTGTCAAACTGAAAATCTTGTATTTTTTGCCAGAGTTCGCGTTCAATAGTAGTCATACGTTTATGATTTATTGTTGTGATCAAAATACCCCTTGCTTTCGACTTTATTTGAGAAAAAGTTAAGAAATAAAACCACGAATATCAAGAATATCAATGATTGAGAACTAACGAGAAATTTACCCATAGGAGTGATTGGGTAAAGATCACCGTAGCCTATTGTCGCGGAAGTAATAAAGCTAAAGTAAATGGGGTCAAACCAATACTCCAAAGGTTTGTTAAGGTAATTACCTCTCGAATAAATGACTCCAAAGCTAAAAACTATCTCTAAGTAGTTAAAAAAAAGTAGAAGCATAGAACGCCTATAGGATCTGGGTTTTGAAAAAATATCCGAAGCAAAAATCAATGTGGGGACGTAAAGCAAAGTTTCAAATAAAAACCAAATTAGGATTCCATACAAAATGGGGTTGGTGTGTAAGTCGTAAAATAAAATTACTAGAGGGAATACAACTTTACACAAGACGAATCCATCAACTGAAAGGTCTTGATAGGCAATTCCTCTTTTTCCAAAAAACTGTTTTACATAAGTACCAAGAAAGATAAACTGAGAAATGGCTAAAAAAAGGCGAAGGATTTTTTCGATCCCTATGTCATCATGTTGCTCGTTTTCCCAAATCGCATTTAAATTTCGAATTCTTTTATCAATAGCTCCTTTTGTGGGTTGTTCGTCTACCGAAGGTTTTCCAAGAATCAATTTTTTAAGAAATATTTTCATAAGATGGGGTTTTTAGAATAGCGGTTATTTTAGGGAGTATTTTGGGCTTGCGTTATTTATATTATTCTAGATTTGCTATTTTCAAATATACGAAAAATCCTAAAAAACAGGTCGGAATTTTAGACAATTTGAATTTCTATTTTTAGTTTGATTACTAGAACTCCAGATGGCTAATTCAAACGAACAAGCAAATCCGGAGTACTTTTTATTCATTTTCAATAAACCACACTTTCTGCCACTTCTCTATAACCATCTAGATCCTTTTGCACACTTTCGAGTTTAGATGTAAGAGAAACCAAGGCCACTTTACCGAGTGGAAGGCGTAGAGGAGGGGTATCTTGCTTTGTGATATCGTAAATCGCTTGTGCAGCTTTTATAGGATCTCCCTCCTGTTTGCCATCTACGAGTTTGATACGTTCACGGAATACGCCAGCTGTGGAATCATAGTCTTCTATGTTTTTTAGAGCTTGACTAAACGAATCCCCCGCAAACTGAGTTCTGAATGGACCCGGTTCTACAATCGTAAGTTTAATACCTAAAGGGGCAACTTCCATAGCTAAGGCCTCGCTGAAGCCCTCTAACGCAAACTTGCTGGCATTGTATATTCCGAACCCTGGGAAGGCTTTAAAGCCGCCGTGAGAGGAGATTTGAAGGATATGACCGCTTCGTTGTTTCCGCAATAAGGGAAGAAACGTTTGTGTGAGGTACAAAGCACCAAAAAAGTTAGCTTCAAAGATTTCTCTTGCTTCGCTCATACTGGTTTCTTCAATTGCACCTGCGAGCCCATAGCCTGCATTGTTTACAAGTACGTCCACCCTGCCTAGCTTTTCGCTTACGAGTTGGAAAGCATTTTCTATATCTTGCAGCTTTGTTATGTCCAAGGTCAGTCCAAGAGCTTTGCCTTTGTGAAGATCGTTGAAGGCATCTACTTGTGATTGATTGCGAAAGGTACCCACCACAAAGTCTCCGTTTTCTAGTACTTTTTCGGCAAGAGCCTTACCTAGACCGCTAGAGATGCCTGTAATAAACCAAATTTTGTGTTCCATTTTTAGGCTACTTTTAAAAGTTGAACAGGGATGTTGATCTTTACTTTGTCAGAAACGGCCAAATTGCCTGTGCCCAATAATACGTGGAAGGATAGTCCATACTCTTGTCTGTTGATAGTGCCCGTCATGAAAAAACCAGCCTTTGTATTTCCGAAGGGATCTTGTGGAACTGTTCCTGCATATTCCAAATCAAAAACAACGAGTTTGGTAATATCACGGATGGTCAGGTTGCCGTGCATTTTGTACTCGTTGGCCGTAGCCGTGGTTTCAAGTTTTGTACTTTCAAATTTCATTTCCGGAAATTTTTCAGCATCAAAGAAATCATCGGCTTTCAAGTGGGCATCTCTCTGAGCATCATTGGTATCGATGCTATCTATTTGGACTTGAATTTTTACTTGTAAGTCAGAAAAATCATCTTTTTCTGCTTGTACGGTTCCCGAATAGTTTCTGAAAAAACCATCTGTTTCTGAAATGCCGAAATGTCGTACGCTAAATCCTACTTTGGTATGGCTAGGATCCAAAACCCATTTTGCTTGCTCTTGCATTGTCTATTGTATTTAAATTTGATTGCCGTTATTGACGATACAAAGTTGCAGTACTAGACCCTTTTACTTTAAAGACAGAACCTATCTTGTTCGGTATTTTTCGGACATTTGCGATTTGAATACCATTGGTGTTTGGGTTGTTTCGGCTTTAAACGCTTTGGCAAAGTAGGAACTGTCTGTATAATTGAGCTGAAAAGCGATTTCGGATACAGTACTATTCGTAAACGTCAGTAGGCGTTTGGCTTCTAGTATACTTCGTGCTCTGATTACGTCGCTGGCAGTTCTGCCCGTGACATCCTTGGTGATAAGATTGAGGTGGTGAGTCGTGATATGCAATTGCTCTGCATAAAAAGAAGCCGTTTTGTTTTCTACAAAATGCTTGTCCAGTAGATTTTTAAACTGTTTGTAGAGAATCAAATACTTTTTAGAAATACGATTTTCAGGGTCGGTGTCTACGTATCGTTGTACTTGGGCTAGCAAAATGTGAAGCAGGGATTGTGTAATAAAGGGGCTTTTATCGGTCCGCTTTTGTTCTTTAGTAATTAAGTCTATAGTAAGTTTTACGTCAGCAAAATGTTCCTTGGAAAGTTGAATACAAGGGTTTGCATAAAAATTATCCAAAAAACTCAACTCAAAAAGTCGGTCTTTGTGGTTGTGGTTCAATAAGAAGAAATCTTCTGTAAATAGAATAGTGCCGCCTTTGAGGGGTTTCCATTCCTCGAATTGGTGCACTTGGTTGGGGGATATGAAAAACAAACTTTGAGGCAGAACTTCATACTCTTTGTAGTCAATTGTCTGCTTGCTGATGCCTTCTTCTGTCCAAAGGATTTCGTAAAAGGTATGTTTGTGTATGTCGTCTACATCGGGTTCTTCCATTTCATCAAACCGCATGATTTCAAACTCAGTCTTGTTGCTAGGTTCATTTATAAAATGGCCAATAGAGTAAAAAGGGAATACATCTTTCATTTTTTACTTAAAAAGTTTGTTGGAGGTTTATTTAAACAAATCCCTATCCCTCTGAATATACGCATAATCCTCTTTTAGATCATACTTTTTAAAGAAATCAGAAAGCTCTGTTAGGCGTTTTTGATTGTTGAATTTCAATGCATAGCAAATTTTCTTTTGGCATTCGCTACATGCTCGATTTGGGGCGGAATCTATTTCTGTAATACTGTTTGAGCCATTCATTATACATCTTGCGGCTATACAGTGTCTTATAGAAAACATATGCCCGATTTCATGACTGGATACATTGATGAGCCTTTTTAGGCATGTTTTAAAATTTTTGGCTTCTAGTTTGGTGTCTTCCAATTGATAAATAGACGTAACGCCAATTCTTTTATGGTAAGATGCCAATCCAAAAACATAGTTCCAATCATCTTTTGGATAAATGTCTTTTTCTGCGATTGCCATCAATGCCAAAGATTTTGTTACCGAGACGTTGGTTAATACAGGTTCTAATATATGCGATGCCAGTATTTGTATGTTTCCATCTTCACGAATGCGTTTCTTTGATTCTGGGATTTGCCTATCACTTAATTTGTCCAAAATGATCACCTTTCTTTGGTAAAAAATGGATAGATATTCTTGCGTAAGCTTTATAACGCTATCTTGTAATGGCGTGAATTTGCCAAGAGGAAGTAAATAGATTTGATGTTGATTATCATATACTTTTTTCGAATGGGCGTTAAAATACTGATCAAAGGTTTGCCCTTTTTCGTTCCGACCGTACAGCCATTCACCTTCTTTAGTCGTATTTAATTCAATGTCATTCTTTTTTACTTTCTTGAAATATTCAAAGTCAGAATCGTTGAATTGATCTCTTCCTGAGTGGTAAGAGCAACTAATCAGCAGAATATGTAAAGCGATACAGGTAGTAAATTTTACCATTTATTATTCTACGAACTTTTTCATTTCAGCCATAATAGATGCCCAGTTTTCCTCCGAATGCTTTGCTTTTTCTTCGTCATAATTGGATTGAGAAATGATAAGCTCTGTTCCTTCATCTGCGGGCTTAACCTCATAGCAAACCCATAAATAATTTTCGGGGATATCTTCTTTATCGCTCCAGCTACTTCGATAAGAATATTCCAGTTTTTGGTTGTGTGCATAGGATAGAATTATGCCCTTGTCTTGATACGGTTGTCCTTCCCATTCGCCCTGAAAAACGATGGCTTCGCCGACGTTCCAAGTGCATATCAGCTCGGTACCAAAGAAATACTTCTTTACAATTTCAGGGTTTATTAATGCATCCCAAACTTTCTCTACGGGTGCCTTTACAAAGGTTTTGTACTGAATTTTAAAATCTGTATACATATATTTACTTTTTAGTTGTACGCATGGCTTTTACTTTCTTGATGGTATCGTCATGCAAGAATTGCTTATACTCTTTGGTTTCTCGACCAAATATAGCCACTTTTCCTGTTTCATTGGAATGAATACCGAAACCAAATCTTTTTGTCAAGGGCGAAGCCCTAAAGCAAGGCTGACCTTTTGAGAAAAAATGTTCTCGGGCTTCTTTGTATTCGGATGGCATCCAATCATTTTTATCAGCAAATACTTGAAAAAAAACATCATCTGATGTGAATTTGTAGGGGTTTATAGAAACAAGTTCAAACTGCATCTGGGCTACAGTTTTATTGTCTCCTTTTGATTTTGGAGTTTCACCAATTTCGACAGGACAATCGTCAGCCACTTCTATAAAAGTGTTTTTGTAATTGGTCGTATGTACTTTCATTATTTCCGTTACACTTCCTCTATAGTCCGAAGATACACTTTATTGAAATGATGGGTATAGGGATCTATTAATCTAGTATCGCCTTTGTACAATTCCAAGGCTTTTTCTTTGTGTTTTTGATATTCAGATAAATTATTTTGAAGTTTGTATATTTTGGCTAAATAATATTCATTTTCAGCGAGTTCTGATATTTCTGTTTGCTTCAAAAACGCTTTTAATGCAGCATCTAGATTGTTTAACTTAAAGTATGTAGCACCGAGTTGATAATAATCGTAATTGCCAGGCGAAAAGTTCTCAACCTTTAATTGCTTTTCAATGATTTCTATTGCCTTTTGGTTTTGATCTAAGCCACTATAACAGATTGCTTTTGCTATGTTTAAATGGTAGTCTCCATTTGCAGAAAAACCAATATCGTATTTCGATAAGCTATCCAAAAGTTCGAAATCTTGGATGGCTCCATTGTAATCTCTAAAAA
>JBOFGX010000324.1:0-20244 GCA_051649345.1 Leadbetterella sp. | reverse complement strand
GGGCAATTGTATCATAACAATATTGATTCTCCATTAGAAATAAACAATGCTCATTTAGAGTATGTTAGTGCTAAGAATTGGCTTCTTGATAACTTACATTTTGAATCATAATTTACTTTATAATTTAAAAATAACTTCTTAATTCTTACTTTTGCACAAAATATACTCCAATGGATTTTACTAAGATTGTTCGTTCTCATATTGTAAATCTTTCGCCTTATTCATCAGCTAGAGATGAGTATTCAGGTGCTGAAGGAGTGTTTTTAGATGCAAACGAAAATCCATTTTCGTCTGTTACGAAAGAAGCCTTAAACCGCTATCCCGACCCATACCAATCATCTATCAAACAAAAATTAGCGAAACTAAAAGGCTGCAAACCAGAGAATATATTTTTAGGCAATGGGTCTGATGAGCCTATTGATCTGTTGATTAGACTTGTCTGTGAGCCTTTGAACTCTAATATTGTTATCATGCCGCCTACGTATGGGATGTATAAAGTATGTGCCGATATTAGTCAAGTTATCATCCAAAATGCACCTTTAACAGAAGATTTTCAAATTGATTTAGATAATGTTTTTGATGCGGTTAATATAGAAACTAAAATCATTTGGATATGCTCACCCAATAATCCAAGCGGTAATTTATTAGAAGAATTTAGTATTGAACAGATTCTCAAGGCATTTCCAAATAAAATTGTAGCTATTGATGAAGCTTACATAGATTTTACGAATCAGGCGTCATTCATTTATAAACTTGAGCAGTATCCCAACTTAGTAGTTCTACAAACCTTTTCAAAAGCTTGGGGGATGGCTGGTTTACGAATAGGTACTGCTTATGCACATCCTGAGCTTATTCGATATATGAATAAGATAAAGTATCCATATAATATCAATATTCTCACGCAAGTCAAAGTATTGGAATCACTTGATAAAGTGTCGGAAAAAGACTCTCTCGTGGCAAAAATTATAGAAAACCGAACCTTACTTATCAATGGCTTGGAAAAGCTTCAGAGCGTCCTAAAAATTCACCCATCTGATTCAAACATGGTCTTGGTCAAATTTAAAGATTCTGAAAAAACTTTTCAAAGCTTACTTTCAAAAAAAGTAATTCTTCGCGACAGATCAAAGGTAGCTTTGTGTGAAGGTTGCATACGAATTTCTGTGGGGACAGAGGAAGAGATAAAGATATTACTGACTGAGCTCGAAAAACTTGAGTCTTAGATTCATTACCGAACAAACAAAAAAGCAGCTTTTAGGCTGCTTTTTTGTTATAAACCAAGCTGTGGAGAAGATCGGGCTCGAACCGACGACCTTTTGACTGCCAGTCAAACGCTCTAGCCAACTGAGCTACATCCCCTTTCAGAAAACAAATGTACGCTAGAAATCTCAGAAAAACATTATTACCAACCAGGCACCATGAAATTAAGACCAGTTACTGGAGAATGAAATTTGCCATTATAGCGTGGAATGGCAAAATAGGGTTCTAAAATTAAGTACCCAAGAACATTAACACGTAGACTTAAGCCCGTAGTAACAATTAAAGGTGACTTAAATGGCACTGCATCTTGCAGCTGAAGCCCTGGGTTTTCAACATCGTTTGTGTTTTTAACAGGAGACCATATAGTACCTGCATCAATAAAAAAGTTTAAATCCGATGGAGCATAATTGAAGTCGATCAAAGCTAAGCGGTCAGGTCCTGTAAAGGGTAAACGTGCCTCAAAGTTTAGTAAGGCCATTTGCTGACCACGCAAATTACCCTCAGTGATCCTATTTCCATGTTTGGTAATGGCATTGCCCCAGAAGCCATGCATATTCCATGGATACCCTAGATACAATGGGTTTATGCTTTCCAATAAGTCCAAATTTTTGGGATTGAGCCGTCCATTATACATAGCTCTTGCAGCCAACGTTATAGGCCTTAAGAATTTATACTTTCGTATATCTGCCAAGACGGAATTATAGGAAGTACTTCCTCCAAAGCGAGCCAATTCAAATCTATATCTATATCCGTTTAAAGGGGCAACAGTACCAAAAGTTGTATTATCACCTACATATGCTGCAAATATCTGACGAAGTCTAAAGCTATTCAATCCAATAGAACTTGAGTTCACATTTTGCCTTTCAACCCGAAAATTAGGATCAGGAATAAACTCGTTTAAAAAGCCAGATTGAGGATCAAAGCCTAGTTGGCCTCGTTCTTTATAATTGACAATATTGAAGGAGTACCAGTTTAAACTACCGCCCAATTCTAGTCTCGTATTCTTACTAAACGGCTTGTAAACAAAAACAGAAATATCATCTAAAAACAGACGGATTATTTGTTCATTAAGATAACCATCGTAATACGTTAACCCCGATTGGTTACCTAAGAATCTCAGCGTATCTGCTGATTGTTGTCCATTGAACCTATAGGGTATATGTGAGGCCGAAACGCCAAACTGAATAGGATGCTTTTGATTCAGATAAAATGCCTGTAAAGCAAAGTCTTGAATTTCACCATTCAAAGCTACAGTTCCCATTAGCTGGTTGTTGTTCAACATATCACTCCAAAGTCCTGTAATTCCTCCTCCTACTCCTGTACCAAATCTACTCGTACTCATACCAAGGCCAGAGTTTGCCAGATAGTCCAATTTAAACCTGGGCTGATATTTATTACTCTTTAGTTGGTCAGAGGTTACATTTATATAAACTTCCGATTTTGTTAAGTTTTTTTGCACGATATCTGCCCCATTGATAATTTTATAAGGAGTAGAATATTTCATTTTTTGAATTAGGCTGTCTGACAATTCATACTTTTTTATATCTGAAATTTTCGCTTTAGATATATAATAATCGCCTTTTATGAAAAAATTATAACATATCTCATCGGTTTCAGAAGAAATAGTCATAGCGGGCGAATACATGGTGATACCGCTTATGCCCGTATAGAAATTACTTAGTTTTACTAGTTTTTTCGAATTAATATTGAAGCTGTACAGGTTCCTAAAGCCATCGGGATCACTCAAAAAGTACAATTCTTGTGTTAAAGAATTTATTTGAGGATTCATATTGTCTGCGGATTTGAAAAGGGGTAAAATATCGAGATCCTTGGTTTCGATATGGATAGATGCAATTTTGAAGTTCTCTTTTTCTAAGGCCTTATCGTTTCCTCCTCTATCGCTTACAAAGTAGATTGTTTTTCCATCATTTGTCCATGTAGGCTGTATATCAGAGTAAATATCATCAGTTAACTTGATCGTTTTTCTATCTTGAAAATTAAACAAATACAAATCCGAGTTGCCTTGATACAAACCTGAAACAACCATTTTAGATCCATCAGGTGACCAAGCAGGATTCGTAAATGATTCCATTCCAATAGGTTGATATTCTTTCTTGTTCCCATTTGCAATTTCCACAACAACAAGTTTGTTCTTGGCTTTCGATTGAACAACTATCGCAAATCGCTTACTATCGGGTGACCAAGCACCAGAGGTCTCAATAAAGCTGTAGGAATCTACGTGAGCACCAAAAGAAGTACTTTCTATTTTTCGGATTACCTTACCTGTATTTGCATCAGCAATATAGATATCCATAGAAATCACATTCTTAGAAGAAATATAGGCTATGTATTTCCCATCAGGACTAATACTCGGGGAAACGTTCATTTCAGAGCCATTTTTTTCAGAAACTATATATCCGCCCAAAGGTTCAATATCCCTTCCGTTTTTTTGATCTGCAAATGTTTGGATCAGATCTTTCTTGAATCTTGCAGAAAAACCATTAACATCCATTTTGAAAGCACGAATAAAGGCCTGTTCAATACCATATTTTGCAGTTTCTTTAAATAGGGGTCGTATTATATCATCACCATAATTTGCTGTAACATAAGCCCAAAAAGCTTGTCCCCACCTGTATGGAAAATACTTATGTTGCTTGACAATTAGATCTTTAATAGTTGGAATATCATTTGATAAAACAGCGTCACGCATCCACATATCTGTATGCGTATCTTTTCTTCCAATTGACATGTATTCAGCCAAGCCTTCAATCATAAATAGAGGCACATTTCCGATATTTTGAAGAGAGGTGGAGTCGCTTCCATAGGTCATTGTCTGGTATTGGAAGGCATGCACCAATTCATGTCCTAAAACGTGGTCTGTTTGTCTATGCGTGTACATGAGTGGCATAACCACACGCGTTCGGAAGCCTTCTGTAACTCCACCTGTGCCCTCACTTATTTCTCCTCCAATAGCCGTTGTTTCTTGGAAATCAGGGTGAGAGTTGTACAAAATCATAGGGTTGGGCTTGATAAACGATAGTTTAAAAACCTCTTGATGAAGCTTGTACCACTTTTCGCTGGCCATTAAAAAATCCGTAGCAGTTTTTGACTGATTTAAATAGTTATATAGCTCAAAATGCGGGCTAGTAAGTACTTTGAAATTGTTTGTTTTATTTCTTTGTTTGTTTTGTCCAAAATACTGAGATTGAGCAATAAGTGTATTAGAAGCAATGAAAAAAATGAAAAGAAAATTTCGAGTTAACTTCATAGATAAAATAAATAGCAAAATGATTTTAAACTAAACGTTTAATTCATCTAAAATTACGTACAAGTCTTTAAAAAATATTACTTTCAACTCAAAATTAAATCTGTGGACGAGTAAGCTTTATCAGCTTGGGATACCAATATGTCGAAAAAAGATTATCTATCCGAACTCCCTTGGAGCTAGAAGAATGAATAAATAGCACATTCTTACTGTCTTTAATTTCTACCAATATACCTGTATGATCAATTTTGCTTCCCGTAGTAGAAAAGTACACTAAATCTCCTTTTTGGGCATGCTCGAGCGGCACAGATTCAAATTTTAGGGATTGATTGAGAGCGGTCCTAGGTAAGCTTATGGAATTATCTTGAAATACACGGTATACCAATCCAGAGCAATCCATTCCAGAACCATCAGTACCACCTAATTTATAGGGTATTCCTAACCAATTTTTAGCATCATAAACTATTTTCTGCCTTAGTTCTACCGAAGTAGTAGCTGGTACATTCTTTATTGCTTTTGTATTTGATTTGGATGTATTTAAGGGCTTTTTACATGCAATAATACTAAACAAAACAAAGCAAAAGAATGAAAAGTATTTCATGGTTTTTGCATCAAAGTTTCTAATTCTCTAATGAGCATACGACCTTCGTCTTCAGAAGGATCTTTAAAATCATTTTTAATTATAACCCCATTTTTATCTAGAATCAAATAATTAGGTACATTATCCATGTGTAGGACATTATTAATGACTTCATTATCATATCCATGTAGGTATATCCCTACGGGTTGTTTAGATTTCATATAAGAATCAAAATCCTCTTTAGAATCTAAGGATATAAAAACAAAGTTGATGTTTCTGTTTTTTAGATAACTACTGGCTATTTGTATACTTTCTATGTCCTTCATACAGGGCTCACACCAAGTAGTAAAAAAGCTTACCATAAGATATTTACCTTTAAAATCTCGTGTACTTACCATATCGCCTTTGAAGTCTGGCAATGTTATTGCTTTCATTTCTTTGCCCTGTAAAGTACTTCTATATGACGAAAATTTTTGCAAGACTGCGTTCACAAATTGGCGGTTGACAAAATTTTCTTTCATACCTCCAATCATAAACTTGAGCTCTTCAGAATGAGGATCTTTTTCTATAAATGCTATTGTTTTTAAGGCTAATATTCTTTCTATTAGATTCTTATCTATTAGATCTTTTTCCTCGCCATATGCTTTTATACCTTCATACTCAAGTAAAGAGGATTCAGGATATTGCTGTTTTATTTTATTGTGATTATCTAATAAGTTTTCTATAAAACGACCAAATTCATAGCTTTTTACTTGTGTCTTTGAATTAAAAACTCGCAATTGAAAAGAAGAAAAAGCCTGATCGTCAAATATTTTATTGTTTACCAGATAACCTAATTCAGCAGAGCGGTATTTGCCGTAAATATCTGCTCTTTGTAACGAATAAAAGGCCTCAGAAAGACTATCTTTCCAATGAGACAACAACGTATTTTGCTCATTGTACAAATAGTTTGTTAGATCAAAAAAGCCTTTTCTCGATACATTTCTTAATGTTTCTAGTTCATAATCCCAATCTTTCTCTTTTTCAAATTTCTTGATTTGCTCCATCTGGTACTTCCATTTTCCGGAACCATACCCAGAAACCTCCAAAGTACTATCAAATTGAGCATAATCAGCCGAAAGTTCTAATATATCATTGGGCTCTATTTTCCATTGAATGAGGCCGTAATCCCCCATGTTGATATCACAATAGGCGATTTCATTAAGAGGAATACTGACATAAAAATTTTTCTTTTTATCAAGCTTAAGTTCCAACTCTTCAGGATTCTCTACCCAGTTCCTATACACAGTCATATGAATGGAGTTATCCGAAAAGTTTTTCAAGTTGCCTTTTAATTGAAAATAGGCTTGGGAAAGCCCTATTTTAGGAAGTACAAGCAACAATACAATATGTATATATTTCAAAATCTCAAGAGTTAAGACTATTATAAATCTCCAAGATAATACCATCTTTCAATCCCAAATCTGGAACGAACATTTGTGAGGATTCCGCCCAATTCATAACACTTAAATAAATCTCCGAAGCATGATCTATTACATCAGCCCTATCTGGGTTCATTTTTAAACGATTTATTTTATCTTCTGTTGTAAAAGTAGCCAAATGTGCTTGAACTTTTTTTAGTTCTGCATATTTTGCAATGCCTTGATCGTCCTTTAGAGCAAATTCAAATAACTTGGAAATGTTCCCTCCTGTTCCTACGGAAGTTATATCTGAGCCTTTAGGTAAATTGTCATCCAACCAAGATTTGATTTTAGCCCAAACTTCAGGGCCTACCTTGCCTTCCATTAATCTTACGGAGCCAATTTTGAAAGACTGTGAAGCTATTTTTTTCTTTTTTACATACACATTTAGTTCTGTGCTTCCGCCACCAACGTCTATATGCAAATAAGTTTTATCTCTACTTAGTTCATTTACAATTACATTATTTATCATTTCAGCTTCTTTGTCCCCTGAAATTAGATTGATCTTAAGACCTAATTCCAGCTCTACCCTTTGGGTGATATCAAGACCATTATGTGCCTCTCTGAATGCTGAAGTTGCACAAATTAGGTGAGCTTCTACTTCATGAAGCTCCATAAGGTGCTTACATATAGTCAGCAGTTTTTTAATATTATACTCGCTTTTATTGCTTATAAATCCCTGCCCAAACACATCTTGACCAAGCCGCAAAGCATATCGAATGTATTCTACTTTTTTGAATACTACTTTTCCATTATCATTAAGGACGGAAGAAATTTGCATTCGGGCTGCGTTAGACCCAATATCAATTGCTGCTAGTTTCATTCAAGAATTGAATTTTTACTGGCTACAAAAATATGTTATTTTTGACCTATTATTTATGAAATTATTCGCAAAAATCATTTCTTTTATCGGGAATCCAATCATACTATTGGTTTTGTATAGTATGAAGCTCGTTTTTTCTGAAAAAATCCTTCAAAATCATCCTTGGATGACACTATCGGTGTTTGCTTTCGCTTTTATCCCTCTACTGATTTATATTTACTTAAATGTTCAAAACGGAACATTTTCTACATCGGATGTAAGTGACCGAATCGCCAGGAAGAAACTGTATCGATTTGTGCTAGGTATTTTGACTATTATTTTGATATTATCATTCGTTTTCAATTTTGATAATCGGTTGAGATGGATTTTGATTATAATTATGTTTCATATTTGTATATGTTTTTTTATCAATAATTATAAGAAGATATCTTTACATACAAGTTTCAGTTTTTTGGTAACAGGCTTATTTTTGGGTACTAACATTTTTTACGGTTTATTCTTTTTTGGATTTATAAATGCTTGGAGTAGATATTATTTAAGAAAACACACACCAATAGAAATAGTTTTGGGTCTTGTAGTTGGCCTAAGTAATGCTAGTATTTATTACATGGGATTGAAATATATAAACTGATATGTATGATTTATTTTGAGAATCAACACCCTTCTTGTAAGCTTAAAAATAAGGCTTTTCGTAAGTCTTGGATAAAGTCAATCATTTATAATGAAGGCTTTATTGTAGGTAACATTACGTATATTTTCATGACGGATGATGAATTGTTAAAAATAAATATCCAATACTTAGATCATGCTACATATACGGATATTATTACTTTTGATAATTCTGAGGAAGAAAAAAAAATAGAAGGGGATATATTTATCAGTTGGGATCGAATCATTGAAAACGCGGCTACATTTAATGTGAACGTAGAATCAGAATTAAGCCGAGTAATGGCTCATGGAGTCCTACATTTGTGTGGTTATAAGGATAAAAAGGAGGAAGAAAAGAAAGTGATGAGACGAAAAGAAGACGAAGCTATCGTGGAATATGAAGAAATAAAAAAGGCTGCCAATATATGACAGCCCTACTTTTAAAATAAAAATATTTTAAGACAATACTTTCTTAACAAGCTCTGCAGCATCTTTCAACTTAACGGCTGAAAACACCTTTAATCCAGAATCGTTTATAATCTTAGCTCCTTCTTCGGCATTTGTACCTTGAAGACGAACAATGATAGGAACTGGGATTTCACCTATTGTTTTGTAAGCTTCTACTATACCGTTTGCAACTCTATCGCAACGAACAATACCACCGAAAATATTAACGAAGATCGCCTTTACATTTGGATCCTTAAGAATAAGTCTAAATCCTGCTTCTACGGTTTTAGCATTCGCACCACCACCAACATCTAGGAAGTTGGCTGGTTCACCACCATATAATTTTATAATGTCCATGGTAGCCATAGCAAGACCAGCTCCATTTACCATACAACCTACATTACCATCCAATTTTACGTAGTTCAAATCACTCTCAGAAGCTTCCACTTCCATAGGATCTTCTTCTGCTTTATCACGTAATTCGGCTATTTCTTTATGACGATACAAGGCATTATCATCAATATTTACTTTTGCATCTACTGCTAATATCTTGTCATCCGATGTTTTTAATACTGGATTGATTTCAAACATGGATGAATCCGTATCTACATAGGCTTTGTAAAGCGATGACAAAAAAGCGACCATTTCTTTGTTTGCATTTCCAACAAGCCCTAATTTGTTAGCTAATTTTCTTGCTTGAAATCCTTGAAAACCTACTTTCGGGTCTATCCACTCTTTGATTATTTTCTCAGGTGTATGTTCAGCTACTTCTTCAATATCCATCCCACCTTCTGTTGAAGCCATAATGACATTACAAGCTTTAGCTCTATCGAGAAGTATAGACACGTAATACTCTTTTGGCTCAGAAGCCCCTGGATAGTATACATCTTCAGCAACAAGAATCTTGTTTACTTTTTTCCCCTCAGGGCCTGTCTGAATAGTTACTAGCACATTTCCCAATAAATTGGTTGCGATGGTTTTAGCATCATCAAGGCTTTTGGCAAGTTGAACCCCTCTTTGCTCTGTACCAACAATTTGTCCTTTACCTCTTCCACCTGCATGAATCTGAGATTTAACAACGACAAATTTAGAATTGGTACGTGTGGCAACCTCATTGTAAGCAGCAGCAGCTTGTTCTACTGTGTCTGCAACAATACCTTGTTGTACTCTTACGCCATATTTGGCTAGAATCTCTTTACCTTGATATTCGTGAATATTCATAAATAAAAATTGAACTGTTCTGTTTTTTTGTGAAATTAGCAATTAAATACTTTTTGAAAAAATTTATTAAAGTATAAGACAATTTAAAATAAAATAAATACAATGTTAGTTGCCAAGAGCCTATTCAAGAAATATGGAGATATAGAAGTTCTAAAAGATGTCTCATTAGAGATACACAAAAACGAAGTTGTGTCTATTGTGGGGGCTTCAGGATCGGGCAAAAGCACTTTACTTCAAATTTTAGGAACATTGGACTTGGCTGATAGTGGGCAACTAATTTTGGAAGGTAAATCGTTAAATGATATTTCTAGCAAGGAAATAGCAATTATTCGTAATCAAAAAATAGGTTTTGTGTTTCAGTTTCATCACTTACTCGCTGAGTTGACGGCCTTAGAGAATGTATGCTTACCAGGTTACATAGGTAAAAAAGATAGAAAAATTGTTGAAGAAAAAGCCAAAGAACTACTGGAAACCTTGAATTTAGGACATAGATTCGGCCATTTGCCGTCTCAAATGTCAGGTGGTGAAATGCAAAGAGTGGCAGTGGCTAGAGCTCTCATTAACAATCCCTCCTTAATATTTGCGGATGAGCCTAGTGGGAATTTAGATTCAAAAAATGCCTCTGAACTCCATAATTTGTTTTTTGAGCTTAGAAACAAATACCAGTTTGGGGTTGTTATAGTTACACATAATGAATCTCTCGCTGGACAGTCTGACAAAGTTTTTGAACTAAAAGATGGCCAGATTTTTATAAAATAGAATGGTAACATCCAAAAAACAATCACTGTATTTCTTCTTGTGTGGAATTTTTATAACAAATGCTATTGTTGCCGAAGTCATAGGAACTAAAATATTCTCTGTTGAACAAACATTAGGTCTTTCACCTGCCCAAATAGAAATTTTAGGTTATAAGCTTGATTTTAACATGTCTGCTGGTGTTCTAAACTGGCCTATCGTTTTTATTGTCTCAGATATTATCAATGAGTATTACGGTGTTAGAGGAGTAAAAATGGTTTCTTATTTTACAACGGTTCTTATAGCATATACGTTTTTCTTGCTTTACGGTTCTTCTGGTTTAAAACCCGCACAATTTTGGATAGATATCAATTCAAAAGATATAGAAGGCAATGCTATGAATATCAATACAGCTTATAGCAGTATAGTAAGACAAGGTTTAGGAATTATTATAGGTAGTATTACAGCTTTTTTAATCGGTCAGCTACTTGATGCGTATGTATTTAGAAGAATAAGGAATCTGACGTCTAATAGGTTTCTCTGGTTAAGAGCTACATTTTCTACTCTTTGTTCTCAGTTAGTCGATAGCTTTCTCGTGATTTTTATTGCATTTTATATATTTGGCAATTGGCCAATTGAACAGATACTAGCATCAGGCACAGTAAGTTGTATCTACAAATTCGGAGTAGCTATTCTATTAACTCCACTTATATATTTAGTGCATAATATGATAGATAAATATTTAGGCAAATCTTACTCAAATGAGCTCATCAATGAAGCTACTTTTCATTGATCTGAGCCATAATTTTATCTACATCTAAAGTAGCACATTTATTACACCCTTGAATAGAACAGGAGCTTGAGTGACCTGAAAACGACTTCATAGCCCTTTTTGCAATAAAAAATATCGCAGTTATGAAAAGTAGTGCTATTATACTATTCTCAAGCATTTTTCATGGCAAGTTTAATATGTTCTAAATGGTGCAATCCATGCCACTTATATAAGTGAATGACGTTTCGAACAGGTACTGAGTTTCCATTTTGAGGATGAAAGTACATTTTTTCGAAATCCTTTTCGCTCAGACTTTTCAAAACGTTTACTAATTTGAGATGTATAGCTTCAATCATTTGTAGGGAAGATTCAATTGGAAGCATATAATCACTCAATCCAGCCCATAATTGCTCTTCATAAGGGCTAATTCTAGGATTTTCTTCTGTGAGAGCTAGTTTTACACGTACGTACATATTTGTATGACTATCTGCCATATGGTGTATGACCTGTCTAGCTGTCCAACCATTGGGTCTATATGGCGTATCCAATTGTTTTTCAGTAATAGCAGATACTGATTCTTTTAATAACTTCGGTAATACTTCTAGAGCGTCGATCGCCACTTGCACCTCATGGAATGTGTATTCACGATAATCAAATTGTCCTATTGGGTATTGTAAATTTTCCATTTTTTAAATTATTATTGAATCTCCGATTGATATTTTCCCTGGGGTAATTACCGCACAGGTAATTCCACCTCGTCCTCTCATAGCATTAAAACCGCCTTTACCTAGTCGCTTTTCCATTTTGCTACAAGGGTAACAATAGTTAGTCATGAAGAGTTCTGCCTCTCCAATTTTGAACGGTTTACCTTTTAATGCGTTTAAATTAATACCTGATACAACAATGTTTCTCCTAGTCTGCTGTGGAGAAACAGAGTCTAGATTTAGAAAAGAGGCAACTGCTTCTAAATCTTCTTTTTGAATGAGAGTGACTTGTCTTTTACTTGTAGCTAGTCCTTTATTTGATCGATCGTTTTGAAGCCCACCAATTTCAGCCAATATGGTATTTAATTCTACCATAGTTTCATTGGATTGCCCCCTTACTCCTATCCACTCCACTTTCCCAGCCTGAACAAACTGGTCAAAAAGGTCTTTAAATTCCATTTCTTCTTTAGGAATTGTCATAGCTTTACATATTTAAAACCTCCAATACTTTTGTATCACATTCATGATCTCCCCATGAGCTGCAGATGCAGCTATAATATCACCACCAAACAGGAAATCGTCTCCCCCTTTGAAATCCGTCACCTTGCCACCCGCTTCACTGACAAGCAAAACACCCGCAGCCATATCCCATGAATGCAGATTAAACTCATAAAACCCATCATATACCCCTTTAGCAACAAAAGCTAAGTCCAAAGCAGCACTTCCGAATCTCCTAAACCCATGTGTTGTTTTAAGGAAGTGTTGTAAAATTTTTAGGTAATCTTCAGTTTTATCTGCCATATTGTATGGAAAGCCCGATGAAACCAAGCTCTGTGACAATTTGTTGTTTGCTGAAACATGTATAGGTGTATCATTCAAAAAAGCTCCTTGACCTTTTACAGCAGAATACATGTCATTTTTGCATATATCATAAATCACACCTATTTCTACATCTTTACCATGTGATAATGCGATAGAGACCGAATAATGGGGTACATTATGAATGAAGTTAGCCGTTCCATCCAAAGGATCAATAATCCAGTTTAGGGCATTCTTATCACCAGTCATTGTGGTACCTTCTTCGGTTATAAAGCCTGCTTCCGGTAGTATTTTCCTTAAACCATCCACAATTCGTATTTCGGCCTCTTTGTCTACATAAGAAACGAGGTTATTTACGTCTTTGTGTTCTATTCTATTGGATTGAAATTTTTTTCTTTCTTCGCCAATATATTTACCTGCTTCTAAAGCAACTTTTTGAACACTTTTAGATAGATTGACTACGTTCATCTTTATTTTTTATATTGGAAACCAAGCAAACACAAACAGATAAAACTAGAGGTAAAATTGCAAAAGGAATACGTTGTGGTAAAAATGCCCAAACAAATAAAAATACAATGTTGATTCCCACGAATGCATATTGAAATTGTTTGTGCTTAATCCAATAAAAAAGTGGAACCGCAAACGGGAAAGCCCACAATATATTCATATTTTTTTGTGTAACACCATGATCCGTAAAAAACCAAAGAAAAAGTATAACCAATCCAGAAATAGTTAATGTTGTAAAAATTGCTCCTTTCCAGACGTTAAATATTCGCTTAAAATTAAAAAAATACAATAATAGCGAAATAATAAAAATAATCCCAAAGAATAATACTGGTGTAAAATGATTGGAGCTAGGTGGTTTTTGGGATTTATAAATCGTTCTTTTTTTCAAAACTAAAGGTAGAGAAATTCCATTTTGAACGAGTTGTGCTTTATCAAACGCCTTGGATAGATTATCTGGAATAAACATGGCACCTGAATACCCAGTTTTTTTATCCGAATCTAACCCAATTGCCAAACTCATTCCAAAATCTGACCAATGTTTTTCGTTATTCTTAGAATAGATATGAATCCAATCTCGATATGATTTTTCTCCATTAAAGGAAGTATCAAATACTAGTTCTTTACCACAAATTTTTTGTAATATGTCTCGAATACGTGTAGAGCAATTATCATAAAAAAATTTATACGGGTATTCTTTATTTTCAGGTCGAATATTCCAAACCAAAAAGTCAAATACCTTTTGCTTTTGTTCTAAAGATAAATTGAGGACTTGCTCTTCAATACCCCTATCTTCTTTATTGATATAGTAATCTGTCTCGAGGTCAAAAGGATAAGATGTGATTTGATAAGGTAATTGACCTTTCAAAAATTTTAGATAAAAATCTTCTTTTTCTGTGTTGAATGAGCCATAATTGTAGTTCAAGTCTAGGTTAAATGTGGGATCTTTTACTCGAATAACAGAATGCCCAAATGTTGAATAAAGAGCATCTCCAGGGGAAATAGTGAGCAGAGAGATTGTAGATGAATCTGTTAGAAATAATTGCTGACCTTTTAAACTCAAAAATCCAAAGAAAAACAAATAGAATAATGTAAGTCTTAAACGGGTTTGTCTCAAAATTGTAACGTAATCTATAATGTAAAATTAAAAAAAAATTGAGCCGCTTTTTTCAAACGACTCAATTTATTCGAACTATTCAATTTTTAAGATTCTACAGTCTCTACTTTGGGTTTTCTACTAAAGTTAAGCTCTTCTTGATCTTTTACGTAATCTACCATGACTACATCACCTTCTGCTAGATTTCCTTTCAGAATTTCTTCTGCTAAAGGATTCTCAATATACTTCATGATAGCTCTATAAAGAGGTCTCGCTCCATATTGTTGATCATAGCCTTTATCTGCTATAAAATCCTTAGCAGCATCAGTAAGCTCAAGTTCATAACCGATGCTATTGATTCTAGTCAATAGTTTCTTCAGTGAAATGTCAATGATGTTATGAATATCTTCTTTTGTAAGAGAATTAAAGACAATAACGTCATCTAACCTATTCAAGAATTCAGGAGAAAACGTTTTCTTAAGAGCATTTTGGATCGTAGACTTTACAATTTCGTCTTGGTTATCGACTCTTGATTTTGTGGCAAAGCCTATACCTGTTCCAAAATCTTTCAAATCCCTCACTCCAATATTAGAAGTCATAATGATGATGGTATTCCTAAAATCTACCCTTCTACCTAGACTATCTGTAAGAATTCCATCGTCCAAGACTTGCAAAAGAATATTAAATACGTCAGGGTGAGCTTTTTCGATTTCATCCAGCAAGATCACAGAATAGGGTTTCCTACGTACTTTTTCAGTAAGTTGACCACCTTCTTCATATCCAACATACCCTGGAGGAGCACCAATAAGCCTGGAAATACTGAATTTTTCCATATACTCACTCATATCAATACGAATGAGCGACTCCTCGTTCTCAAATAAATACTCCGTAAGTGTTTTGGCTAGCTCTGTTTTTCCAACCCCTGTAGGACCCAAAAATATAAAGGATCCAATTGGTTTTTTAGGATCTTTCAAGCCTACACGTGTCCTTTGGATCGCTTTTACAAGTTTATCCACTGCAGCATCTTGTCCTACAATTCTACCTCTCAAAGCATCCCCCATTTTAAGGATTTTTTCGCCTTCATTAAGATTTACTTTTTTGACAGGAATACCCGTCATCATGGCTATTACTTCGGCAATATTATCCTCAGTTACAACATGCCTTTGAGATTTACTTTCTTCTTCCCATACTTTTTTGGCATTTTCAAGCTGCTCTAGTAATTTCTTCTCTTTATCACGAAGCTGAGCTGCTTCTTCATATCGCTGACTTTTTACGACTTTGTTTTTCTCCGCTTTGATATCTTCTACGGCGTTCTCTAGTGTTAACACTTCATCTGGAACATTAATATTCTTAATATGGACTCTTGCTCCCACTTCATCAATTACATCAATAGCCTTATCTGGTAAAAATCTATCTGAAATATACCTATCAGAATACTTAACGGCCGATTCGATAGCTTCATCTGAATACGTCACATTATGGTGATCTTCGTATTTGTTTTTGATATTATGAAGGATCTCGATTGTTTCATCAATTGAAGTAGCATCAACCATCACCATTTGGAAACGTCTAGCAAGTGCTCCGTCTTTCTCAATATATTGTCTATATTCATCAAGCGTGGTGGCACCTATACATTGGATATCACCGCGAGCTAACGAAGGCTTAAACATATTGGAAGCGTCCAGGGATCCGCTCGCACCGCCAGCTCCAACAATCGTATGTATTTCATCAATAAACAGAATTACATCTGGATTTTTTTCAATCTCCTGCATTACTGCTTTCATACGCTCTTCAAACTGACCGCGGTATTTTGTACCTGCCACCAAAGAGGCTATATCCAAGGTCACCACTCTTTTTTCGAATAGGATACGAGAGACTTTTTTCTGAACAATTTTAAGAGCTAAACCTTCAGCAATGGCAGTTTTACCTACACCAGGTTCACCAATTAAGATCGGATTATTCTTTTTTCTCCTACTCAAAATCTGAGCAACTCTTTCTATTTCTTTTTCTCTTCCGACAATAGGATCTAATTTTCCTTGTTCGGCAATACGCGTCAAGTCACGTCCAAAATTATCTAGAATCGGTGTTTTAGATTTTTCTGATGACTTAGAATCTTTGGTTTGACCGAATTGAGAACCAAAGGGCTTATCATCCTCTTCAGAATCAGGACGCTCCATAGTAGGCTCCATACCAGTGAGTTGATACTCAAGCATTTCCTTAATGAGCTTATAATTAATCCGGTATCTATTCAATATTTGACAACCTAAGTTATCATCATCTCGTAGGATCGCTAAAAGTAAATGTTCTGTACCAATTACATCCGACTTGAAAATTTTCGCTTCTAAGTGAGTAATTTTCAATACTTTTTCTGACTGTCTTGTCAAGGGGATGTTTGCAAGATTTTTGATTGTGTTGGTAGCAGTTCCTCTAGAAGAATTTTCGATTGATGTTCGAAGTTCCTCTGGATTCAAACCAGCTTTCTGAATCAGTTCTAGACCCAGTCCTTCACCTTCTCTAATCATACCAAGCAAAAGGTGCTCAGTACCAATGTAGTCGTGTCCCAAGCGAAGTGCCTCTTCTCTAGCGAGTGCGATCACTTCCCGTACGCGTTGTGAAAATTTGGGTTCCATAAAGTGTTTAAATTGAAATTATAACAATAAAGGTTTATCGTATGTTCCGATCAAAAAATAGATTTTCTAAAAATCTATTGATTAATGTTTATCAAACTCACTGCCAAAAGATAAAATAGGTAATATTGTCACAATTGATATATCTAAAATTAGTCAAAATTTCATATAGTTCAAAAAAAAGACAAAAAAATATGACGATTTGTCTAAAAAATTGTAGAGCTAATTTGTAACTATAATGTTTTAGTATTAAAACACTTTTTTAAATGTAAAATTGCGTCGGGTCCTTTTTGAAACAATAAATCAACGATAGATAGATTTGGAACAAACATATTTCCAAAATTTTGTTGATATGGCTTTGGATTGTAAAATGTTGGATATTCTTCTCGTTTTTTTGGACTAAGTACTAATTTTTCTTTTTGGGCCTTTTCATTTTCAAAATCTTTATTTATTGGTTTTGATTGAATTTTTAAAATACGTAAGCATATTTCTAACAAATAAATATGAAGATCGAGAAGGAAAACATTTTTCTTATTAAAAGTATCAATAAACATAAACCCTAAATACTCGTAATACGGACTTTTACCATAACAAGCTTGAAGCATACGTTCAATTTGTATAATCCAATCATAGGAATAATCAATTTTTATCTCTTTTATTGCCGTATTGTTAGGAGCTTTTTGAATAGGCACAGAAATTGTTTCTATTTGATGTGGTCCTAATATAAGAGCCCTAGTAGCATATGTTTGTTTACGGTATTGTTCATTTGCATAGATTTCTAGCGTATTTTCTTGTAATATTGCAGAAAAATACGCCTGACAAGGTAATAAATTCGAAGAAAAAATCATTATATAACTTTCCAACAAAGATACATGGATTGCTTGATTAAATATTTTTTTACTATACTTATACTCGTGGGTTTTCAACCCATTTTAGCACATTCCCAAGAAAAAGAGGAAGAGCTTGATGAAGATATTCCTTTGCAGATTGTATTGCAAAATGCTAAAAACGGCAATCTTATAAAAAAGGACTTTGACATAAGTGTAATAGACATTGAAAAAAAGAAAAAAATAGATAGTAAGATAATAAAAAATAGAAATATCTATTCTTTGCTTTCCAATAAGAATTACAAAGTGCAAGTAAATGCTGCTGGATATTATTCTGAGGAAATAGAAATTGACAAAAACCAAATTGGTCCAGAAGGAGAATATGTTATAAAGCTTGATGCTGCCAGTTCAAATAGTATTTTGATAAAGGTCATAGATGCAGAAACAAAAGAGGGATTACAGTCCGCAATAAATATTACCCATGAATCAAAAGTAATTTCGGGTTCTACAACAGCAAGTAATCCAAGTTATGCTTATATGTATGACAAAATTGGTTCCTGTAAGTTAAAAATATCATCTCCGTCGTATATAGATGATACTAGATCCTTTGAGTTACAAAAGAATGATTTCAATAAAGAAATTGTCATCGAACTTCGCAAATCTAAAAGTAAAATAGAGTATTCTATAGTAAGTAAAATAACTAATTTACCAATTCCAGAAGGGAAAATATCCTTTACCCAAAAAGATAAAGGAATCAAAGCATATGAAGGCAAGTTTTCAGATGGGAAATTCCTTTTTGATGGTAAAATTGGTGAAATCTATACTGTATTGATTTCTGCAGAAGGATTTGCCTCTTACAGTGAAAACGTTAAGCTTGAAGAAAAAGTAAGTGTCTTCAAATTAGTCTCCAAGACAAGTTATTATATTTCTATTTTTGATGATAAGAACAAGAATAGATTAGAAGGTGACATTACAATTAAAAGTCCATCCAATAAAATTTCCAAAATTAAATCCTCTAAAGTCGCAGATATTATGTTTTCTCCTACTGAATTGGGAGAATATAGTATTGAAACAAATTTACCAGGATACATAAATAAGCAAGAGACTTTTCGTGTTATAGAATCGAAAATCGATAAAGTAGAGTTACCTATTTATCTTGTTGCTGGAACCAATGAGTATGTTTTATCCGTCTTTGATATAGATACCAAACTTCCAATTAACAATGCCGTAGTGCGAGTGTTTTCGGATAGGAATACAGAAGTAAAAGGTAAAAACACTAAAAATACGCATACCTATAAACTAGATATTCAAAAAAATTATTTTCTAGAAGCTACAGCAGAGGAATATGCCGATTATACAGAGAATATTAAAGATAATAAGTCTATAGATGTTTATTTAAGAAAGCTAAAAAGAGATACTACGTATACATATTTATTGACTGTTTTGGATCAACAGACGTTATTGCCTGTACCTAATGCTACCGTCCTAATTAAAGAAAATAAGCAAAAAAATTTAGAGGTATTTTTTGAACCTTCAAAAAATCAGTTTAGCGTGAGTTCTATAGATTTAAAGTCTGCATATGAATTTGAAGCCTTTGGAAAATCCTATACAAGTATAAGCGGCAAACTGAATCTTGAGAAACATAGCGATACTATTTATTTGAAGCCAAGTGACCTTATGGAATTCAAGTTCCAAGCAAAGGATGCATTTTTTGATGAGTTAATCAAGGCAGACATGCAAATAACGAAGGATAATGTAAAAATTCCAACAAAGAAAAATTCTTTATTCATAGAAGCTTCTTTATCAACCAATCAGTTTTATGGAATTGAAATTATTCATCCTGAATACCATATTGTAAAACGAAATATAGATTTGGGTGACGCGGTAAATGGATTGATAAAATATGATTTGTATAAAAAAACGTATTCTGTGCTTTATAAGATCGAGCCCTTGGTAGGTGAAGAAAAATTAAGGACTTTGGAATTTAAACTAAAAAATAACACAACAGAAAATGTAGAAACATTGGAATACTCTTCAGGAAAGAAAGGATTTACAGGCCTGATTTATCCTGAATATACCTATACTATTACTGTAAAATTGGTTGGTTATGAAGATCTAACTTCAGAATTTGACATTAAGAAATTAGATACGAAATCATTAGTACGAGTTTTACGATTAAATCCTTTGAAATCTGAGCCAGTTGCTAAGATTGTAGATCCCCCCAAACCTATCCCAAGTAGTGAAATGCAAATTGCCTTCAATAAACATTTTCCTTTAGAAGGGGTGCAGTTTGCTAGAAGTAAGACTACTTTTACCTCGGGTTCAGAACAAAAACTACAAGTGTTGGTGGATTTCTTAAAAGCAAATCCAAATGCAAAAATTCAAATCATAGGTCATACGGATAATGACGGAAGCGATCAGCGTTTGAACCAAAATTTATCAGAGTTTAGAGCAAAAGT
>JBOFGX010000323.1:0-3137 GCA_051649345.1 Leadbetterella sp. | reverse complement strand
TAAGTTCTACAACTTTTTGAAATGAAATCAACTATCTTAACTTGTGCCTATTGAATACAAATATCAAGTTTTTTTATCAAAAAATAATTTTTTTTGAATCATTATAGTATAAAAACATGTTAAACAAATAATTGTATTTGCATAAATTTTTTAAATGAAAATAGGAATTGTTTGTTATCCAACCTTCGGTGGTAGTGGTGTGGTAGCAACAGAGTTGGGCAAAGCCCTAGCCAAGCGTGGTCATGAAATTCACTTTATTACATATGCTCAACCCATTAGGCTTGACTTCTTTAATGAAAACATTTTTTACCATGAGGTAAATGTATCCTCGTATTCGCTTTTTCAGTATCCGCCATATGAGTCTGCATTAGCTGGAAAGATGGTAGATGTCGTCAAGCATGCAAAGTTGGATATTTTACATGTTCACTATGCCATTCCGCATGCAACGTCCGCTTTTTTAGCGAAACAGATATTACGTACAGAAGGCTTGAATATCCCAGTCGTAACTACTTTGCATGGTACCGATATAACACTTATTGGGAAAGACCCCTCCTTACAATCCGTCGTGGCCTTTAGTATAGAAAACTCAGATGGTGTCACAGCTGTATCTAAGGACTTACGAAATGAAACGTTGGATACATTTAAAGTAAAATCTGACATCGAGGTTATCTACAACTTTGTTGATTTTAATCGATTTTTTAAACAAAAAAAGGATCATTTCAAGCGGTTTATTTGTCCCAACAATGAAAAACTACTTGTGCATGCTTCCAATTTCAGGAAGGTAAAACGTATACCTGACATAATTTATGCTTTTGCTGAAATCATTAAGCACGTGCCTAGCAAGCTTTTGATGGTAGGAGACGGTGAAGAAAGACAAAATATAGAAAATCTGAGTAGAGAATTAGGTCTTCAAGAGCAGATTCGGTTTATTGGTAAACTTGAAGCCATCGAAGAAGTACTTTCTGTGGCTGATTTGTTTATTATGCCATCCGAAAAGGAGAGTTTTGGCCTAGCTGCGTTAGAAGCTATGGCATGCGAAGTTCCCGTTCTGTCTAGTAATACAGGTGGTTTAGCAGAACTTAATATTCATGGCGAAACGGGCTTACTCAGCAACGTAGGAGATGTAGAAGATCTAGTCAAAAATGCCCTAATTATATTGGATGATAAAAATCTAGAAAACTATAAAAAGGCTGCATTGGAGAGAGCAAAATCTTTTGATTTGGAGGTAATAATTCCTCAATATGAGCTATATTACACTAAAATTCTTGAAAAAACCCGCGTTTGAAAGATCTCGCACACCTCAATACGTATTTTCTCAAATATAAAAAACACCTAATTTGGGGTATAATTTTTACAATTATCTCGAATTTATTTGGGATAATACCCGCAAGGATGGTTCGTGGTGCGGTAGACACAATTGAATCCGCATTACAAACTAATCAAACCTCTAATTCTATTCAAGAAGTAAGCTATATAATTGCCAAATTTGGTGTATTGATTTTGATCGTAGCAGTACTGAAAGGTGTATTTTTATTTGCTGTTAGACAAACGATTATCGTCATGTCGCGGCACATCGAATACGAAATCAAAAATGAAATCTATACTCATTATCAAACATTGCCACAGTCTTTCTTTAAGACTAACCAAACTGGAGATCTTATGGCTAGAATTTCGGAAGATGTAAGCAAAGTAAGGATGTACATTGGCCCAAGTATCATGTATTTACTTAATATGGTTGTACTTGTAGTTTTAATACTTACCTATATGTTTTCCGTAAACGCAAGATTATCGTTATATGTACTTATACCCATGCCTCTGCTTTCTTTGAGTATTTATCTCGTAAGTACAAATATCAATCGTCGATCCGAAAAACTTCAAAAAAGTCTGTCCAAAATTTCTGTTTTTTCTCAAGAATCGTTCTCTGGGATTCGTATAATAAAGTCCCTAAATAGAGAAAATACGTTCATTAAGAATTTTCGAAAACAAAGTCTAAAATACAAAAGGGAAGCACTAGGACTCAACAGTGTAGATGCTTTATTTTCTCCTTTGGTTGGATTCTTGATAGGTTTATGCACCGTAATTTGTGTTTACATTGGAGGACAAGAAGTAATTGCAGGTAACTTGAGTAAAGGCAATATCGTTGAATTTATCATGTACGTATATATGCTTACTTGGCCATTAACAGCATTGGGTTGGACATCAGGTCAAATACAAAGAGCTGCCGTATCACAAAAAAGAATCAATGAATTTTTAAACATAAAAACAGAAATAATTTCGCAAAATAGTGAAAAAATAACTTTAAAAGGAAAAATAACTTTCGATAAAGTATCCCTTACTTATTCTGAAACGGGAGTGGAGGCCTTACGAAATATAAGTTTTAACATTGAACAGGGAATGAATATTGCTTTTGTCGGTTCTACGGGTTCTGGAAAAAGCAGTATAGCATCTTTACTTATGAACCTCTATATACCAACGGAAGGCAAGATACTTATAGACGATAAAAAACTGACTGACCTAGACGTAAAAACCTACCGAGACCAAGTAGCTTTTGTTCCCCAAGATGTATTTCTATTTTCTGATACTATAGCTAAAAACATAGGCTTTGGTAATGAAAATCAGTCCATCGAAAAAATTATTGCTTGTGCCAAAGCTGCTCAAATTCATGATTCTATAATGGAATTTGAGAAAGGCTATGATACAGTTATTGGAGAACGAGGAATTACGCTATCTGGTGGCCAAAAACAAAGAATTTCCATAGCTCGTGCACTCATGAAGGATTCGCCTATAGTCATTCTGGATGACTGCTTATCTGCTGTTGATACAGAAACTGAGGCTCTAATTTTAGAAAACCTAAAAAAGCACAATCGAGGTAAAACAAGTATCATTATTTCGCATCGAGTTTCCAATGCTAAATATGCTGATTACGTATTGGTATTAGACGATGGAAAACTAGTAGAGAATGGAACTCATTCCGAATTATTGGAATATGGAGGATTGTATACAGAGCTCTACCATATCCAAAAATTAGAGTCCGAAGGTATAGCTTAAGTCTAGCACATTTCGCTTGGTTAAGAATTTCTAACAGACTGAAATAGTACACAAATTTACTTGTAAAGCATCTAGATACAGTAAATAGT
>JBOFGX010000322.1:0-6100 GCA_051649345.1 Leadbetterella sp. | reverse complement strand
ATTTTGTAAACACGATTGAGAAATCTTTTTTAGCTAAGTTTTACCAAGAGGATTTTAAAAGTACCAGTACGGTCAATAAAATCAATCAATGGGCAGCCGATAATACCAATCAGAAAATCGAAAAGGTATTGGATGAAATAGATCCTGAAATGGTCATGTTTTTGATGAATGCCTTGTACTTTAAAGGGGATTGGACCAAGCAATTTAAAACCGAAAATACAGTATCTGGTGAGTTTAACGGCGTTGCAAAAAAGAGTAAGGTGATGTTTATGAATCAAACGGAGACATTTGAATTTCTAGATAACGAAAACCATAAAATTGTCAAATTGCCCTATGGAAGCGAAAAATATTCGATGGTCTTGGTTTTACCTAAAAAAACGATGGCAAGTAGCATCAATATTTTGTCTACTGGGGGATTAGAAAACACGTTGAACTCATTGTTTAATACTGAAATAGTCTTAAAAATGCCTAAGTTTACACTCCAATATTCTTCTAGCTTAAAAGAGGTATTGAGTACCATGGGGATAAAAGATGCCTTCAAACCGGGTGTAGCTAATTTATCAAAAATTAGCACCCAAAAAGAGCTGTACGTTTCTATGGTCAAACAAGATACGTATTTATCTGTGGATGAAAAAGGAACAGAGGCAGCAGCCGTTACCACAGTGAGTGTAGGTGCTAAATCTGCTTTCGTAGTTCCCGAAATGATTTTAGATAAACCCTTCTTATTGATGATCGTAGAAAAATCATCCAATACAATACAATTTTTTGGTAAGATAAGCCAGTTGTAGTTTTATCACTTACAATCCAATGGGTTTTCATTATAAAATGCAATGTATATCCATTGTTTACTCACCATACTTTAGTAGAAATTCAGGGTTGATAGCTTTAAAACTCATACGACTATTCGAAAAGTTTTCATCAGACAAAAGCAAATCATTTTTTTCGGCGTAAGGACGAATGACGATACCCTCAACCCAAACATCTTTTAAAAGTTGACTTTTTATGGTAGCCATTTTAATAATAGCATCAATATCGTTATCCAGCTCATAATCCAATGAAATGACAGGTACCATGGGTAGCTCTAGCTCTTGGAGTAAGGCAGTAAATTCAGAAAAGTTTAAATACTGAAATTTGTCAATATCAAAGGCATTGAAGAACTTAATTGTTTGGCCTTTTAATTTTAATTTGTTCCCTTGTATACCTTCGCCAATCAGTTCGCCTTGTATGGATATGTTTTTGCCAAGAGAACGCAATTTGTTTTCGATATCCATCTGCCTCGCAACTTTCCAAAAACTATTTTCAGAATCTTCAAGGAGTTCCAAGTTTCTGCTACAAACACCAAAATCATTATCTTTTACGTAATACGTTGTTGAGCTTCCATCCAGTTTTTCGGTAACATAGCACTTTTCACCTTTGTATTTATCCAAGACTGCCTGTAGAACTTGGACTCTTGTTTCATCTGTTTTGGGAATAAAAGAAGGAAACTTTCCTTTTGCAATTCCACCTAAACAAGCGGGTATTGGGGGTTCGTATTTTGTAATTTCTAAAGTATCTGTGCAGTCTTCGTCTTCTTGTATTTCAAAGTCTTTAGGTAAAATGGATAATGGGAAGCAAATGCCCTGTGAAATTTGTCCACGAAGCCGAATAGTTCGTATTCTCATGCCTCTTGGTTTCAAAAATTCAAATTCAGGCTTATCAGGAAACAAGCTGTCTATTTCGCAATAAACAGCTAAGTCTCCGACATTAAATTCTCCTTTTTTTACAACTAATTGCCACCCCAAAACAGTTGCTTTTTCAATAGCATCTGCACCCTCAATTGGATCCAAGGCTTTAATTTTTTGAATACTTGCTAATTTTCGCATTTTACTACTTCCAACGTTCTTTCAACAGATTCAGCATAAATACATTAATGTCCCATTGAGAAGCAACGGGCATTTGCGTATACGGTAACGTAGGAAGGTATCCCGAAGGGCCGAACTCTGTAGTCACCGTCAAGGTTGTACCTGCTTTTTGATGATTTTTGTAAATTTTATCCCACCAATCCAAGTGCTTATCGAGGACGGTTTTCCATTCTGGAGCACGGGGGTCATTTACTTGCGGGCCTTCTGCATGTCCAATTCGGGAATGAATATGATCGGCTTTTGAGAGGGCAAGATCTACTTCTTTTTCTAGTCCGTTTAGTAAGCTTTCATGTACATTGCACCAATGCGAGATGTCCAAGGTAATTCTTGAATTAGGAATCTTTTCGAAATATTCTTTAGAAATGTGAGCGGCAAAAAGGGCTTTGCCTCTGTGGGTTTCATGAACAATGGGTATGCCTGATTCATTTTGAATTTTTTGAGCGATTTCGAAATGTGCTTTGTTTTGCTCAAACGTAAAAAAGTCTTTACCTGTTTGTGTGTTTATTTTGACAGGCTTGGCCAAAAGCATGTTTTTAAGATGCATTTCATAGTTTTTGACATTCTCTTTAGGATCATTTTCGAAGGACTGGTAATACTGAGCAATGAGTTCGAGTCCATTTTTTTGCACAGCTTGCATGAGTTCTTCTCTTTCTAGAGTTTTTAGAGATACGGGTGATTCTATACCATCATAACCCGCCTCCTTTACTTTTTTGCAAAATGCATCTATCGAATGACTAGAGCCCCATGTAGGAGCATAAAATTTCACTTTAGAATTGCTTGATTTTGTTGGGTTTGAATGAGCTGCCTCAGTCAAAGGGATAGTCAAAGCAGACGTGCCCATGATTTTAAGAATTGATCTTCTTTTCATCTAAATTAAGTTCTTATATAAGGGATTAATAAAACAAATATATGGTTTTAAAGAAATTATTTGGTTCGTTTAAACGATTTTTTTGATTTGCCTGATTTCGAATTGGATCCTCTATTTTTATCAAAATGACCTCTGGAATTCGAGTTTCTTGATCGATCCATAGGTGATTTGTTTACAGACGAAAACGTAGATTTTCCTGCCGAAATAAGTTGTAAATCCATGCTTCGTTTTTCGATGTCTGTATTTAAAATTTTGACTTTTACTTCTGCTCCAAAACCAATTATTTTTTGTGTTCTACGACCAACTACCCTAAAATTGTCTGCATCGTACTCATAAAAGTCGTCATTTAGATCAGCAAGACGTGCCATACCTTCACAACCTGTACCTTTGATTTCTACAAAAATTCCAAAATCAGTCACCCCGCTCACTACACCTTCATATACTTCGGTGCGAGGCTGATAGCTCATGTATTCTACCTGCTTGTATTTAATAGAGGCTCTTTCGGCTTCAGCAGCAAGTTTTTCTCTATCTGAGGAATGCTTACAGTTCTCTTCATAAATATCTAAGGGTAGCGATTTACCTCCGTCTAAGTAATGTTGCAGCATTCTGTGAGCCATTACGTCTGGGTATCGCCGGATAGGAGAAGTAAAATGACTGTAGTAGTCAAAAGCTAATCCGAAGTGACCCAAATTTTGGGTAGAGTATCTAGCTTTACTCATCGTTCTCACAGCCAAGCCTTCCAATATGTTTTGCATAGGAGTGCCTTCAATACCGTGCATAAGGGCATTGAGTGATTGAGACAACTGGGCGTTGGTGGTCGTTTTTACTGCAAAACCCAATTTTTGAGCAAATTTGGCAAACGTGTCCACTTTGGTAGGATTGGGTGGCTCGTGTACACGATACACCATGGTAAATGCATCGGGCAAATGGTGTTTTTTGTGCATATTTCCTACAAACATGGCCACTTGTTTGTTTGCCAAGAGCATAAACTCTTCAATCAATTTGTGAGCATCTTTTCTGACTTTTTGATAGACGCCTGTCGGCTTGCCGTTTTCGTCTAGATTAAATTTTACTTCGTTGGTTTCAAAATTGAAAGCCCCTTTTCGGAAACGCTCATTTTTGAGAATTTTGGCTAATGTATTCAAATGGTGCAGCTGAGGTCCAAAGGCAGGGTCTGCTTGTGGGTCACCTTCAAGAACCTCTTGGGCTTCTTCGTAAGTAAATCTACGATCGGAGTGAATGATGCACCGTCCAAACCAATTTTTTACGACTTCAGCTTTTTCGTTCATTTCAAAAACAGCTGAGAAAACCAATTTATCTTCTTTGGGTCGTAATGAGCATAATCCATTGGACAGTTTTTCGGGAAGCATGGGGATGGTTCTATCCACAAGATATACGGATGTTGCCCGCATTTTGGCTTCTTTTTCCATGGCCGTATTTTCTTGTAAGTAGTGCGAAACGTCTGCAATATGTACACCTACTTCTACATTTCCATTTGCTAGCGTTTGATAACTGATAGCGTCATCAAAGTCCTTGGCGTCATGAGGATCAATCGTAAACGTAAGAATGTCTCTAAAATCTCTCCGTTTTTTTATTTCTTCTGTAGAAATGATTTCGCTTATTTTTTCCGATTCTTCCAATACCTCTTTTGGGAAATGTATAGGTAAATCAAACTCGGCCATGATGGCATGCATTTCGGCTGTATTATTACCAGCTTTTCCTAAAACCTCATCGATCTCACCAACGCCTTGGGCTCCCATACTGGGGTATTCGATTATTTTGACAATAACCAAATCGTATGTTTCGGCACCATTTAATTTGTCCTTGGGTATAAAAAATAGATCATGGTATCCTCGTACATCTGGAGTCACTATTCCGTAGTTGCCATAGCTTTTTAACTTACCAACAATTCTATCGCGTCCTCTTTGAAGGATGTTGGTAATGACACCGACTGGATTTTTACCGTGTTGTTTTTTGGTTACTATTCGGACTTCCACAATATCACCATCCAAAGCTCCATTTAGGTCTTCTTTTGGTACAAAAATATCGGCATTCTCTTCGTGGTATCGTACAAAACCAAAGTTGGGATTTACAAAATCGAGCTTTCCTGAAAGTATATTTTTTTCTTCCTTATTAACGATACCGTATGTACCGTTTTGAAGTATAATTTTATCAGCTACAATAAGCTCTTGCAAGATCAATTCTATAAAAATATGCTCTTCGGGATCGTTTATTCCTAGATAGACAAGTATTTCCGTAAACGCTTTGAATTTTGTATCTGAGCTATTTAAGAAATCTAGAATATCCTCTTTTTGCTGTTGTATGGTTGACTTTTTTTTTCGTTTTAACATTTTTTAAATCTAATATCCTTATTTGGTACTAAATATAAGTATTATGTTCTGTACTTTTGTGTTAAATTATTATAACCAACAACATGAGGTTCGTTTTTACGCTTTTTCTTGTGATAGGTAGTGGTCTAGTATTGGGACAATCAAAGGACAAAAACGTTAGAATGGGCCAAACTTCTGAAGGAGTTCAGCTAGATGGTTTGCTAAATGAAAACATCTGGAAAACAGCCCAGCTCTTAGATAGTTTTTATCTCAATATTCCTTTTGACACCTCTTATGCCAAACACAAAACAGAGGCTAGGATTTGTTTTGATTCCAAGTTTATATATGTTTCAGCCAAAGTATTTCAAAAGAAATCAAGCATAACGATATCTTCAAGAAAACGCGATTTTGAATTTCGAACGAGTGATGAGTTTGGAGTATCCTTTGATACGTTTAACGATAAGGTAAATGGCTTTTATTTTGGCTTGAGTCCGTATAATATTCAAAAAGAAGGGCTTTTAGCTGAGGGAGAGAATTTGAATATCTCATGGGATAATAAATGGTATTCTGCAGCAAAGGTATTTGAGGATTTTTGGCAAGTAGAAATGGCCATACCATTTTCTACGCTTCGGTATAAGGTTTCTTCGGGTGAAAATCAGTGGAGGGTGAATTTCAGACGCGTAGACATGGCAAACAACGAAGTTTCTAGCTGGGGACCTGCACCCCGAAACTTTGCGTCTTTAAATTTAGCATTTGCGAGAACCCTAATTTGGGATACACCTCCGCCTAAACCAGGTGTCAATATTTCTTTGATTCCTTTTGTTTCGATGGGGGGAAATAAAGAGTTTCCTCGGGATGAAAATCTACAACCTCTAGCTCCTCGAAATGATTTTACACCCGGAGTTGGAATGGACGCTAAAGTAGCGATAACACCTTCTCTAAACTTGGATATTACGCTGAATCCTGATTTTTCACAAGTAGAGGTCGATCAGCAGCAAACC
>JBOFGX010000321.1:0-3978 GCA_051649345.1 Leadbetterella sp. | reverse complement strand
TACAGCATCGAGGCTACCGCATCTACTCGTAATCCATCTGCGTGATATCTATCTAGCCAAAACAAGGCATTGCTTATTAAAAAAGAACGAACTTCGTATCGTCCATAATTAAAAATATACGACTTCCAGTCGGGATGGTATCCTTGTTTGGGATCCTCGTGCTCATACAAAGCAGAACCATCGAATTGGTAAATTCCGTGTCCATCACTTGGAAAATGACTGGGTACCCAATCTAATATGACTCCAATGTCGTTTTTATGCAGTTGCTCAATCAAATACATCAAGTCTTGCGGATTCCCTTGGGCAGTGTTCGATGCAAAATACCCCGTGATTTGATATCCCCAAGACGGTTCATAGGGATGCTGCATGACAGGCATAAACTCCACATGTGTAAACCCCAGTTCTTTAACATATGGAACCAAGGTATCTGCAATTTCTCTGTAATTGAGCCTTTGTTCGTTGTTTGATGGATCACGTTTCCAAGATCCTAAATGAACTTCGTAAACAGATTGTGGGGCATCTAAAGCATTTTTCTCCTTGCGGGTCTGCATCCAGTCTTGGTCTTTCCATTCGTACCAAGTATCCCAAACGACAGAGCCCGTTTTGGGCGGGTGCTCCCAATACAAAGCGAAGGGATCTCCTTTTTCTAGAATTTGATTATTTATTTGTGAGTGAATACGGTATTTGTATACTTCTCCATTTCCGATCTCAGGAATCCAGCCTTCCCAAATTCCTGAGCCATCCCATCTTGGGAAAAGACCGTGGGATTGCGGATTCCAACCATTGAAGTTACCAATTACATTAACATGCTTGGCATTGGGAGCCCAAACGGCAAAATAAGTTCCTGTAACGCCGTGGTTTTCTCTAACATGGGAACCCATTTTTTCATATAATCGATAGTGCTTTCCAGACTTAAACAAATCAATGTCAAAATCAGTAAACAAAGAATAGATCTCTACGGCTTGGTGGTTTGAGGATTCGGTTTTGGTTTTCTTTGCCATCACAGGTAATAATTTGGCATAAATATATCAAATAAACTATGATTTTAGTAATTTTTTCAAGAATCAAAAGTATAAATTTCTCATGGAATGAATTTTGATGATTTTCATGTGTGAATGTATTTTAAATCCTATTTTTGTATGAAATTTTTATCTTAAGATGCAAATTACGAAAGAAGATATTTATCATTGCTATACTTCTACAGAAGAGGCTTTATCTGAATAAAACACATCATCTGTTGAGAAATCGATTGCTATTGCATACTCTGGACAAGGTGTAATTAATTTTATTTTCCAAATTGAAACCTTAAAAAGCGTGTCGGAAGCGAACGTGAAGCTTCTTGATAAAATCCAAAAGATTACAAAAAGAGAAGGGGGATTGTTGGTTCTTGTTACGACAAATGACGATGTTCTAGATGAGATTTCAAGACTTTCTCCAACACATTTTTTATCTTTTCCTACATTGGAAGAAGGTATAGACCTTATCTATTTCAATGACCAAGAGAACAATTCGAAAGAAGATGGGGAAGACGAGGAATATGGTTCAGAAGAAAACGAATATTAAATTATAATCTATTGGAATTACTCTCGCTCGGTATAGGATCTGCTTCGGTTCATTTAAATAGGAATCCGTCGGCCTCCGTTTTGAAGATCGAGAACCATCTATTTTTGATAGATTGCGGCGAGGGAACTCAGTTTCGGCTAAAAGAATACGAAGTTAAAGCCAGTAGAATCCAGCATATTTTTATTTCCCATTTACACGGAGATCATTTTTATGGTTTGATCGGTCTTTTGAGTAGCTACAATATGGCAAAGCGTACAGATGCGATGCATATTTATGCACCCAAAGGAATTCAGAAAATTATAGAAATGCAATTTGAAATTTCAGAATCCAAGCTTAACTATCCCATTTATTATCACGATACCAATCCTTCTGAGAAAACGTGCATATTAGACAATACCCAAGTGAAAGTGTTTTCTTTTCCGCTTAAGCATAGAATTAATTGTACGGGCTTTTTATTTGTGGAAACGGCTTCTAAACGGAAATTGCTCGTAGATAAATTACCTGAAAATTTTTCTACACTGGGACTCAAAACCTTAAGTAATGGTGAGGATTTTATAGATGAAACTTCAGGTAAATTATATAAATGGGAGGAATTTACAGTTGAAGGAAAACCTCAAAAATCCTTTGCTTACTGTTCAGACACAATTTTTGATGAAACCATCGTAGATTATTTTCCAAACGTAGATTTGTTGTATCATGAAGCTACTTTTTTGGAAAACGAAAAAAGCCGGGCAGCTATTACACACCATACTACAGCTGCTCAAGCAGCTATAATTGCTATTAAATCAAATTCCAAGAAGTTAATTATTGGACATTTTTCTTCCCGTTACAAAACACTCGAAGGATTTTACGAAGAAGCCAGTCAAATATTTCCTGCTGTGGAATTAGCTGAAGAAGGAAAAACTTTCATTTTTTAGGTGTAAATTTGGATTTTAGATAGTGTAAACAAACTTTTTTTAGGATTAATCTATAAAGTCTATAAATTTAGTAGACTATTCATTAATTTTGATAAAAATATTCCAGTAGTAGCATGCAAAGTTTTCGTACCGAGTTAGAAAATCCAATTGTTGAGAAAGACATTATTGATCTCGAAAAAAAGATTCGTCTTTTTAGAGATGGTCAAATCCATGAGGATAAATTTCGTAGTTTACGTCTAGCAAGGGGCGTATACGGTCAGCGTCAGCACGGTGTACAAATGGTGCGTATCAAGTTGCCGTATGGTAAAATGACATTTAAGCAATGGGGAAGAATCGCCGATATTTCAGATGAATATTCAAACGGAAACCTGCACCTGACCACGCGTCAAGATATCCAAATACACTTTGTGAGTTTGGAGAAAACACCTGAGCTTTGGCACAAACTAGAACAAGACAATATTACATTGAGAGAGGCTTGTGGAAATACCGTACGTAATATTACGGCCTCAGTTACCTCGGGAATTGATCCCAATGAGCCTTTTGATGTAGTTCCTCATACACACTCTGTATTCGAATATTTTTTACGCAATCCTATTTGTCAAGAGATGGGTCGTAAAATCAAAATGTCGTTTTCAAACACAGATGAAGATACAGCTTTAGCTTATATCCATGATGTGGGTGTGATTCCAAAGATCAAAGACGGCGTTCGTGGATTTAAAGTATACGTTGCGGGTGGATTAGGAGCACAACCCAAGATGGCAGATTTAGCCTACGAGTTTTTGCCGGAAAATAAGCTTATACCGTTTATTGAGGCGGTATTACGTGTATTTGATCGCCACGGTGAGCGTGTTTCTAGAAGCAAGGCTCGTATGAAGTTTTTGGTTCAAAAAATCGGTTTTGAAACGTTTATGGATTTGGTGAAAGCCGAAAATCCTTCTTTGAAAAACCAAACTGTAGAAATCAGTAATGAGCATGAATACAAACGTTCGGAAGTTTCCATCAAAGAAGAAACACCCGTAAACGATTCGCAATATGCTATTTGGGAAGAAACCAACTTGTTTGCTCAAAAACAGGAAGGCTTATTTGGTGTATATGTACGAATTCCGCTAGGAAATATCTCAAGTGAGATATCGAGACAAGTAATTGCTGATTTGAAAGGATACGTAGCTGATGATGTACGTGTTACGATCAATCAGTGTTTGTTCTTAAGAGATGTACCGCAAGCCAATTTGCCATACGTATTTAATACACTTTCGAAATACAATTTGGCCGAAGCTGGAGCCAATTCTACAGCTAAAATTACGGCTTGTCCAGGCACTGATACCTGTAATTTAGCTATTTCAGACAGTACCAATATATCTTTAGAATTTGAAAAAGTAATCGGTCAGGAGTTTGCTGACCTGGTGAAAAACAATGATATGAAGATCAAAATATCGGGCTGTATGAATTCATGCGGACAGCACGGTATGGCTCACATAGGTTTTCATGGTAGTTCATT
>JBOFGX010000320.1:0-3450 GCA_051649345.1 Leadbetterella sp. | reverse complement strand
AGTGGGGAAGTGCCTATGACACCTTATGGTGGCATGCTCAATGATGATGAGTTAGCGTCTGTCTTGAACTACGTTCGGAATTCTTTTGGAAATTCTTCTGATGAGCCTATTACTACCCAAAAAGTAAAAGATGTGCGTGAAGCTACCAAGAAGCAAAAAGGATTCTACACACCGAATGAACTTTTAAAACAATTCCCATGACTTTAAAGTAATTAAAATTTATACCTATAGTTAGACTGTGGCAATTTACTCAAATCTATGCAGAAATTAAATCTAGAATATGCAATTGACAAGGAGTTGATATACAACTCCAGTTTAGATGCTCCCGAAAAAGTCCTACAGTTTGGGACAGGAGCTTTGCTTAGAGGCTTGGTTGATTTTGTGATTGATAAAGCCAATAATGAAGGTGTGTTTAATGGCAAGGTAGTCATGATAAAATCTACTTCTTCCCACACCCGAGAGTTTGATGAGCAAAACGGTCTTTATACGGTACATGAAAGAGGTATAAAAGAGAATTGTGTTATAGAAGATAAATCTGTTGTGTCTTGTATAAGTAAGACCTTTTCTGCGGAAAGAGATTGGGAAAAAATTAAAGAATGCATCTTACAAGATAGTATTGAGTTTGTGGTATCTAATACTACAGAAATTGGCCTTGTCTATCAAAATGAAAGCGTTTTAGACAGAGTACCTAGCTCTTTTCCTGGGAAATTAACGGCTTTATTGTATCATAGGTTTCAGCATAACCCCAAAGGTCTCATTATTATTCCAACAGAATTATTGCCAAACAACGGCATTCTTCTAAAAAAAATAGTCAATCAAGTAATACTAGACAATGAGTTGCCAGCAGATTTTGGAACATGGATAGATAAAGATTGTTATTTCTGTTCATCCTTAGTAGACAGGATTATCCCTGGTAAATTTGTTCCAGAGGGTTCGACGTATGTAGATAGTTTGTCGATTCAAGCTGAGCCCTATTTCTTATGGGCTATAGAAGGTAACAAATATGTACAAAAGAAATGTTCGTTTGCTATCGTTAATCCTGGAGTAGTCATTGTAGATAGTATTGTGCCTTTTCGCGAGCTGAAGCTACGTATTCTTAATGGCAGTCACACAATGCTTGCGGCAATGGGTTGCTTGCTTGGTGTAAAAACGGTAATAGATGCAATGAAGCATACTCATCTTCGCAAGTATTTACAAGATCTTATACATGAAGAAATTTCACCTAGCTTAGATTTTATTGGGATTTCTGGTATTGAGTTTGGTAATCAAGTAATCGAGCGATTCGAGAATCCATTTATACAGCATAAGTTGCTAAGTATCGTTTGGCAAAATACGTCTAAAATGGAAGCTCGTAATTCAGAATCCATCATCCGATATTATAATCATACAAGTGAACTACCCAAACTAATGTGTTTCGGGTTTGCGGCAATGTTGAGGTTCTCTATACCCACAAAGTTTAATAAAGACGTATATTCAGGAGTAGATTTATTTGGGCATGAATATACTTTGACGGATGAAAACTCGTCAATGCTTTATCCTTTTTCGAAATTAGGGCAAATCAAGGGCGAAGATCTTGTAGAAAAAGTGATAAATGAAACAACTATTTTTAACAAGAATCTGGTAAAAATTCCTAATTTTACTAAGACCGTAGGTGGGTATTTTAACGTGCTCAATACGGGTTCAGTTGAAGAAATTCTGAATCATATTTATACTCCTATACATGATGCCCAATTATGAATTTTTGTATAAATTAGTTTATAGTCATACATCCCTTTTTTCTGTATAGTATGGATGATTTTGTTTGTATTTTTAAAAAGAAAGGGGAAGTTCTTGTTTTCATAATTAATAGTAGTAATACGATTTTAGATATGCATACATATTAAAAACCTTATAAATAGACATAAATGAAAAAATTGGGAAATTATCGTTGGGGAATCCTATCACTTATTTTTTTTGCAACAACAGTCAATTATCTGGACCGTGCTGTTATTAGCTTGTTAAAACCATATTTGGCTGCCGCATTCAATTGGACACCTGCCGAAGAGGTAAATAATTATGCCAATATTGAAATTGCATTCAAGATATCATATGCTTTGGGGATGGTTTTCGCTGGGAGATTTGTTGATAAATTAGGAACACGTTTAGGTTATGCTTGGGCTACCGCCACATGGAGTCTTTCGGCAATGGCACACGCATTGGCTACTGGTACGGGAGGTTTTGCACTAGCAAGAGTATTTTTAGGTGTAACAGAGGCAGGTAATTTTCCAGCGGCTATTAAAGCCACAGCCGAGTGGTTTCCTAAAAAAGAACGTGCTTTGGCCACAGGTTTGTTCAATTCGGGGGCAAACGTAGGGGCAATATTAGCTCCACTCTCTGTACCGTTCATCGCAGAAGTTTGGGGTTGGCAATGGGCGTTTATCATCACAGGGGCTGTGGGTTTTATTTGGTTGATTCTTTGGATGTTGTTTTATGAAACACCACAAAAAGCAAAAGGTCTGAGTGAAAGTGAATTGGCTTATATTCAGTCGGATGATGAAGTTTCTGCAAAAAAAATCGATTCTATAAGTGAAGATAAGGATCAGTCCGGTTCGTGGTTGAAACTACTTTCTTTTCGTCAAACCTGGGCTTTTGCTTTAGGTAAATTCTTGACGGATCCTATTTTTTGGTTTTATCTTTTTTGGTTACCTGATTTCTTGAAAAAACAATATCATCTCGAAAAAACAGAAATTGCTCTTCCCGTTGCTTTGGTTTATATAATTGCCAGCATAGGAAGTATTTTTGGAGGCTGGTTGCCTATGCAACTTATTAATAGGGGTTGGGTTGTTTTCAAGGCTCGCCGCAGCTCAATGTTGATTTATGCCTTTGCTGTAGTCCCAATTATTTTTGTACAAATTTTAGGTGGTATTAATATGTGGTTGGCCGTGTGTGTAATCGGTTTAGCTGCTGCTGCTCACCAAGCGTGGAGTGCCAATATTTTTACTACTGTATCAGATATGTTCCCAAAAAAAGCAACAGGTTTTGTAACAGGTTTTGGCGGAATGTTTGGAGGCCTAGGTGGGATTTTACTAACAGCTTTAATCCAAAAACGAATGTTTGTATACTATGAATCAATTGGCGATATTCAAACGGGCTATTATATTATGTTCTTTATTTGTGGAGGAGCATATTTGACAGCTTGGTTTATTATGCGAGCCTTGGTACCCAAAGAAAAGCCGATCGTATATTGACTATTTCTTATAAATTATTGTCAATATATAATCAGTAATTAGTACGTTATTATCTGTTTATCTTATTCTAAAGAATTTATTTTATAATAAAATTTGAACCAAAAAATGCAAAGAATCATTCTATTCTTCAGTTTTTTTATACTGGGACAATTTTCTGACCTAGAAGCACAAAAATGGGAAAAGCTTTTTGATGGAAAAACACTGAAAGGCTGGAAGCAACTCG
>JBOFGX010000319.1:0-4019 GCA_051649345.1 Leadbetterella sp. | reverse complement strand
AGATCCAGTCCGCTGCCGAAAAAGGTATATTATTCTCCATTGCCGCTGGTAACGATGGTGAAAACGTGGAAAACTATTCACCCGCTCGCATAAACCATCCTAACATTTTTACGGTATCAGCTGTTGATAGTTTGAATCGCTTTGCGAAGTTTTCAAACTATGGATCCTCTATTGATGTGGCTGCCTATGGAGTAAAAATACTATCTACCTATCCCAATGGGAAATACGCGATTATGTCAGGTACTTCGATGGCAGCACCTCATGTGGCTGGGTTATTATTGACAAGAGGGGCTAATATCCCAAAACGAGGGACTGCTACAAATGACCCAGATGGATACCCAGATCCAATAGCCAGAGAATAAAGTGGTAATTTTAAGTAGTTTCGATCTAATTTGAGGACATCAAATGAGGACTACTTTGGGGTAATTATTAAGTTACAACTCTTATTTAGCTAGTAATAATTTCTTTCTTTTACTATTTTAAATATAAATATTATGATATTTAAAAATAAATAATTTAATTTGTGCAATCGATTGCACAAATAGAAAATTTATTTACCTATGAATTCAAAAATCTTTCGAATCCATCATCACGATAATCTAATAATTGCACTAACCGAAATTTCGAAAGGAGAGATTTTGGAGATTGATAACACAACTATTTCCATTCAAGAAAATATAAAAGTAAAGCATAAGTTTGCTTTAGTAGATTTAGCTGAAAACGATGATATAAAAATGTACGGGATAGTAGTAGGCAAAGCATCCTCTCCTATTCCAGCAGGAGCTGCTATTACGACAAAAAACACATATCATCAAACGGAACCAATAGGCATACGAGAACCAAATCATGATTGGATAAAGCCTAATATCGATATGTTTAAAGATAGGACATTTGCTGGCTATGAAAGGAAGGATAAGCAAGTAGGGACACAAAACAATTGGATTGTCTTCCCCTTGGTTTTCTGTGAAAATGCCAATATTGAAAAAATGAAAGATGCGTTTTTAGAAACTCTTGGTTTTATTCAGCCTAACCCTTATAAATCGTATGTTAACTCTTTGATTCGCGACTTCAATCATAATTCCCGAATTGACACTTCTGAAAAAATGGAGAATACGAAGGTGTTTGAAAACGTAGACAACTTGGTATTTTTGACACATCAAGGCGGCTGTGGTGGCACAAGAGAAGACGCCTTGATGCTCTGCAAATTACTGGCAGGTTATATAAAAAACCCAAACGTAGCGGGTGCTACAATACTTAGCTTGGGATGTCAAAATGCCCAAATCGAGATGTTTCAGACAGCATTGAAGGATGTCGGATTTCAAAATGATAAGCCCCTCTATTTTATTGAGCATCAAAAAGAAGGTACAGAAAAAGATATGCTGAAAATAGCCATTGAAAAGACATTCGAAGGCTTAAAAGAAGCCAATAAACTTCATAGAAGTCCACAATCAATAAGTAAATTGGTCATAGGGCTGGAATGTGGAGGATCTGATGGGTTTTCTGGAATAACAGCCAATCCCTTATTGGGAGAAATATCAGATAGAATGGCTCTATTAAATGGGACTACTATTCTATCCGAATTCCCTGAACTTTGTGGTGTAGAACAAGAGATTATCAATAGATGTACGAATGATGGCATTGCTTCCAAGTTTCTTACACTTATGAAGAACTATGAGCAATCTGCCATTGCTGTAGGCTCTGGATTTGATATGAATCCAAGTCCAGGCAATATCAAAGATGGTCTCATAACTGATGCCATGAAATCTGCAGGTGCAGCCAAAAAAGGAGGTAGCTCTGAAATCACAGATGTATTAGACTATACAGAATATATAAAATACAAAGGGCTAAATCTCCTTTGTACCCCTGGCAATGATGTTGAAAGTACCACAGCCTTGGCTGGTTCTGGTGCAAACGTGATTTTGTTTACGACTGGACTGGGAACCCCTACTGGTAACCCAATTTGTCCTGTTATCAAAGTATCCTCTAATTCAAATTTGGCCGAAAAAATGCACGACATTATTGATTATGATTCGGGTAAACTACTATCGGGGAATGTCGATATGGCAACAATGGCCGATGATTTTCTGGACTATATCATAAAAATAGCAAGTGGCGAAATTGCTACTAAAGCACAAAAAAACAATCAAATGGACTTTATACCTTGGAAAAGAGGTGTATCACTATAATAATCAATATGAATTTTAACTTAAAAAACAAGGTCATCCTATTTACAGGATGTACAGGGGTGCTTGGAAAAGCAATGGTTCAATACTTGGCCAAGGAAAAGGCTACTTTACTTTTGGTAGGAAGAAGTGAAGAAAAATTATCTCAACTTTACAATGAGATCCAATTAGATAGTCCAAATTCGCAGTATTATGTTTGTGATATCCTTTCAGAAGACTCTTTGAATAATTTAAAAAGTAAAATTAAAGACAAAGTTGAAGGTATTGATGTACTCATCAATGCTGCAGGTGGGAATATTCAAGGAGCGGTCATTACACCCAGTCAAAATTTTAATGAAACTTCTACTGAGGATTTAAAAAAAGTAATGGAAATAAATTATTTAGGAACTTTTTTGCCCTGTAAGGTTTTTGTGGACATTCTAAATACAAACGCAAGTATTATTAATCTTTCATCTATGGCATCTGATCGGCCTTTGACTAGAATTCTTGGTTATGCTTCTTCTAAGGCTGCGGTTGAGAATTTTACTAAATGGCTTGCTATTGAATTAGCTCAAAAATCAGAAAAGAAAATAAGGGTAAATGCGATCGCACCTGGCTTTTTCCTGACTGAGCAAAACAAACAATTACTTACCAATGAAGACGGCTCTCTTTCTGATAGGTCTATTAGAATACTCAATAATACACCATTTCAGAGATTTGGGACTCCTGAAGATTTACTAGGTGCTTTGCACTGGTTATCTTCAGATGCCTCGAAGTTTGTCACAGGTATAATTTTACCTGTTGATGGTGGATTTAGGGCTTATTCAGGGGTTTAATTAATAATGTTAAGACTATGATTAAAATGACGCAAACCATGCGGTGGTATGGACCAAAAGACCCCGTAAAATTAAGTGATATTCGTCAGGCAGGATGTACGGGGGTAGTTTCCGCACTGCATCATGTTCCAAACGGAGAGGTTTGGACGCTGGAGGAAATTTTAAAACGAAAGCTCGAAATAGAATCCGCAGGTATGACCTGGGATGTGGTAGAAAGTGTACCTGTTCACGAAAATATAAAAACGAGAAGCGGTTTTTTTGATCAGTATATCGAAAATTATAAACAATCGATAGAGAATTTGGCGAAAGCTGGGATCAAAACGATTTGTTATAATTTTATGCCTGTATTGGACTGGACGCGTACGCATTTGTCGTATGAGCTGGCCAATGGAGCGAAAGCATTGCGGTATGAGCCTTTGGCCGTTGCAGCTTTTGATTTATATATATTGAAAAGACCCCATGCTCCTTCAGAATATACTTATGATGTAAAAACCAAGGCAAAAGCCTATTTTGAATCATTGAATGATGTTGCCATTAAAACACTCTCAAACAATATTATTGCAGGACTGCCCGGTTCTGAGGAAGGCTATACGCCTGCCCAGTTTCAAGAAGTTTTGGATACCTACGAGGGTATCGATCATGCAAAATTGGCCAGTCACTTGGACTTATTTTTAGGCGAAATTATTCCTGTTTGTGAGTCCAATGATGTCAATATGTGTATCCATCCCGATGACCCCCCTTTTGCGATTTTTGGGTTGCCGAGAGTAGTAAGCAAGGCGGAGGATATTAGACGTATATTTGCCAATACTCCCGCTACAAACAATGGACTTACGTTTTGTACGGGCTCGTTTGGTGTGATTGCAGAAAATAACTTGGTAGAGATGATCAAAGAATTTGGTGACAGAGTCCACTTCTTGCATTTGCGTAGTACCAAGAGAGATGCAGAAGGCAATTTCTTTGAGGATAACCATTTGGAAGGTGATGTGCCTATGTACGGAGTTGTAAAAGAGATCGTATTGCT
>JBOFGX010000318.1:0-1659 GCA_051649345.1 Leadbetterella sp. | reverse complement strand
CTATTCTTTCCATGTATAGGGTAAGTCGTATTAATTAATAAGAATCAAAAGATGACTTCTTTAAAGTCACAAAAATAGTGCGTTCAATTTGATTATAAGGCAAATATAATTTAAATATCTTTTTTTATGGGAAATAACTCAATCAATTTTGGCAAAAAAATCAAGCAAGCGACTGTCAACGAAACCAGTGCCAGTATCAACACAGCTGCCGAAGCAAAATCTTTTACTTGACGAATGGCCTCGTCTTTTTCAGGATGGAGTTTGTCACAAAGTTTTTCAAGAGCTGTATTGAATGCCTCAGCCGACATGACCATGCCTATGCATATGACTATAATACACCATTGGCGAGGGGATAAACCCAGATACTTGCCCAATCCTATTGTAAACACAGAAGCCAAGGCATGGAACTTCATGTTGTTTTCGGTACGTAGGAGCTCAAAAAAACCTGAAAAGGCGTATTTGAAGGACTGAAGCATTTTAGGGATGGACATAAAGGGCATTTATACGAAATCAAAGGTAGTAAAAACACATAATATTCTTAAGTCTTCGCTTACAATACAATGGTTAATTTTGATTTCTAAACTTCAATTATGATGTAATCAAACTATCGCAGTACAAGAATATATCAGAAAAAGTAATTTGTATTTTTCGTTATCTTTACCCCAATAAAAGTAAGTACCAAAGTATGTCTGCCTCAAAGTTTGTTCGTGAATCATTAACAACCATGACAGAAATGGTCATGCCTAATGATACCAATCCCTTGGGGAATTTGATGGGGGGTAATTTGCTCAAGCTTATGGATATTGCAGGAGCCATCGCCGCCCAAAAGCATAGCAATAGTCTCGTTGTGACAGCTTCCATGGATAATGTTTCGTTTGTGAATGCCATTCATTTGGGCAATGTAGTTACAATAGAAGCCAAAGTCACACGGGCATTTTCTACGTCTATGGAGGTAATGATCCAAGTTTTCACGGAGAATATTCCTGCGGGGACCAAAAAAATGACCAACCAAGCTTTTCTTACATTTGTAGCCGTTAATGATCAAGGAACTCCAATTTTAGTTAGAGAGGCAGTCCCTGAGACAGCAGAAGAAAAAGAGTTTTATGAAGGAGCACTTCGTAGAAGACAGCTTCGGCTTGTCTTAGCAAAGCGAATGAAGCCAGAAGATGCTACAGAGCTAAAGTCTATTTTTGTAAGCAAAAAAGAAGGGTAAATTAGTAACAATCCATTTTTTGAGATTTTTGTACCAAAAAAGTACTAATTTTGCATTCCCATTTGCCCCCGTAGTTTAATGGATAAAATTTCAGATTCCGGTTCTGGTGATGGTGGTTCGATTCCACTCGGGGGTACAAGTATTTTACTATATCGTATTAATTCCTTGATTAGTTGACCATCAAGAAGTACTATTCTGAGGTCAAGCGATATGTCCTAACTATCTAATTAGTCGACCCTCAAAAAGTACAAGAAGAGAAATTTTTCAACAAATGAGGTGCGGCTGAGGTCAAGCGAAAGAGTGTTGGCCTGAATTTTTTATGTAAAAGGATAAGCAAAGGGAAAAAATTCGGACAATTTTTCGCTTGTGGGTTTTTGGCTTGGGTCCGTCCGTACGGCTTTTTGACCAATCAAAAAGTAAGTTCCTCCTGAATAGTGCAGCCACCA
>JBOFGX010000317.1:0-6382 GCA_051649345.1 Leadbetterella sp. | reverse complement strand
TAGCCAACTATAATGATATTAACGACTAGCCACTAAAAATCTATCCTCCATATGAACTCAACATCACAGGCATTACCAGCATCAAGATATCTTCTGCAGGGTCTTGATCTAAAGGAACAATAATACCAGCACGGTTGGGTTGTGACATTTGAAGGGTGATAGTTGGGCTATCTAAGTTATTAAGCATTTCCATCATAAACTTAGCATTGAAGCCAATTTCCATGGCATCACCTTGAAACTCGCATGGGAGTCTTTCAACGGCTTCGTTTGAATAGTCTAGATCCTCGGCTGAAATGATGAGTTCGGATTGTGATATTTTGAAACGTACTTGGTAAGTAGACTTGTTGGAATACACAGACACAATTTTCAAACAACTCAGTAAACGAGTGCGTTCAATCGTGAGTACATTAGGATTATTTTTTGGTATTACGTTGTCGTAATCCGGATATCTTTCGTCTATTAATCGGCAAATAAGTTTTACATTTCCAAAACTAAAAAACGCATTGGATGAACTAAACTCTACAACAACATTGGTAGAAGCAGAAGGAAGAGAAGCTTTTACAAGGTTGAGGGCTTTTCTTGGCAAGATAAGCGTAAAAGGTGTTTCTACATTTAGGTCGTTTCTACGGTATCTTACCAATCTATGTCCATCTGTGGCAACAAATGTAGTATCCGCATCTCCGAAGTTTATATATACACCAGCCATCGCAGGACGTAACTCATCAGTGCCTGTAGAAAATACAGTATTATTGATAGCCGCAGCCAAAACATGAGAGCTTAATTCAATACGAGAATTTTTGTTTACTTCCGGTGCTCTAGGGAAATCTACTGGATTCTCTCCAGAAATTTTGTATCTACCGTTGCTACTAACAATTTCAAGTCCAAATGAATCCGCATCAAAATTAAAAGTGAGCGGTTGCTCGGGTAGATTACGAAGAGTTTCCATGAGCATTTTGGCAGGAACTGCAACAGTAATCTTATCTGTAGATTCTACCAAGATTTCAGTAACCATGATAGTCTGCATATCCGACGCCGTTACTGTTAACTCTGTCCCGTCTAATTCAAACAAGAAGTTTTCAAGTATGGGAACTAGTGGATTCGGGCCTGCTAAGCCACTTATATTGGATAAATTTTTTACGAGTTCAGTAGAAGAAACAATAAATTTCATCGGATTTTTTTAAATAGTTATAATTTTTGTCCTATTGTTACAAAAATACAAAAGAGGAACAAATATACGGTATATATCTGAAATAAAAGTTGGAGAATTTTACCTGTATCGGCTACTATTGGAGGGAAAATTAATTCGACCAATGTTGAATTTTAGACTTTGTAGATAGCAATTGTTGCTGAAGTACGAGATAGTCTTTTTGAGGAATTAAACTTTTTAGCTGACTCAAAGTGTTTTCGGCATAGTCAAATTGTTTCAGTGCCATCGCAGCCTGAAAAACAGAGCCTAGAAGTATTGGATTCTCAGGTGCAAAATCAGTGGCATAAAACGCCAAATTATATGCTTCTGAAGCTTTGTTGTTATGAAGTAAAAAGTCTGAAATCTTGGCAACTAAGTACGGATTAAGAGGGGCTCTTTTTAGTATATTCTTATAGGTACTTAGCGAAAGATTTGAAGAAAGATTGTTTGCGTTTAATTTTAACAAAGAGTCCAGTTTTGGCTTCACAAATGACTTGCTTAAAAGAGCCAATGAGGAACTATCACCTGAGTTTTTCAAGGATAAGAGGGCCTTATCATACAAGCCTAAGGACATAAAAGTTATTCCCAGTTCTTGCTCAAAGATACGTTTGTATTTAGTGTTATCTGAGGCCAAATACGTCAACTTTTTTATCCCTTCTATTTTATCTCTACCATTATAGGTTTGGTGTGCATCTGCATAATCGAGGAGCGTTCCGTAGGAAGCATTTTGTGAGAAATTTTTCAAGTTTCGAATAAGTAGAGCCGGAATATCTTTTGATTGCGTCCAAGTAGGATTAGAGGATACATTGGTTAAAAGGCTTATTTGAGCTGTATTGAGAGCAGAATCTCTCGAAATTTCGAAAGATATTTTGCCAGGATCTAAGGTCAATATTTTCTGAATGGCTGATCGGTTGGCGAGACTCGAAAGCGAAAAAGGCGTACTTGAGTTGGCAAGTAGTTTTTGATCCAAAGCTTCTTTCTTACCATTTTCTATCCAAAACCCTATCATGTTTGCGTATTCAGGTTGGCATGTCGAACACAGGTTTTTGGCTTTCTCAAGATTGATGTATACGCTATCCGTTTGGTGGGTTTTATTTTGTAGATAAGCCAAATTTGTATACAAATGGTGATCGTCAGGAAAAGCCTTTATCCCATCGTTGAGCTTGAATAAAGAGTTGAAATAAAGGTCTTCGTTCTCTAGGCAAAAGCTTATACCCGCGTATGCAAAAGGGGTTGCTATTTTTTTGAGACTTTGTTCAAAATATCCAATGGCGGTAATTTTATCGTCTGCACTGATGGCTAATGATGCCAAGCTTAAGTTGGATTTGTGATTGTACGGATCATAGTCTAGGGCAGACGCGTAGAGTATTTCGGCTGTTTTGGTTTCCCCTTCTATTAAATGAAAATCAGCTACTGCGTTTTTAGTACCAGCATGAAATTGCTTGAGACCGTAATAGTTTTTTGTTGAAAAAAGAAATATAACCAAAAATAAGGCAGCGATTCTAGCAAATTCCCAGGGTATAAATGGCGATTTATATAGGACTTTATGAAATTCTAAACCTTGATTTATGATTTGTATATAGTTTACTAATACATAGACTAGAAAGCAAACACTTTGAGAAAGTAAACAAATAGAAACGAGGTCATCTATGAGATCTTTCAAGGAGTCATTGCCTGTAAAATGGGCAAATGCCAAGGTAGAACTCGCTATCAAAGCCAATCCCAAATATATCCATAGACCGACTTGGTTGAAACTTACAAGTTCGGATTGATTTAACCATCTACGCGTACCCCAAATCCCTAGGCCCAGTTGTATAAAAAACAAAAATATTGGAGGAACCAGGAAGGACTGGGTATCTATGTATTTTTGATTTTCTGAAAATATCAAAGCCGCGTTGGCCATAAATATAAACGAAATCAATAAAAAAGGAAGAAGGTTGTTTTTCCCTTTTTGAGCATTTTTAGAGACCAACCAAAGCATTCCCACATAAATTTCGTGTGAACTTAGGAATATAAAAATGGCCGTAAGAGCCATCATTCCCGCAATACCATAGGCTGCAATACCCAAAAAAGGGTGTTTAATAAAAGAGAATTTATATACCAAAAATCCAATCAAAATCCAAACAATAGACCAAATACCTAGTTTTTGAAATTCAGTAATGTGAGACTTGAAATTAGAAATATACCATTGAATACCTCCTACAAATAGAAATAAAACTATAAAATGGTAGTTATTACCAGAATTAAAGATATTCTCAAATCGAAAAGAAATAAATAGGATTACCAAGGCAATTAATCCAACAAAAAAAGGAATTCCCTTGAGTTTAGAGGTGCCAATAAGAATAAAAATTAATCCTAAAATGCTAATAAACAAAGCTATATAGTAAGGCTGTATAGGAATGGTTACTAGGCTTGGAATATATCGCTCAGATACATACCACACAGGGGAGGAACTAGAAAACGAAAATTTGTCTAAATAGTAGGGAGGGTTTTCGAAAATTTTTTCACGTAGCTCCGTATAAATATCCCAATCTATGATAGCTGATAAACCTTGATTCCAACCATATACTGTCAGTCCACTCAAAAGGACGATAATGGCAAAAATCAGAAATAGAATAGATTTTTCTTTTAGACCCCAAATCCTCCAAAAAGCCAAGTATTCGTTCATATTAGATTTTAAATTCGTAAGAATCAACCGTAAAAATATACAGGAATTGCAGGCTTACCAAACTTTGAATAAAGTCTCCAAAAGCATTTCTTAAGGTTAAGAACTAAACTTAAGATGCAGAAAGAATATTGTTTTAAGAAATTAGGTTTTAGATTTTTTATCAATAAATTTCTAAAGCGGATTCTGGGTTGAACCATTAGCTATTATCTTTACAAAAATTTTTTAAGATCCTAGATGGGTATACATAAAGAAGGAACTGCTTCCTTACTCATATCAGCAGTTACGTTATCGTTGATATATGGAATAACGGTATATTTTTTACCTGATTATTTATTGTTTCAACGATTGGTATTGCTTGTTTGTATTGTTTTGTTTTTGATAGTACTTCAGTTTTTTAGAAGACCAACACGTGTAACGCCTAAAAACCCAAAACACATAATTGCACCTGCTGACGGAAAAGTGGTAGTGATTGAAGAAGTAGTAGAAACGGAGTATTTCAAAGGTCCTCGTAAGCAGGTTTCTATATTTATGTCTCCGTTCAATGTGCATATGAATTTTAGTCCAATAGCTGGGGTTGTTTCGTTTTTCAAGTATCATCCTGGTAAATACCTAGTTGCTTGGCATCCAAAGTCCAGTACCGAAAACGAAAGAACAACAGTTGTGGTAAAAAATGATAGCGGAGTAGAAGTACTGTTTCGTCAAATAGCAGGAGCTTTGGCTAGGCGAATTGTTTGGTATGTAAAAAACGATCAAAAATTAGAGCAAGGAGAGGAGTTTGGATTTATAAAATTTGGATCACGAGTAGATATTTTCTTACCACTAGATGCCAAAATTTTAGTTAATATAGATGATAAGCCTGTAGGAGGAGTTACTGCAATTGCAGAACTTGCTTAAGATTAAAAAAATTCAATTAAAAAATTATACAATTTAATTCATAAAAAAATGGCTGCTTTTGATGTAGTAATTTTAGGTTCAGGCCCTGGTGGATATGTAACAGCAATTCGTGCTTCTCAATTGGGCATGAAAGTAGCCGTAATCGAAAAAGAAAATCTTGGTGGTATTTGCCTCAATTGGGGATGTATACCGACTAAGGCACTTTTAAAATCTGCACAGGTATTTCAGTATATTCAACATGCATCTGATTATGGCATCACAGTAAAGGGTGCTGACGCAGATTTCAACGCCGTTATTGCTCGTTCAAGAGGGGTTGCAGATGGTATGAGTAAAGGGGTTCAGTTTTTGATGAAGAAAAACAAAATTGAAGTCATTGATGGTTTCGGTAAAATTATGCCGGGTAAGAAAGTGGAAGTTACGGCTAAAGATGGTAGTAAATCTATAGTAGAAGGCAAAAATATCATTGTAGCTACAGGTGCTCGGGCGAGACAGCTGCCTAATGTCCCAATAGACGGTGAGAAAGTAATCGAATATAGAAAGGCTATGAGCCTTGCGAAACAACCCAAATCCATGGTTGTAATAGGTTCTGGTGCTATTGGTGTTGAGTTTGCGTATGTGTATGCAAGCATGGGAACTAAAGTCACTATAGTAGAATTTATGCCAAACATTGTTCCGGTTGAAGATGAAGATATTTCGAAAGAACTAGCAAAGCAATACAAAAAACTAGGAGTAGAAATACATACGAATTCTAGTGTTGAAAAAGTAGATACCTCGGGTAAAGGTTGTGTTTCAACGGTGAAAACACCTTCTGGGGAAATAAAAATTGAATCTGATATTGTACTTTCCGCAGCTGGGATTCAATCCAACATAGAAAATATAGGTCTTGAAGACGTAGGTATTGCTACGGATAAAGGTAAAATATTGGTAGACAAATACTATCAGACAAATGTACCGGGTTATTATGCTATTGGAGACGTCACGCCAGGGCAAGCACTTGCACACGTAGCCTCTGCAGAAGGTATAATTTGTGTAGAGAAAATAGCAGGACACCATCCGCAACCGTTGAACTATGGAAACATACCAGGATGTACATATTGCTCACCTGAGATTGCATCGGTTGGTATGACAGAAAAGGCTGCCAAAGAAGCTGGATATGATATAAAAGTTGGTAAGTTTCCCTTTACAGCATCGGGTAAAGCGAAAGCTGCTGGCGTATCCGAAGGGTTTGTAAAAGTGATATTTGATGCCAAGTACGGCGAGTGGTTGGGCTGTCACATGATTGGTGCCAATGTCACAGAAATGATCTCTGAGGCTGTTGTGGCACGTAATCTAGAGACTACGGGTATGGAAGTATTGAAGTCTGTTCACCCACATCCTACCATGTCAGAGGCTATCATGGAAGCCACAGCTGCTGCTTATGATGAGGTGATACATCTTTGAGAAAGAGGATTAAGGATATCAACGAAGAGTATAAAATTTCTAAAGGCTGTCTATATAGTCATCCCTCAAATACTAATAAAGAATTGAATATCATTTTATTATTCAAGTTTTTATCGAAAATAAATACCAGAAAACAAGTAAAATATACAAAAAGTCGGTATTTTAATCTGGTTTGGTGGCTGCCATATTTGGGC
>JBOFGX010000316.1:0-1793 GCA_051649345.1 Leadbetterella sp. | reverse complement strand
AATATCGGGCTGTATGAATTCATGCGGACAGCACGGTATGGCTCACATAGGTTTTCATGGTAGTTCATTGAAAGCTCCCGATAAGCGTACCTTACCCGCACTACAAGTATTGTTGGGTGGAGGTAGTTTGGGAGATGGAGAAGGTCGTCAGGCCGAAAAAGTGATCAAAGTGCCTTCTAAAAGAGGCCCAGAGGTTCTTCGTTATGTTTTTGATGACTATTCTTCAAACAAACTCGATGGAGAATATTACAACGATTATTTCGACAGAAAAGGTAAAATATACTTCTACGATCTTTTGAAGCCCTTAGCGGTTTTGGAGGATTTGAAACCTTCCGATTTTATTGATTGGGGGCATGATGTAGCCTTTGAAACAGCCATTGGTGTAGGAGAGTGTGCCAGTGTGATCATCGATTTGATCGGTACATTGCTACTTGAATCAGACGAAAAAATACAATGGGCTCAAGAAGCCATGGCAAAAAATGCCTATGCGGATGCTATTTATCATGCCTACAGTGCACAAGTAAATTCCGCTAAAGCATTACTTTTAGACAAAGAGATCAATTGCAGTACACAAACCAAGGTTATTAAAGAATACACGGAGAAATTTGACCCTCAGTTTGAAGAAAATGTATTGCAGATCAATAAAAATGAGCCTACAGAGTCGTTTGCCAAAACATATTTAGACAACGCAATACTCTTTATCAACAAGGCAGCAGAGTCGCGTAGTATTTCGCAAGCCCTATAATTTATGTCAAATTCCGAAGATTTAAATTCAAAACTAGGAGAACTATCTCTTGAAGATGGATTGGCTTTTATTGCCAATCAATATGCGGGTGAGGTCGTTTTTTCTACATCGTTTGGCCAAGAAGATCAGGTTATTGCCGATGCAATATGGAAAAATAATCTAAACATTGAGGTTTTTACCCTAGATACAGGTCGTCTATTTCCTGAGACTTATGAGTTGATGGACAAAACAAGATCACGCTATAAAGTAGACTTCAAAACGTATTTTCCAGATACCCATGAAGTGGAAAATCTGGTAAAAACAAAAGGATATCATTCGTTTTTTGAAAGTGTAGAGAACCGCAAGGAGTGTTGTAAGATTCGAAAAATAGTAGGTCTCAAAAGAGCCATCAAAGGGAAGAAAGTTTGGATTACAGGCCTTCGTGCTGAGCAGTCTGAAAACCGCAGCCATACACCCATATGGGAATGGGACGAAGCCAATCAGATTTTCAAGTTCAATCCTTTGACGGCTTGGTCTTTGGATCAGGTAAACGATTATCTAAAAGACCATAAAGTGCCTCAAAATTCCCTTCATGCAAAGGGCTTTGTGAGTATTGGGTGTCAACCCTGTACACGAGCAATTTTGCCAGATGAAAATCCACGTGCTGGACGTTGGTATTGGGAAGAATCCCAAAAAGAGTGTGGTTTACACAAATAATAGGTATTTAAAAAATAGATTTATTTCAATAGTACAGAATGAATATTAATAAACAGTTTCCACGTAAATTAGAAGACGAAGCTATTTATATTTTACGAGAAGTTGCGGCTCAGTTTGAGCGTCCTGCTATCTTGTTTTCAGGCGGAAAAGACTCCATTACGGTCGTTAGACTTGCTCAAAAAGCATTCGCTCCAGGCAAAATCCCTTTTCCACTTGTGCATGTAGATACAGGGCACAATTTCCCTGAAACTGTACAATACAGAGATTGGTTGGTTGAGAAACTGGGTGTGGAGCTTGTCGTACGCTATGTAGAAGATGCCATCAAAGCAGGTAAAGTAAAAGAAGAAACGGG
>JBOFGX010000315.1:0-2552 GCA_051649345.1 Leadbetterella sp. | reverse complement strand
TCGACTTGCATGTATTAAGCCTGCCGCTAGCGTTCATCCTGAGCCAGGATCAAACTCTCCATAGTAATTTCTCTATCGAAAGATCCTAACCTAGTGCTTCTTCTTTCTCCCCAACAAGTTATTGAACTTTATCCCCAGTCTTAACCAGAGCTCGTCGCCTCTCAGCTTTCTTTTCTTTTCCCTCTCTCTCAATCGGGATGCAAAGGTCTGAATTTAATTTCTATCTACCAAATCTTTTGCAAGAAAATTTTTAAAATATTTTAGAACTTTATCCCCGCTTTCTCTTCGATCCGTTTCCGTTCCTCCGTTTTGGGACTGCAAAGTTAACACCCCTTCCCTCCCCTTTCCAAATCTTTTTTTAATCTTTTTTTTAACCCTTATATAACCCCGCCTTAACATCAATTACTTACAAATTTAAACCTCCACAATCTTTATACAACTTCTTCTAATTGTACAAAAAAAATGAAGCAAAAACAAAAATTTGTGAATAACAAGAGGTGGAAATTAAACAAGAAAATATTCAAAAACTATTTCTGAATATTGAGGATATTCTCATTTACTAAAAATATACCAATTAAAAACGTCGTGCTTTACAGAAAAAATAAACTCAATAACCCACATCCACCTATATCCTTCGGATCTACCCATTCAATATTCCAGAAAACATCAACCAAATCTGACATATCAAAAAAAGCCCCGAAGCCACATGTAGGCTTCAGGGCATGATAAACATAATTACTAGGTAGAGTTATAAAAATGAAGAGAGTCTACTGTTGCTCTCCATCTTTACAAAGATCTTCCTACTGCTTGATTACTTTAAAAGTTTTCTTTTCAACTCCTATAATAGCATTCATAAAATAAATACCTGGATTAACTTTTTTGATATCAACCTCTACATTATCGATTTGGTCAGTCAGTGAGTGATTATCCGTCTTAATAATACTTCCCTTTGAATCTGTAATAGATGTCTGCATGGTATTTGACGATCTGCTGAAAACTGGAACCACCACATAGTCAGTTGCAGGGTTTGGATATGCAATTACTTGTTGATTTGATGACGACCCAATGATTGGTTCGCTACCTACTCTAGCAGCATTGTTTGTTCTAGTTAAGCAAAAATCGTCCACGTAGAGGTTTCCACCACCACTTTTATATACTCTAACCCTTACTTTGGCTGTTCCTGAAGGTGAGGTTGCGTTTACTTTCTTCTCTGTCCATGCAGTTTCTGTTACATTTGTTCTATCTGTTCTTAAGACAGCATCCGATGAATTTAGATACTCAACTTGTAAGTAGCAATTGTCTGGTGTTCCGTCTTTTTTTGCCCAACATTTAAATTCTACTGTCTGAACACCATTTACTGTAACAAGTGTAGAGTATTGAATTGACGCTGTTCCTGTAATTTTAGCTCCATATGTACCCGATTTAAATTGACCTGAAGTAGAAGTGATTACAGCTTGTGTCGTTGAAGATCGTGTCCAATTGGTAAAATCGCCTGTTTCGAAACCTTTGTTAGCTATTTGTCCGCAAGAGGTACTTGATGTCACTGTCAAAGAATACGTAGCTGTAAAGCTTCCATCAACCGTAGTAACAGTAATTGTTGCTGAACCTGCTGCTCTTGCTGTAATCAAGCCAGATGTACTAACAGTAGCTACTGTAGAGTTACTTGTAGTCCAGTTGACTGCTTTGTAAGAAGCAGAAGAAGGACTAACTGTAGCTGTCAATTGTCTAGTAGCATTGACTGCTAAAGATCCTGAAGTAGAGTTTAAGGCAACTCCGGTAACATAAATGTATTCGTAAGCTCCAATATCTGCATTCGTCCCTTGAGGTCTGGTAGTACCAATTACGTCTTTAGTTGGATAGTAAGCTTCTGTGTAAGCACCTATTAACGGAGAGTTATTCTTCAAGTTAAAATTACTATTAGCAACATTTTGGAACTTAGGATAATCCTGCTCTGATACAAGCTTTACAGTATTAGCCGTGGAAAAACCAGCTGGGTCATAATTGTAATTTGTATTTTTTGCTCCTGGGCCTACTAAATGATTGTTATATACCTTACTCATGTCTAGGTCTACAATCATGGCATAGGCTGTATTTGTTGTAAGATCTGGATCAGATACACAAACGTTATTATAAACTCCTTCATTATATACACCATTAACCCCACCTGTGTCATAAAAAACGATTTCGCCCGAAGTACCGTACAAGTTTAACACTTGATTGTTTTGGTAACAAGTATTATTTACGATTCTGGCTAGGGATGACTTATAGGATTTTATACCCGCACCACCGTTGTTATAACAAACGTTATTTTCTACCAACACTCTTTTACCATATTTTGGATTACCTCCATCATTATCAAACAAATCAAGGATGATACCATTACCGTCTGTGGGATTATCTGACTGATACACGGTGCCATTTTCATTGTAATAAAAATCTAGTTCACATTTGTTGTCATAACAAATGTTTCCTCTGATAATCATACCCCAATAATTACTATCAGCTGTATTAGCAAGAGGCTTGTAGATAGAAATCCCGCTACCGTTTAAAGG
>JBOFGX010000314.1:0-18529 GCA_051649345.1 Leadbetterella sp. | reverse complement strand
AAGTTCCGCCTGAATAAGGCAGCCGTCAAAAAAGAGAAAATACCAGCTTTTTGGTGATATTGATTACTTTTTGGTATTTAATTTTGATAAAAAACTAGAATACTAAATTGATATTTAAATATTTACGAGTATTTGAGGGGGTGACTAAATAGAGTTTGTAATACTAGTTAAACCCAACATTTGATTGTACTTTGAATCTATTTCAGAACTACATTTAACCCGGGTTTAGCCTGTTTGGAAAAATGAATGGTTAAAAATTCTTCAAATATCAGAAGTCTTATTTTTTTAAGTGGGTCAATAAAACTTGGAAGTTTCTTGGGTTGGGTAAGACCATCTGGCTTTATTTCAAACGGTTCTCTGCTACGGAAAGGAAACTCCACTTAGGGACATTGAAGAATATGAGTAAAGTTTTAGCTAGGAATTCTATAAGCGATTTAGCTCATACCTTGACTTGGGGTAAAACTACCATCCCAAGGGAAGGTTTGCCGTCACATTAGGGAAACGACTATCATTAGAATAAACCGTGCACCTACATCCTACTACATCGGTCGATTTTCTAGTTATAGGAGTCGTGATCGTTCTACTTACTTTTATTTTTTTGGAACGTGCACCTGCTACCTCAAAGTAGCCCAATACCTTTTCGTTTGGATTACTTGTACATATCATATTACCTGTAACTTCTGCTGGTACTTTATCCGTAACACCACCCGTTCGTTGAGATTGCTCTATCAAACTTTTCCAAAACACATATGCTTTCTGAGTGATCGAATAGATTCTTGCCTCTAAAAAATAATCAAAGGTTTGATTATATGGAATAGCCACTACCTGTTCTGTAATAGAATTACCGTTTCGTTGGTTATCCGATAAAACTACAGCTCCTTTTCCCCTTTCTGTAAAAAAGCAATAGGAATCATTGCCGCCAATGCATTGAAGTGGTCTATTTCGTTCCTGGTCAAACTGTACTAAACCTATCGTATTCCATCCCCTCCAGTCCATTCGGTAAAAATCTCCTGGAGTGGATTTGTCTTTGAATTTGACAAATACGGGAAAAGCCCCCCCATTGGCATCGTCTTTAAACTCAGATCGAGACTCCTCTATTTCGGGTGCCGAAATTATCTTTTCGGCTATAGACTCAAACTTCTTCCCTTCTTTAGTTTCTATAAAAACTTGATAACTCAGACCTTCTTTAGCTTGAAAACCTACTGATGAATAATAACTTCCCTTAAAAAATTTATCTTCAACAAAATTCTCAATTTCACCCTTTTCATTTTTCACATACACTTTTGCTCCCGAAATTGGAAATTCGACGGGAAAATCGTTTCTATAATCTTTAGTATAAGCGGCAGACTGTTTCAATTTGACTAAATGAGGACCCGCAAGATTAGATATATTGCCTTCTACTACCAAGTAATTAACTTCTCTATTCAAGTTCAAGTCCACAGGATCTATACATGAAAAGACAATTCCCAAAAATGCAAATAATACGATACCAAAACGTTTCATGGGAAATTTAGAATTTAAAGTTATAGTTAAAAGAAGGAAGAACCGATCCCAATACGGCCAGTTTAAATGAGCCTGGGTAGCCTTGGTCCTGCTTAAAGAAAATAGAATAGGCGTTCTTGCGACCATAAAGATTATACAATCCAAAACTCCAACTATGGCCTCGCCTACTATTGGGCTTGGCATCTATCAATAAAGAGACATCCAAACGATGGTAGTCGGGTACACGCTGCTGATTCCGTAATTCAAAATGTGGAATGTTTTGCCCATTGATAGAATAATATGCCAACGGAAAAGTAATGGGTCTACCTTGCGTATAGATGTAATTAAAACTCCATGAAGCTCTTTTCTTCATTTTGATATTCAAGAACCCTTTGAAGGCATTCGGTACATCAAAGTTGGAGGGGTACCACTCTCCCCTACTAATTTTTTCAGAGGTAAACTCCCCGTTGGTAAGCCGAAGCGTACGAGAATATACATAGTTCAGCCATCCTGTTACCTTGCCAACATTCTTCTTGACCATACATTCTATTCCATAGGCTTTTCCAATTCCTGTAAGTAGCGAAGCATCTATGTACTCATTCATATATAGATCGGCTCCGTTTTTATACTCTACGAGGTTCAAAATATCTTTATAATAGGTCTCGAAAGAGAATTCGTATTGCGTATTTTTAGACGATTTGAAATATCCAATCGAATAATGCGTAGCTATTTGCGGAGATATATACGGTCCACTTGATTTCCAATAATCAATAGGTGTGATACCGGACGTATTGCTTATGAGATGTAAATATTGCCGCATAATGGTATATCCCGCTTTGATAGAATTCTGAGAATTAAGCTTAAAATTAAATGATAAACGAGGCTCTAGTCCTGCAAAAGTCGAGATCACTTTTCCTTTTTCATATACATCATCGGATACTATATTGAATGTGTCCTTGGGAGCATCTGGAGCATATCTCTCAATACTTAGGGGGCCTTTGAGCTGAAAACTCGAATACCGCAATCCCAAGGATACATTCCACTTATGAGATAGCTTCCATTCATCGTTTATATATAAAGCCAGTTCATTGGAATTTTCTTTTTCGAGGCTTTCAGGATTTATCGAAGATTTAGACGTATTAGGCTTAAGATCACCTGGATTTATCCCGTATTTCCATATCTCTGCTCCTAGGTTCAAAGTGTTCTTAGAGTTGATATACCAAAACAATTCCGGTTTCAAATTTTGTGATAAAACCCGAGCTTCCCACCTGTAATCATTATCGAGCGAGTTACCCGTAGAACCGTACGAATAATCTGATATAGATGCCGCTATAGTTGTAAAAATATTTTTCTTCCATTGCATGTTCCACCGCAGCACGCCGCTATTGGTTTTATAATCGTATGCAGTGTCTTCCGGAAATTTATACCAATCTTTGGTCGCATAAGTTGTCAAACTTATATTCCCTTTTTTTCCAATTGAATGATTTATTTTCCCTGTAAAGTCATAAAAATAAGCAGAGCTATTCGATATATCGGGATTAGGTACTAGGTTTAAATATGGATCTGCGAATGAACCTCTTCCTGCTAGAACAAAAGTCGTTTTCTCATTTACAATTGGGCCTTCTAAAACGATTCGCGACGAAATAGGTGAGATACCCGCTTGTGCACTAAATTTCTTAGAATTGCCCTCTTTCACCTTTATGTTTAAAACAGAAGATGCTCGGCTTCCATATTGTGCAGGCACTTCGCCTTTGTATAAGGTTACATCCTTAATTACGTCTGCATTGAAAGCACTAAAAAAGCCAAACAAGTGATTAGAGTTGATAATCGGGATACCATCAAGTAATACCAAGTTTTGATCCACGTTTCCTCCTCTTACATTGAACCCCGCTGCTCCTTCCCCTACTGTACTTACGCCAGGTAGCATTAGAATACTTCGTACAACATCCACTTCCCCCATCATAGCAGGCATTTTGTTGACAGTTTTTATCGAAATCTTTTCTATACCTCCACTGGGTCTATTTACATTTGAGTTTTCGGCTCTAGCCGTGATTTCGACCTCCTCCAACTGGGATGATATAGGTACAATATCAAAATCCAAATTCCTATCTCCTTCAATGTCCAATTGTAGTTTTTTGGCTTCATACCCTACCATAGAAATAGAAACAGTATGTGAACCTTTTTGCAATTTTAAAGAATAAAAACCGTATAAATTCGTGCTTGCCCAGACATTGGATGGGCTGATACGTAAAATAGCACCCATGAGACTTTCACCGGTGCTGGCATCCTTTATGTAGCCACTGATTGTTTGCGATTGGGCTTTGGTGAAGCAACCCAATAAAAATAATCCTACCAAAGCGAATGCAATTCTCTGAAAAAGATGGGTTATAAACTTCATTATAATTAAGTGGTACTGCTAATAAAACTACATAAAAAATATACCAATATTTTTCTATAAAATTTAGAATATCAATATTATTCGTCAAAATAGTACAATATTGTCAAATTTATATAAATTATGATTAAAAATAAAGTGTGGATTTTCAAGTAAAATAAAAAAGTAGAAGATACGGCAATATTGTATAATTTTCAGTTCTTTTATCTCTAATCTATATATTTGTTTATAACTAAAGCAATTTATAAATTCTCCAGATAATTTCTACTTGTCACATTTTATCAAAATTCAATATTGGGAGTATTGATTACATACAATACGCAATGGCTGACCTACTTTTTGGGATTGTTTAAAAATTTTAAAATTTTACTAAATATTAATTTACTTTTGTTTAAAAAAGCTGTCGATGAGCCAAATTATAAAGGCATTCATGTTATTTATATTATTTCTCTTTGCCCCAGCCACTATACATGCTCAAAAAAAAGGATTTGAAAAACTAATTAACTCTAAATCCATTGTCTTAGCAAGCCTTGGAGTAAGCTTTGAGTTTTTCTTAGGAAAAGGTCCTGAAGCTAGAATATTTGAAAACAATCACGCATTAACGAAAAGTCTAAAGGAAGCTTTTGGTACAAAAAAAGTTATTCTAAAGTGGCACAAAGCCTATTTAGATTTCCAAAGCCAAAAAAGGTCAGAAGCACCTATATACTACAGATTTGACTTCCCCGATTGGAAACGCAAGCCTCCCTTCATTGACTTAGGGGATTCTGGTCCCATAAGAGAGATTATCCGAGACGATAGATTTACCACTATTCAACTTATAGGTACAGCTATATATAATTTTGATTTTCAACCTCATACTAAAACTTTATATGTTTGTGTAGAAGACACAAAATCAGTTTTTTCCTTATTTCTACACTTGATTCCAATTCGTCATTCCCGAGAAAAATTTAAGCCCATGTCTGTTACCACCCAAACCTACAAATTTGAATACAATCAAGAAGAGTTATTATATTTATTGAATACAAACTAAATATATTGTAACGATACAATTAACCTTTATCCAAACGTAGGGCTCTAGTAAAAATAAACAAAAAAGACCGAACACTTCTGCTCGGTCTTTCATTTAAAAAAATAAAGAATACTAAGCGTACTCGTTTGATATCATAGAAACACTTTTGGCCTCTAAAAGGGACGCTCCTTCTAGGAATATATCTAGCTCTCTCGCTGCTTCACGCCCTTCTGAAATTGCCCAAACAACCAAGGATTGTCCACGACGCATATCGCCTGCTACAAACACTCTGGGATGTGAAGTTTTATATTTAGTAGCATCTACATTACCACGTGCATCTAACTTAAGGTCTAATTGAGAAATGATACCATCTTGCTGAGGGTTCAAGAATCCTGCGGCTATCAATGCCAATTCGCATGGATAGTCTTTTTCTGTCCCTGGGACCTCTTTCATGACCATTCGGCCATTCTCATTCTCCCACTTGATTTCTACAAGCTTAAGAGCTTTGAGATTTCCGTTTTCGTCACCAACAAACTCTTTGGTATTCATACTCCATGCACGTTCACAGCCTTCTTCGTGAGATGTAGAAGTACGTAGCATCATTGGCCAATTAGGCCAAGGTGTACTTTCGTCTCGATTGGCTGGTGGCATTGGCATGATTTCTATTTGTGAGATAGATTTTGCCTTGTGTCTATTGGATGTACCCACACAATCTGAGCCCGTATCTCCTCCACCTATTACAAAAACATTTTTGTCGGTGGCCCATATATCACCATTTTGATACTCAGCACCTCTATGGTCTTTGCTATGAACCAGTACTTTGCCTTTATCGGCAGCGTTTCGTTTATTTTGTTGGCTCAAAAACTCCATCGCAGGATAAATGCCTTTCAACTCTCTACCGGGTATATTAATATCCCTAGGTACAGTACTGCCTCCTGCCAATAAGATGGCATCGAAGTCGTTCAATAGTTGCTCCCCAGTTAAATCGAATCCAATATTGACATTAGTCTTAAACTCAATCCCTTCAGCTTCCATTACGGCCAATCTACGATCAATAACCGATTTATCCAATTTAAAATCAGGAATCCCGTATCTCAATAACCCCCCAATTTGGTCGGCTCTTTCAAAAACAGTAACCGAGTGCCCTGCTTTATTTAACTGTGCCGCAGAAGCTAACCCTGCTGGACCTGATCCTACAACAGCTACTTTCTTACCAGTACGATTCACAGGAGACTTCGGCTTTACCCATCCCTTTTCATATGCTTTTTCTACAATCGACTTCTCTATGTATTCAATGGCTACTGGAGCTTTGTTTATCCCCAATACACACGAAGACTCGCAAGGAGCGGGACATATCCTTCCTGTAAATTCAGGAAAATTATTAGTCGATGATAATAACTCAAACGCATACTCCCAGTTTTGATCATAAACAGCATCGTTAAACTCGGGAATAATATTTCCAAGCGGACATCCGCTGTGACAAAAAGGCACTCCACAATCCATACAACGAGCCGCTTGCTCAGTAGTTTGCTTCTGATCGTAGTTATTCTCTACTTCACTATAATCATTCTTCCTCTCACTTATTTCACGCTTTTGAGAGGCTTTTCTATCGTATTCTAAGAAACCTGTTGGCTTTCCCATGGGTTTTATATTTAATGGTTTTTTGTACTAATTAGGCTGCTACAGTTTGCGATTCTTTTTGCATCAATATCTTTTTGTAGTCCGTAGGGAATACTTTTACGAAATTTCGAACTTCGACGTCGAAATTATCAAGAATCGTTTTTGCAACTTCACTTTTCGTAGTTTCAAAATGCTTAGAGATCATGTTTTTTAAGATGTCCAAATCACTGCTTTGCAAAGGATCCAAACAAACCATTTCCATGTTGCATTTGGAAGCAAACGATTGCTTGGTATCGTAGACAAACGCAAGTCCACCACTCATACCTGCCGCAAAATTTCGCCCTGTTTCACCAAGGATAATGGCTAAACCTCCCGTCATATACTCACATCCGTGATCACCGATACCTTCAACAACAACTTTAGCTCCGGAGTTTCTTACACAGAAACGCTCGCCTGCCATACCCGAAATAAAGGCTTCACCTGAGGTAGCTCCATAAAAGGACACATTCCCTACCACCATGTTTTCAGAAGCTTTGAACGTAGAAACTCGGTCTGGATATACAACGAGCTCAGCACCACACAAGCCTTTTCCGAAATAGTCATTGGCATCACCTTCAAGCTCTAGTTTTAAACCCGTCGTAGAAAACGCTCCGAACGATTGACCTGCAGTACCTCTAAACTTACTATGGATTGTACCCGCTGGCAAACCTTTACCACCGTATCGCTTCGATACTTCGTTGGAGAGCATGGCTCCTACGGTTCTATTGAGATTATTTACAACGTATTCATTAGAAACAGCTGTTCCGTTTTGAAGGGCTGCTTTGGCGTCTTCTATCATTTGAAAATCGAGTACATTGGCGATACCATGATCTTGCTCCTCAGATTTAAAAAGTGCTACATCGCTATCTGCTTCTTCTTTGTATAAGATTTTAGATAAATCCAAGTGTTTTACCTTCCAATGATCAATATTGGGTCGTTTTTCAAGCAGTTGCGTTTGACCCACCATTTCGTTTATAGTCTTGTATCCAAGTTCGGCCATGATTTCACGAACCTCCATCGCAAGATAGGTAAACATATTGACAACATGCTCTGGCTTACCGCTAAATAGGGCTCTCAGCTCTTTGTTTTGGGTAGCAACACCCACAGGGCAGGTATTAAGGTGACATTTACGCATCATAATACAACCCACACTGACTAAGGCTGCTGTGGCTACGCCAAATTCTTCTGCACCCAATAGGGCTGCAATAACGATGTCTTTACCTGTACGGATTTGTCCATCTGCTTGAACAATGATACGTCCACGCAATTTGTTTTTCACCAAGGTTTGGTGTGTTTCGGCTAAGCCCAGCTCCCACGGAAGACCTGCGTGACGAATCGAAGATAAAGGCGAAGCCCCTGTTCCTCCATCGTAACCTGCTATAAGAACGACATCTGCATGTGCTTTCGCTACACCTGAAGCTACTGTTCCTACACCTGCTTCTGATACAAGCTTTACCGATATACGAGCATCCCTGTTGGAGTTTTTCAAGTCAAAGATAAGCTGTGCTAAATCTTCGATAGAATAAATATCGTGGTGTGGTGGCGGTGAAATAAGCCCTACACCAGGTGTAGAGTGTCTTACCCTACCGATCCAATCATCTACTTTATGCCCCGGTAACTGCCCCCCTTCTCCAGGTTTTGCACCTTGAGCTACTTTGATTTGAAGTTCTTTGGCGTTGGTTAAGTAATGTGAGGTAACTCCGAATCTTCCCGATGCTACTTGCTTGATGCTTGAACTTAAATTATCGCCATTCTCTTTTAACAAGTAACGGATTTCATCTTCACCACCTTCTCCCGAATTGGAACGTCCCCCAATGCGGTTCATCGCAATGGCTAGGGTCGTGTGTGCTTCCCAAGAGATAGATCCAAAACTCATAGCTCCAGAAGCAAAACGCTTCAATATTTTGTCGACTGGTTCTACTTGATCGATAGAAATGGGATTACTTTTTTTGAATTTTAAAAGTCCTCTTAATGTCAATGAATGATCGGTCTGATCGTTCATGATCTTAGAATATTTTTTGAAAATATCGTATCCCTTGTCAAAATCCTTCTCTCCTACTCTGCCAGCTTGTTGCAACAAGTGAATAGTTTCAGGATTAAACAAGTGCTTTTCTCCTCTTTGTTTCCACTGGTATACTCCTCCAACTTCTAGACGTTTAACACTATCGCTTGGGATTTCGGGGAACGCCACATTGTGACGAATCAAGCATTCTTTTGCGATTTCGGCAAGCCCTAAGCCTTCGATTCTTGAAACTGTACCCGAAAAGTACTGATCTACAACCGCTTTATTTAATCCTATACACTCAAATATCTGAGCTCCACGGTACGACTGTAGCGTAGAAATACCCATTTTAGAGAATATTTTTAATAATTCTTTATCAACAGCCTTGATGTAGTTTTTGTGTAATTGCTCATCGGTATATTCGCCTCCCAACATACCTTTTTTGTTCATATCCGAGATTGTCTCCAAGGCTAAATAAGGACAAATTCCAGAGGCACCATAGCCAATCAAGGTCGCAAAATGATGCGTTTCCCATGTATCACCTGCTTCTACTAATATACCAATCTTACCTCGTAATCCCTTGCGAATCAAGTAATGATGCACTGTTGAAACTGCTAATAAAGACGGTATAGGAGCATGATCTGAGTCTATAGATCTATCGGATAGAATGATGATCTCAAACCCATCCATGATAGCGTCTTCAGCATATCTACAAATTCTATCTAAAGCAAATGCAAGTGATCTTTCTGGATTTTGTTTTTCTACCGTAAAATATGTATTTATGGTTTTAGCTTGAAACCCTTGGTAATCTACAAACCGTAGTTTATCAAATTCCTTGATTGTCAACACGGGTTGCTCCAATTGCACCTGTCTACAATGCTTAGGTGTCTCGGTAAGAATATTATCCGAAGCCCCTACAAAAGAGATCAATGACATGATAGAACGCTCTCGAATAGAGTCAATCGGGGGGTTTGTGACCTGAGCAAACAACTGCTTGAAATAATACGATATATGCTGACTTTGGCTTGACAATACGGCCAAAGGTGAGTCAATACCCATAGAACCAATGGCTTCATATCCAGTAGCTGCCATGGGAGCCAATATCATACGTAGATCCTCCGATGTATAGCCTGAAGTGATTTGTCTTTTCAATAAAGACTTCTCATCGTAATGCGTGTAAGGACGAATGGACTCCGATAATTCAGAAATCTTGATTTTATGCTCGTCGAGCCATTGTTGATACGGTTGACGAGAACAAATTTCGGCTTTGAGTTCTTCGTCAGGAATGATGCGACCTTTTTCCATATCTACTACGAACATTTTACCGGGCTGCAAACGTCCTTTGTAAACCACTTTGGATTGATCTACATCCAAAACCCCCGCTTCAGAAGCCATGATAATCGTATCATCGTTCAATACCCAATATCGAGAAGGACGAAGGCCGTTTCTGTCCAACGTAGCACCTACGATTTTACCATCTGTAAAGGATATGGAAGCTGGACCATCCCATGGCTCCATAATACTCGAATGATACTCATAAAATGCCTTTCGAGCAGGATCCATATGCTCATTACCATCCCAAGCCTCTGGTACCAACATCATCATTGCATGCGGTAACGATCGACCCGATAGATATAGAAGCTCGATTGCATTATCTAATTGTGCCGAATCCGAATTGCTTCTACTACAGATAGGAAGGATCATCTTCATTTCCTTCTCTGTAAAATTCTCTGAATAGAAAGTAGACTCGGCAGATTTTATCCAATTGACATTGCCTTTTACTGTGTTAATCTCACCATTGTGAGCAATATATCGGAATGGTTGTGCCAATTTCCATGACGGAAACGTGTTGGTAGAAAAACGTGAGTGAACGATTGCAAAAGCAGAAACCACCTTCGGATTTTCTAAGTCAGGGAAATAATATTTAAGTTGCTCCGTAGTAAGCTGTCCCTTATAGGATACTGTACGTGAAGATAATGAAGAGAAATAGAAATGAGTCCCTGCCCCTTCTACATTGTCACGAACCATACGCGTGGCATATTGACGCAAAACATATAATTTCCTCTCCAAAAGGATATTTTCTGCTAAAGGCTCATTATACTTTATAAAAATCTGTTCTACATTGGGCTCGACAGAACCTGATCCTTCGCCTAGGGTTTCGTTATAAGTAGGAACTTTTCTATACCCGACGATTGTAAAATTTAGACTTTGGATAGTGCGGTTGAGTACCTCTTTGCACTCGTCTCTTTTGACAGGATCTTTCGGAAAAAATATCATTCCCAAGCCATACTCACCTAGACTGGGCAAATTGAACCCAAGCTCTAAACACTCTTCATGAAGATACTCATGTGGAATTTGTAGCAATATACCTGCCCCATCTCCCGAATTAGGATCTGCACCTGAAGCCCCTCTATGATCCATACGCTCCAACATGTGAATAGCGTCTTGTACTATTTGGTGAGACTTACGACCTTTAATATGAGCTCTAAATCCTATTCCGCACGCATCGTGTTCAAATTCTGGACTGTATAATCCTGGGTTTACTTGGTTTTCCATTGTTTTTGCAATGTTATTTTGGTTGTTTTACTCTCGTATAATTGAAATTTTCAATGAATTTTTATTGAAAAAACAATATATAATAAATTTTAAAAATCAGTTAATACAACATATTATTTGTATGTAACTATGCAATTTAAAAACATAAAGTGTAGGTCAAAATGCCTTTTTGCCAAATTTTATTTCTTTTTATGCAACTTGTAATTTTATTGATAATTTGTATAAAAATTATACAATTGGAGTGTAGATTTTGAGCACTTTTTGGAGCATCAAAATTACCTTTTTTTCAATAGACATCCTAATCAAATTAGTAATTCCATGGTTTTATTTCTCACTGAAATATACCTTTGTAAAAAAAAAGCAACTTGAGGATTTTCGTGTTGTTCATTTTTGGAGTTTTATCCTTTGATTCTTTTAGCCAAAATGAATTCCAAAACGTTCGAACTAATATCGTATGGATTCGATATTATATTCAAATACCCATCAAAAAGGTGTCTTTACATCAAGAAGTAGATAATCGCTGGTTTTTGAATAATGGTCGCCAGTTTCAGTTTATTTCCCATACGCACGTACATTACAACATAAAGAATGTAAATTTAGGAATAGGAATATCTTATTCTAGACAAAGTCCAATAGATCCAGAAAGTCCTTCAAAACTTGTAGTTCCTGAATATCGTCCGTTCTTGGAAACAACACATACGCTTAGAATCAGCAAAAAACTAGAGCTTGCTAATAGGATGCGATACGATTTCAGGTTCGTTCAGGCTACTGCAAATGATGAGCTTTTAGATAACTATATTTTTAACCCCAGAATCCGATTGCGACCTCAGCTTACCTATACTATTGGCACCCAATCAAGTACTAATTATACAAAATTAAAAATCGCAGATGAAATCATGTTTCATAATCGCACAAAAATAACCCGAACTGCTTTTGACCAAAATAGAATTTATGTAGCTTTGGAACAATCCCTTTTTAAAAAAACAAGTGCCGAAATTGGGTATATGCACTTATATCAGTCTACAAAAAATGCAAACATTCACAATATTCGAGAGATTATAAGACTTAGTATTTATTCTAAATTGTAAGACTTTTAGAAATCAATTTTTAAAGTGTTAATATTTCTAAAAGCCAAGGCTTTTGCTTACTTTTGCGACCATCATTATCACAAATCATAGTATTCAATGGAAATTTCAGCACTCGAAAACGTAGCCTCTCAAGTAAGACGCGACATCGTGCGAATGGTACATGCGTGTAATTCTGGCCACCCGGGAGGTTCTTTGGGATGTACAGATATTATAGTGGCTCTCTACTTTCAGCACATGAAAATCAATAACAGAAAAGGCAAAGGTGGTTTTTTGACTTTCAAAATGGACGGTCAAGACGAAGATCTTTTCTTTTTGTCCAATGGTCATATTTCACCCGTTTTTTATTCTGTTTTATCTAGAAGGGGGTATTTTGATGCCACTGAGCTAAGTACGTTTAGAAGGCTAAATTCTAGATTGCAAGGACACCCAACTACACATGAAGGACTACCGGGTATTCGTGTTGCTTCTGGGTCTTTAGGACAAGGTATGTCAGTTGCTATAGGAGCAGCCTTGAGTAAAAAACTAAATGGTGACAGTACAGCGGTGTATGTCCTAATGGGAGATGGAGAGCAGCAAGAAGGTCAGATTTGGGAAGCGGCTCAGTTTGCCCCACATCATAAAGTAGACAATTTAGTTGCTATCATTGACGTAAACGGGCAGCAAATTGATGGTTCTACAGACGAAGTTATGAGCAATAGAGACCTAAAGGCCAAATACAAAGCTTTTGGCTGGAATGTGATGGAGATCAAAGCAGGAAACAACATGGATGCTTGCGTGAGAGGACTTCGTAAGGCAAAAAGACTATTAGGTAAAGGTCAACCTGTAATGATACTACTATATACTGAGATGGGTTATGGTGTAGACTTTATGATGGGTAGTCACAAATGGCATGGAGTAGCACCCAATGATGAGCAATTGGCTACGGCGTTGGCACAATTAAAATCGACGTTGGCGGATTATTAATTCATTATTCCCAAAACCATCAAAAAAAGAAGTAACAAATGAAAAAATATACATTTACAGAAAAAAAAGATACTCGCTCTGGATTTGGTGATGCCATGACTGAGCTAGGTGAAAGCCATCCCAATGTAGTGGCCTTGTGTGCTGACCTTGTGGGTTCCTTAAAAATAGCACCTTTTATCAAAAATCACCCTGAGAGATTTATTCAAACAGGTATCGCAGAAGCTAACATGATGAGTATAGCTGCTGGACTTACCATAGGGGGCAAAATCCCCTTTGCATCTACATTTGCAAACTTCGGATCAGGAAGAGTATATGATCAGATCCGTCAGAGTATTGCATACTCCGACAAAAATGTAAAAATAGCCGTATCACATGCAGGCCTTACCTTGGGTGAAGACGGTGCTACGCATCAGATTCTAGAGGATTTAGCTATGATGCGATCTATGCCCAATATGGTCGTTATAAATCCTTGTGATTATAACCAAACCAAGGCAGCTACCAAAGCGATAGCGGATTATCATGGACCAGTATATTTGCGTTTTGGTCGCCCAGTAATTCCTGTATTTACACCTTCAGATCAAAAGTTTGAGATTGGTAAAGCATGGATGGTAAACGAAGGTAAAGACGTAACTATTATTGCTACGGGGCATATGGTATGGGAAGCTATACAAGCAGGTGAAATTTTGGCTGAAAAAGGGATTGACGCTGAAATCATCAACATACATACAATCAAACCATTGGATACTGCAGCGATTTTAAAATCCATACGTAAAACCAAATGCGTCGTGACCTGTGAAGAGCATCAACGAAACGGTGGATTGGGTGATGCTGTTGCTCAGACATTGGTAACTGAGTTTTTGGCTCCTCAAGAGTACATTGCTGTCAATGATAGTTTTGGTGAATCTGGCACGCCGGATCAGTTGATGAAAAAATATGGATTAAGTGCCGAAAAGATTGTGGAAGCCGCTCAGAAAGTAATAGCAAGAAAAGCATAATTTTCGTCTTCAGGTATGGAAGATAATGAAATTATAAAGTTCCTAGAAGACCCGACTCAACATGAGCGGGTCTTTCGTTATATTTTAAAAACCTACAAAGAGAAGGTCTATTATCATGTACGTAAAATAGTACTTAACCATGATGATGCCGATGATGTTACTCAGGAAACTTTCATAAAAATTTGGAGAAATTTAGATAAATACAGAGGAGAAGCAAAACTGTACACTTGGATTTATAAAATCGCTACCAACGAATCTTTTACCTTTTTACGAAAAAACAAAAAGGGCCTTAGTGTTTCTTTTGATCAAGATGAAGGATTATCAAACACTATACCTGACACAGAGCCTCATATACTTTTGGATGGAGAGAACATAGCTGAAAAATTAAAAAATGCAATTGAAACACTGTCTGAAAAACAAAGAGTAATTTTCAACCTAAAATATTACGAAGAACTAACTTATGAGGAGATTTCAGAAATTATTGAGATCAGTGTTGGAGGACTCAAATCCATGTATCATTTGGCTGTAAAAAAAATAGAGCGTTATTTAGAAAAAATAAACTAAATTTTAAACCTATTTCAACTATCAACGTCTAATAGTATTATGAACAAGAAAGAACATTTGAACCAAGCTTTCAGTCCCCCTCAGGGGTACTTTGATGACATGGAGGATCAATTACTTTCGAAAATAAATCTTGAAAAGAATCTTGGTAAAAAAGAAATCCTATCTGTCTCTGAAGGTTATTTTGATAAATTGGAAGACTCCATTTTAGAAAAAACAACCTTAAAATCAAACACCAAACCCCCTCGTTTTAATCTGTCGAGAAATGTATGGAAGTATGCAGCGTCTATTCTTGTAATTCTGGGTACGACTGGTTATTTTTTTATTAATCACGGCGGTAGCAAGATTGATGACTTGAGTTCTCAAGAAATAAGCCAATATCTGCAAGATGAAGGATATACAAATACATTGATAGAAGAAACGAACCTAGAACTCGAACTCGAAAACGGTACTCTTAGCCAAGAGCTGAGCCTAATAACGATGGATGAATTATAAGTCAATAGTTTATATTATGAAGAACATGTATTTTTCCTTATTATTTAAACTTCTAATAGTTGTAATAGTAGCAACTCACTCCAGTTTTGGACAATCCAAGCCCCTTAAATACGGTGGCACAGAAAACCCCCAAATAAAAGAAATGAGAGTTGCGTTTATGACGAAAGAGATAAGTCTGACTGAGGAACAATCTGTGAAATTTTGGCCACTTTATGATAAGTTTACGCTCGAAAGAAGAGACATCCGTAAATCAATAAGAAAGCTGAATGCAAATAGCAAAAACGATTCTCCAGAAAAAATTCTAAGTAACCAAGATCAGATATTAAAGCTAAAACATCAAGAACTTGATCTTACGAAATCCTACAGAGATGACTTTCTACGGATCATAAGTGTAAAGCAATACAACGACCTTTCAAAAGCAGAGCTAGAATTTATGAAGATTCTAGTCAAAAAACTAAAGGAAAGAAGAGCTGCAAACGATGATTAACTATCATGAATGTTATTTATGGGCATTCTAAAACCAAAATCTAGCTCAGACATTGGATTTGAACCCGAATTCTAAATCCTATATAGTGCACTTCAAAATATAACTATTGTAACTAATGCTGTGTATGGCTAAAATTAGAACTACCTTCATACATGATTCTAAATTATAACAACATACACAATCAATCTCTTGAAATCTTAAAGGAAACAGTCAACTTTGAGCCGAACGCATTTTTACTAAAATACAGTAAAAAACTACCAAAAGAAGTCCTGGAGTACACTGTGAATCTTTATCATTTTCGAAGAATGTGTAGAACTAAAATGCCACATTGGCTAGATTTTGATCTATTAGCTCCACCCAAAGTATCCTCAGAACAAGCATCTTCCTTTGCTACCGCTCAATACAAGGCAAGTCTCATAAAAAAAAACAGCACCTTGCTCGACATGACAGGAGGACTGGGTATCGATAGTTTTGCATTTGCCAAGGAGTGCTCTTCATTGATTCATAATGAAATGAACATTGGTTTGTCAGAAGTAGTAAAAGAGAATTTCAAACGCTTGCGTGTAAAAAACGTACATTTTACGAATTTTAAGGCAGAAGAGTATCCCTTTCTTTCTGTATTTGATACTATTTACATTGATCCAGCTAGAAGAGATGAATCACAATCTAAAGTTTTCAAAATAGAAGACTGCAGCCCTAATATGGTCGCTTTACTACCTACTATTCTCGAACATTCAGATCAAATACTCCTTAAACTAAGTCCTCTTCTCGATCTTAAAGCATGTCTTCAAAGATTGCATTCCGTAGCTGAAATACATATTGTTTCTCTAAAAAACGAGGTAAAAGAGCTTCTATTTGTTATTAAAAAATCCATTTCAATAGAAGTGATCCCGAGAATTCTATGTCTGGATTTGGGTGAGAAAGAAATGAAAAAATATTCCTTCGATTTAGACCAAGAAAGCAAATCTATACCCATATTGGGTTCCCCAAAACGCTTTCTATATGAACCTATGGCCTCTATTTATAAGGCTGGAGCATTTAAAAGTATCGCCATAGAGTTTAACCTACAAAAATTATCCCCGAATAGCCACTTATACTTTTCGGATCAACTCATATCAAATTTCCCAGGGAAAATATTTGAAACTTTGCATATCCTACAACCCAATAAAAAGGAAATTATTTCTTCTATAGACGGCAAAAATGCTCACGTAGTGGTTCGAAACTATCCCAAAAACTCGGAAGAAATAAAAAAAGAAATGGGTTTAATAGAAAAAGGAGATCACTACCTATTTTTTACAGAGGACAACACAAAGAAAAAAATGGTATTACATTGCAAAAAAATACTTGTTTAAAGTTTTTTGTATATTTGGATTTAAACAACTCTGCAAAATGAAATATATCCTTTTCCCTTTCGCCCTATTACTATTTGTATTCACGACTGGTTTAGCCCAAAATTCTATTTTCAAAGGCCGCACCTACTATGAAAACCAAGAGCAGACTTCTTATTTTTATCTTACTCGAATCGAAGAAAAAAATCTACGAATGGATTTAAAGGAGTGGATTGATGGATTTGGAAATGTGAAGGATGTAAATAAAAACACATATAAAATTGAAAAGCTTAAAGGCAATAAATGGTCGGATGAAATTAATACTATTATAGTCCAACTTCAGGACTTTAAACATTATAATAAGGTCGTGTTTTACTTTTTCGATAAAAGAGATAGAGTATTAGAAAATGCTACGTTTAGAGACCAAGAAGCTATGGATTTTATCGAACAGTTTCAAAATGTAAATCTAAAGAAAGAGGAACTACGAATAGCCATTGAGAATCTAGAAGATGCAGACGATGATCTAAAAGATGCTGTTAAAGATTCTGAAAAAACACAAAGAGCAATAGAGAAGAACCTAAAAGAACAGGAAAAACTCGGTAAAAAGCTAGATGCCTCACCAGAAGCTATCACAAAAGCGATTACATCTAAAGAGGATATTGTCAGTAAAATGTCTGATGAGAACACGAGTCAAGAAGCCAAAGAAAAACTAGCCAAAGAGTCCACGTCAAAAGAAAAAGAGATAAAGAAAATCCAGAAACAAACGGATAAGGCCGAAACAAAGCTCTCAAAGAAAGAAAAAGAGTTTGATGAACTTACCACTGAGCTCATTGCTGCTAAAAGAAAGGTAAAAGCTATGGAGGCTATTAAAATGGATGCGGAGATAATAAAAAACAAACTTGAAAAGATTGCCAAAATCTAAAAAAATCTAGTTTCCCATTATTCAATTACATATTTTCTTGTTGAATTTTTGAAAAAAAGATCCATTTTTTTTATTCCGCAAATATCTTATTATTAGATATTTGATTAATAACACAATCAAGACTTCACTATATTACCAAAAAAATGTTTACTTATTTTTAAATATTTTTAAACAAAAAAGGATTTATAATTGTATATATAGTAAGAATTTGAGATTTTGATTTTAAATTCCCCGATACTAAGTGTATACAACTTTAAAAAATTAAGTTTAAGTGGTTTATTTTAGGGGTAGATTAAAGTCTCCAGCTTTGCAGGAGACTTTTCTTGTTTTAGACAGTTTTGACTTCATTCTACTAAATTTACCAGTATTGGGGATCAAGGGAAAAAGTTGGGGGGCGAGACTTTCAACAAGCCTTCAATTTTATTCTAATAGAAGAAGGGTGGAGTCACCTCTTTAAACGGATTTTGAGAATTCAAAACTTTATGGTGTTAACAATATTTTCTAAAAGCTATGATTTATCTTTTCTTTTAATAAGTCAATACTTAGGTCGCTGAGTGAAATAAACATAAATGGTTCGTAATAAGAAG
>JBOFGX010000313.1:0-10484 GCA_051649345.1 Leadbetterella sp. | reverse complement strand
TAAAAAACCATTCTTGATTTTTTAGTTTCTTTTTCTGAAATACCAATTTGTCATTAATTAATATTTGCTAGTTCTATGTTAAATTGTACTTGCATGTCTTATTAGCCTTTTCCATTGTCCATTTCTCAATACCCAAACTTCAGTAAATCTTCTTTCATGAGGTTTTCCCGCATCATCTCTATTGGCATCAATAGTTGGAGTTACACTTTCTCTGCCTGCAACAATAGCCGTTTTGTCTCCTTCCATACTAAAATGTTCAATAGTTTTTTCAAATTTGCTATAACTTATGATTCCTTTTTTTACACGTTCAATCAAAATCTTCTTATTAATCATTTGTCCAAAAGGATTGGTTACAACCATATCATCAGGATAAAAAGATTTCATAGCAATTGTATCTTTTGATAGTATCATTTTTTCCTGATATTCAATTAAACTGTCAATCGTTTTTAGAACACTTTGTTCATATTTGTTAAGTTTATGGGTGTCTTTTTTAGGTTTATCCACATTGAAAAATGCTCTTATCGAACTATTAACTTTTTGTGGAGCTTCTAAGTGTGGTAAGTGACCAATATTATTGAGTATGTCTAATTTATTATTTTTAAGATTTTTTGATAAAGGTTCAGCATTAATGTTTATTGGTGAAACCTTATCTTCAGTTCCTGCAATAAGTAGGGTAGGCATAGTTGCTTTTGTTGCAATTAATTCAGGATAATGGTCTTCTGAAAGCATAAAATTTACCCCTTTCATAAACATACTTGAATTCACACCTCTCATGCCTTTTCTTGCTAATTCAATAAGTTCTGGGGAGCTATTTGGTGCCAATAATGTTTCTACTCTTTTATTGGCAAATGCATAGGGTCCGTCTTTTATTTGGTCATTTCGCATGTTGATGTACTTCGTTCTTTCTTCAAAGGATAAATTTCTTTTTCCTGCCGAAGGTCCCACCAGGGCCATTTTGATCACTTTTTCAGGATAATAGTAAGCAAAGCTTTGTGCGATTCGGCTTCCAAACGAATTACCTACCAAATACACTTTGTCTAGCTTGAGTGCTGTCGTAAAGTCATACAAAGCATCAGCATAATCTTTTGCAACCGGATGACCCGTTTTAAGCTCATCAGATAGCATATAGCCGGGGGCATTCCAAGCGATTACGCGGTAAGTATCCGACAAATCGTGAAGCTGGTACCGCCAATCTACCGAGCTACCTCCATAGCCGTGCATGGCAATGATCACGGGAGCATCCTTATCACCAGCTTCCATATAGCTCCATCTGTCACCCAAGAATTTTGCCTTGTTGGTAACAGCCGCATAGCTCATTTCCGGTAGCGGTGGGACGAATAAATGGTTTTGACCGTTTAAATAATAGGTATTTAGCAAAATAAGAAATAAAAAACTCTTTTTAACATGTTTCATTGATGAAAATAATTTTGATGTTTTGTATTTACTCAACCTTTTTTCTCATACACAAGTGCAGGTCCTGATACTTCAAAACCATGTTTCTTTTTGAATTCTATTTTCTCCTTTTCTGTCATTTTTGCTGTGACGCCTTCACTCACTGCTTTAAAATAGGCTTCCATTTTTCCGGCGGGTTGAAATAGCATGAGTAATTTGCCTTCATTTTCACTTATTTTTGAGAAACAATGCGGCACATTTCTAGGGCCAAATATACTGTCTCCTGCTTTTGCTGTAAACGTCTTGTCACCTACTTTAAACAAAAACTCTCCTTGTAATACATACCACCATTCGTCTTGATCGTAATGAAAATGTTCGGCTGGTCCCCCTTTTTTGACACGTATAGATTCCCATAAGAATAGATCCATTTCCGTATCAGTTGAAGAAACCTTAGTATAAAACAGATCTCCCTCAAATAAGGAAATTGGTTTATCAAATCGGTCTTTTCCTGCGTTTACTATTAGGCCTTCTTTGATTCTCTTATTTGCTTGCTTGGCCCATGTGACACCTATTGTAATTACTGTCAAAAAAGACGAGATAAATGAGCTTCTTTTCATGGTTTTGTTTTTTTGTTTAATTCATTACTTAGCCTTTTCTAAAGTATAGGTCGCATATAAAGCCCCACCCTCGAAGCGTTTGGTGACATAGCCATCACTATTGTATTCGTAGGAGCTTTTCAAGGTTATTGGATCGTCTGCCGACCCATCTTCTTCCCAGTGCTTTATCTTTGTTTCTAGGGGATTATTGATGAGCTTGATTTCAGGGAGGTCTTGGATTGCCTTTTTGTCGTCGTAGCTAATGTTGGTTTGGTTGTTTAGGTAATAACTGCCATTCGATTTTTTATAATATTGCTTGGTCTCTGTCAGATTACCTTTGCTGTCATAGGCATTAAGGTCATAATCAAAGCTCCGATTGTTTCGGGTACACTGGTTGGAGCTATTGTAGACATAGTCTTCATGATCATTGGGCGACTCTACCCAAGCAGTGCTTGATTTAGAGCCTTTATAGTGCTTTATATTAGTAGGTAGGCCTGAAGAGTTGTTTGTATAGACCAATCGTTCTTTACTACCGTCTTCATATGTGGTGATTTGCTCGGTGAGGTATCCAGAGGAGCTATAGGAATAGGTAGTTAAAAAGTTTTCTTCCCCATCAGGATTTCCTCTGTGCTCTTCCGAAGTCATTTTTCCTTGAGTATCGTAGCTAAATTTCAGGAATGCACCCGCACCTTTGTTGATTTGGGTGATCTTGCTTTCGGCATTATACGTATAGGTGTCTGTACTTCCCGCCACATACTCTATTTTTTTTATTCGGTAGGCATCGCTACCCCCCGTGGTATCCGAGGATACATTTTTGGTTTTGCAGGCCAGCAAAAGGATGAGCCCAGCCAATACTAATTTTGTTTGTTTTACTTGTCTAGTTTTCATTGTTTTATTTGTTTAAATTTTGATTTTATCTTACCTTACCAAATACGGCTATATTTGCTCCCCAAGCTCCTATGATAAATCTTCCTGTCGATCCATCAATAGCAACAGATTTACCAAAATTTTCACCCGAAGTTTGTGATCCAGGATCAGATGTTCTTGATACTAACCGCCACGATTCTCCATATCGCTTAGATATACTTGATGATCCTGTATTTAATAATCCTCCATGATCTTCATTAGGAGTACCCATAATCGAATAATCACCCGAAATACTTACGCCAGAGCCGAAATTGCCTCCACCAGTATGGGAAGTATTGGTTAGTCTCGTTTGGAAATCCCAAGCCTCTGAGCTAGCTTTGCGGCGGTATATGCTTGCCGATCCATTATCGGTCAATCCTCCTTCATCGTCTGAATCAGCCCCCACAATAGCATAATCACCAGATATACTTACGCTCCAACCAAAATAGTCAAAAGCTTCTGCACCGAAATTGGTGAGTTTTACTTTGTGATTCCAAGCTCCTGATCCAGGATTGCGTTTATATATATTGGCAGATCCGTTATTCGTCAATCCGTATTCATCGTCATTTGGAACACCCACAATAGCATAATCGCTCGAAATACTCACACTATAGCCATAATTATCATTATTAAGAGCCGAAAAATTGGTAAGTTTGGTTTGAAAATCCCAATTTCCTGTATTGGCATTTCGCTTAAAAATACTAGCAGACCCACAGTCTAGTAGTCCTTCTTCATCATCTGTATAAGCCCCAATTATTGCATACTCTCCAGCAATACATACGCTATAGCCAAAATAATCATTACTTGAAGCCAAAGGGTTGGTGAGTTTGGCTTGAAAATTCCAGTTTCCTGTGTTGCTGTTGCGTTTGTATATACTAGCGGATCCATTGTCTATCAATCCCTCCTCATCATCTCCATAAGCACCCACAATGGCATAATCGCCCGAAATACTTACGCTTACGCCAAAAAAATCGTCGCTAGCAGCTAAATGATTGTTGAGTTTGGTTTGGAAATCCCAAACCGCAGTAGAGGAATTGTACTTATAAATACTGGCAGAGCCATTGTCTGTCAACCCCTCATCATCGTCCCTAGACGCCCCTACTATGGCGTAGTCGCCTGATATGCTTACGCTTACACCAAAATAATCATTATTTTTTCCATCTAAATTACCCACAGGCTGGTAGTTTTTAAGGGCGTGGTTGGCACAGCCCCAGCTACCGAAGCCTTCGGGCTCAGCAGGGGTACTGGTGGCATTGGCGAGGTTTACCCAATTGCTGCCGTTGTAGTACCAATTGGTAGCGGTGGCTTGGTTGTAGACCATCATGCCTTGCTGGGGAGCGGGTATATTGCTGCCAATGGCGGTAAGATTGGCATACTGGGGCAGCTGTATGCTGCGAGGGTCTATGGTGGTAGCGATTTGTGCTTGAGAACATAGACAAATTCCCACAAGGGACAGAAATACATAGAGGTTTTTCATGCTTGCTTATATATTGAATGTATTTTATTTGCTTAACAAGTATTTTTATAGAGGCAATAAGTTTATTTTAGTTAGCCGAAAGCCTATAGCCCAAAGCCCTACTTCACCTTACCAAATACGGCTAAGCCTTTGCTATAATTGACTCCATATGCACCGATGATAAATGCTCCCGGAGAACCATCTATGGCTACTGATGATCCAAATGATTCGGAATTTGATAAAGATCCAGGATTGGAGGTCTTGGATACCAATTGCCAGGTTTCGCCATACTTTCGATAAATACAGGCAGAGCCATTGTTTGTTAATCCTCCTTCATCATCAAAAGGTGTTCCAACTATAGCATAGTTGCCCGATATGCTTACGCTGGAGCCAAAATAGTCATTGTCTGCTGCCGAAGGATTGGTGAGTTTAACCTGAAATTCCCAATTTCCAAATCTACTATCTTGTTTGAAAATACTCACTGAGCCATTATCTGACCATCCTTCTTCATCGTCACTACTTGAACCGATAATAATTGAGTAGTCAGAAATACACACACTATTACCAAAATGGTCAAAAATAGAGGGAATAGTATTTGTAAATTTACGTTGAAATTCCCAAGCTCCAGTATTGGGATTGAGTTTGAATAAACTTGCTGATCCTGATTCTGAATAACCATTTCCACCATCATTTGGTGAACCTATTAACGCATATTCCCCCCATATACTTACACTTATACCAAATAAATTACCATTTGATCCTCCAGGATTGGTAAGTTTTGTCTGTAAATCCCAATCTCCCGAGCTAGTATTGCGTTTATATATACTTGCAGATCCATTATTGGTTAGTCCTCCTTCATCGTCAAGATAAGCCCCCACAATAGCATAATCGCCCGATATACATACGCTTTTGCCAAAAAAGTCATAGCTAGCAGCCAAAGGATTTATAAGCTTAGTTTGGAGCTCCCAAGCCCCTGTAGTAGCATTGCGGCGGTATATACTGGCAGATCCATTGTCTGTCAATCCCCCTTCATCGTCCTTATTAGCCCCTACTATGACATAATCACCTGATATGCTTACACTGTTTCCAAATTCAATTAAAAGATTCAATGAATTATCAAAGAGTATGGTTTGGAAATCCCAAACTCCTGTGTTGCTGTTGCGTTTGTATATACTGGCGGAGCCATTGTCAAGAAGCCCGCTATCATCATCATCATCATAATCGGCACCAATAATAGCATAATCCCCTGATATGCATACGCTCTTGCCCAAATAGTCAGAATTCTTTCCATCAGGATTTCCTACGGGTTGGTAACTTTTAAGAGCGTGGTTGGCACAGCCCCAGCTACCGAAGCCTTCGGGTTCAGCAGGGGTACTGAGAGCATTGGCAAGGTTTACCCAGTTGTTGCCGTTGTAATACCAGTTGGTAGCTGTAGACTGATTGTAGACCATCATGCCTTGCTGGGGGGCGGGAATACTGCTGCCAATGGCCGTGAGGTTTGCATACTGAGGAAGCTGTATGCTGCGAGGGTCTATAGTGGTAGCGATTTGTGCTTGAGAACATAGACAAATTCCAGATAGGAACAGAAGTAAATAGAGGTATTTCATGACGATTTGATTTTTGTTTAATTTGGAGGTACATAAAAGAGTCGTTTTCATTCGGAATAATTTTTTCTAGTTTTCAAAGAAATATCAATAACATACATATCAGGACTATCAGACAAAACAAGACCCATTCACTAGCTTTTTTATAGGTTTTTTGTTTCATCTAATGTTTGCAATTGATTTTATTGATGCGAATCTATTCGGAAAGAAAATGCCAAAAATCCAAAATGAGCAAGTGGCAGGATTTCATGAATAAGTGGCGGGATTTAGTGCTGAGAGTTTAGTGCTGAGTGGATTAGTCAGAAAGTCGATAGTCGTTAGGATGGCAGTTGGCTATTTATTGTCTATGCCTGAATTTGGTTGACCGTTTTGTCTAAAATCTAGAATTTAAATCTGTCATCTAATATCTAACATCTAAAAAAGTGTCCATACCTCAATTATGCTTGACCGTTTAAAAAGCCTAAAGCGTACAGCATATAGCCTACAGCATATAGCCTACAGCATATTGCTTACAGCCCATAGCAAAAAAGGCCGTAGACATTCACATCATCGCGTCTAGAAAATCCTGTTTTCGGCGGCGGGCAACCTCGAGTTCGGTGCCATTCGACATAATGACGGTTCCTCCTTCTCCTTTGATGTATTCTAGGATATGATGAAGATTGATCATAGTCCCGTGGTGAATTCTAAAAAAACCTAGGTTTTCTAGCTGATCCTCATATTCTTTCAAGGTTTTACTTACGACTATCTCTGTTTCATTTTTTAAATAAAAAGTGCAGTAGTTTTTTTCTGCCTTCACATAAATAAGGTCTTCTTTGTTGATGAATTGGACCCCCTTCGTACTTGGCAATGCTATTTTGCCTGTATTTATTTGTTTTTTTTGAGTGTTTTTGGTCTTAGTTTTAGCGGCTATTCTGTTTACGGCATCACAAAGTTCTTCTTGAATAATCGGTTTTACCAAAAAATCAAAAGCCTCTTGCCGCAAAGCATTTATGATATATTGGCTAAACGCCGTGGTGAAAATAACCTCGAAGTTTCGCTCGGGCAATCTATTTAAGAAAGCGAAGCCGTCCATTTGGGGCATGTCAATGTCAAGAAAGATCACATCGGGATCATACCGTTTGAGTTCATTCAAAGCCTCGGTTGGGTTTTGGAATTGAGCCAAAATCCTTACTTCGTCTTCACAATCACTGAGCTTGGCCTCTAGAGCCACCAAGCTTGCTTTTTCGTCATCTATCAATATGGCCGTTATCATGGTGTATCGTTTTTATGGCAGGTATTTTTATAATTATTTGGGTTCCTTGTGGTAAATCTACGATCTCATAGCTACTTTTTTGATTGTACAATTCTCCAAAGGCTACTATACGGTTGATAGTTAATTGTATCCCTTTGGACTCGTGGTAATTCAAGCGATTTTTATTCAGCTCTTTAGACGCAATTCTACCTACGCCTGTATCCGTAATTTCAATACGAAGCAAAGAATCATCCATTTGAAGTGCTATTGTTATACTACCATTCAAGTTTTCTAAATGCCTTATTCCGTGCAAAATGGCGTTTTCAACAAAAGGTTGTAGAAGCAAAGGTGGAATCTGAAGGCTTTTTATGTCATCGTCTTCAAGTACATAAGCGGTCTTAAACTTGTTCTCAAATCGCTCTTCCTCTAGCGAAGTATACAATTTCAAAGTTTCTAAATCCCTTCCTACGCTGATGAGTTCTTCACTGCTACTTTCTAGTACATTTCTAACCAATTTAGAGAACATTTGTAAGAAATGTGAAGCCTCTTTTTTCTTGTTAGTTAGGATATAGGCATCTACTGTGTTGAGACAATTGAATATAAAGTGGGGATTGATTTGAGCCTTCATCGCTATCATTTCAGCTTGAGAGCGTATATGATTCAGCTCGTTTTTTCGTTCGCCCTCTTTTCGTATTTGGTTCACTCGATTTCTAAAAACTATATACAAAACACATATCAAGGTTCCCAATAAGAGAGTTTTAAACCACCGAGTGGCCCAAAACGGAGGTTTTATTCGTATGTGTAAATTGGTTTCCAGTTTGCTTTCAATCCCATCTGCATTTTTACTTTGAACCTTAAATATGAATTCACCGGGTGGTAAATTGGTATAATGAGCAGAATGGCTCGTTCCTCCATCTATCCAATCCTCATCTATGCCAAGCAATTGATGCTGGTAGGTATTACTTTCTGTATTGGAAAAATTAAAAGTAGAATAGTCGATATCAATAAAATTTTGTAAATAGTTGAGTTGCAATTCTGGTATGTTTGGGTTGTATAAACTATCCAAAACTTTGATTTGCGTAATTCTAACTTGCGGCGAGAAATCATTGGACCTTAATTTTTTGGGATTGAAGTGTGTAATACCTGCAATACTTCCAAAATAGAGCGTTCCGCCAGGGCTTTTATAGGTACAATTGGTATTGAATTCATTGCTTGACAGCCCTTCGCTTTGCCGATACGACTTGAGTAAACCTTTCTCTTTCGAAAACTTCATGAGCCCTCTGTTGGAGCTTAACCAAAGATGATTGTCTAAGTCTTGAATGATTCCATAAATAACATTATTCGACAAGCCATTTTTTATTGAAAAATGATTTTCGAGGCTCATTTGATCCTTTTTAAACTTGAAAAGCCCACAATCTGTACCTACCCAGAGATGGGTATTGTCTTCATACATACTCCGAATATTGGCACATTTCAATCCCACTTTATCATCAAAAATATCTACTTTCTTCGTTTTGAACGAATACCGTATCAAGCCATGACCTAGAGTACCAAACCAAATGTTTTGTTGTGAATCTTCAAAAATAACGCGAATGACATAGTTAGAAATTTTATCCATCTCAGGTAAATCACGCCAAGTTTTCCATTGTTTTTTTACCAAATCAAACCTAAAAATTCCTCTTTGCCCACCTGCCCATAGCTCCGTTTGATTGTGCAAAACCTTGACTGCAAAAAGATACAAACTTGACTCCGTGCCTTGTTGGAGATAAGACTGAAAAATTTGCTTTTCGGTATTAAATGCACATAATCCGCGGCCCGTAGCCAACCATAGGTTTTTCTGCGTGTCTGTCGAGATATCATAGACTTCACTGTGCAAAATACTTCTTGGATCATTCTTAATGGGTCGATAAATTTGGAATGCATGACTTAAGGTATCCATCCGAGCCAAACCACCCGCTTGTGTACCTATGTATAGATAGTTTTTATGTCCCATTATCTTAAAAACCATATTGTCGCTTAGGCTGTTAGTAGGTTTTTCAGGATTATGCTCAATGATCTGAAAATGATATTTTCGAGGGTCAAATTTATCAAAACCACCACCACTAAGCCCCACCCAAATATTGGACTGGCGGTCTTCAAAAAAGGAAAGTACATAGTTTTTGGCCAAACTTTTGGAATCCGTTTGATTATGGATAATTTTGGCAAATTCATCTTTATCAGGCAAATACAAAGAAATACCCGCATTGCGAGTACCCACCCAAATACGGTTTTCTGAATCTCTCAAAAAGCATTTGATCTCATTACTCGACAGACTTTGTGAATCGTCGCCTTTGGTATAATGTTTTAGGAGTTTTCTTTGGGGAGAAAGGACATAAATGCCATCTTCGTATGTGCCCAGCCACAAATTGGATTGCTTGTCGGTAGAGATAGCACGAAGTACATTTTTGTTGGTAAAACCCAATACTTTTTTGATGTTTTGAGGAATAAATCTTGCTAATTGAACATCAAAGAGATACACATCTTCATCGCTCAGAAGCCAGAGTTTTCCATCGGGTGATTTGTCTAATTCTATAAAATTATTGGCTTTATCAAAATAGGATTGAAACTGTTTGGTTTTTGAATTAAAACAAAATATCCCATTTTCATCTGTAATAAACCAAATGTTTCCTGCTCTGTCTTCGGTTATTTTACGGACAGACACTTTATTCAATACATGCTTGATTTTGAAATAATCATCCAGCTTCTCAAACGATTCATTGGCTTTGTCATACAAGCAAATCCCTTTGATCGTTGCCACCCAAAAACGATTTTGAGAATCATGCAAAAAGCCTTGGATAAAATTATCATTTACCCCTTTTACATCATCCGACCTGAATACCTTGAAATTATATCCATCAAAGCGGTTTACACCGTCTTGTGTACCCATCCACATGAAGTTGTCGTATTGGGCAACCGCATAACCACTCCCTTGAGACAGGCCTTGTTCGAGTGAATAATGCTCAAATAAAAATTTCGATTGGCCTTTAAGAATGGAAATAGTAAAAAGTAAGAGACAGACAATATGCACGCCACTTTTACATCCCAAATGTGATTTTTTATAATTCATTTTACAAGTTTCAAAAACAGAATAGTACTCGTTTTTAGTCTCTTATCCAATACGATTGGGAATTTAGGAACAAACTTTGGGGTATTTTTTAAAATTCGAAAAATAGTAGAGGATTTTTTACTGAGCGTTAAAATCATTCAATAAAAATTTATCTCTTTAAAATCTTATTTTCCTATCTTCGGGGTTAAAATTT
>JBOFGX010000312.1:0-5192 GCA_051649345.1 Leadbetterella sp. | reverse complement strand
GAAAACGACCTACTGGTCGTGAATGAGCCTATAAAATCTCGTGTAGGAATACTGAAAGAGGTGATTCAAAAATGGGGATATGAGAATGTAATCGTGTGTAATCAAGACCCCGAAATGTTTAGCGATTTGGAAGGATTTTTTGATGTGGTTTTAGTAGATGCCCCTTGCAGTGGAGAAGGATTATTCAGAAAAGACCCTAACGCATTGAACGAGTGGAGTGTTGACAATGTAAAGTTATGCACACTCCGTCAGCAAAGAATTTTATCCGCTGCGGCTTTGCTCGTAAAGCCAGGAGGTACTCTTTTGTACTCCACATGTACCTATAATTCTCAAGAAAATGATGAGAACGTAGATTGGCTCAAACGGGTCTTTAATTTTGAAAAAGTAGAACTGAATACCCCCAAAGAATGGAATATAGAAAATACAAAAAACGGATATCAGTTTCTACCTCATAAAATAAAAGGAGAAGGGTTTTATTTATCAGCTTTACGCCAAATGGGGCGAGAAAGCCATTATCCAAAAGCAAGAATACAATTAATGCGGCTCAATCGGAATCAAATTGAAGTTGTGAAGCCTTGGATATCAGAAACCGTATGGGAAAGTTTGGAATTTTACTCCAAGCCCGATGGAGGTGTAGTCGGAATCCCTGTAAACCTCCTCCCTGATTTTGGGACTTTGCATAAAGGCCTCCTAAAACGATCAAACGGAATGGAAATAGGGGTTTTGAAAGGCAAAGACCTGATACCGAGTCATTCTTTTGCGTTTTCGAGTTGGATACATTCTGATGTCACTAAGACTGAAGTTTCTAAGGAAACCGCTTTGCATTTTCTTAAAAAAGAAAATATCGAACTGCCTGACGCGAAAAATGGCTGGCACTTGATCACCTATAAAAATCTAGGCTTGGGATTTGGCAAAAAAATTGATCAACGATTTAATAATTACTTGCCAACTGAATGGAGAATACGAATGGACTTGGAGTAAAACTCAACTCTTTTTTCGGAATACCTCTTTTTACTCTACTTTTGTGTTCAAATATTTAAATTTAAAGACGAAATGTCTAAAAAATTTGCGTTTACCATCTGCTCAATTAACTACTTGGCTCAAGCAAAAACCTTGGGTCAAACCTTAGCAAAAACAAATCCAGACTATGAGTTTGTGATTGGTCTTTGCGATAAAGTAGAGGGAAGTGGTGTGGATAAAACAAAATTAGAAGGATTAACACTTTTGGAGGTTGATAAAATTGGAATCGAACGATTTGCATCCATGTGTGATCGCTACGATATTACTGAACTAAACACGGCAGTAAAGCCCTTCTATTTTGATTATTTTTTCAATAAACGATCGGATATAGAATCTGTACTATATTTTGACCCAGATATAGAAATGTTTGATAATTTATCTGGAATAGAACAAGGATTAGAGAATCACAATATTGTGTTGACACCTCATTTGTACACCCCAATATTTGACGATTTACTCCCGCGAGAACAGCAAATTTTCGTGAATGGTATATACAATTTAGGATTTGTAGCTGTGAAAAAATCTACAGAATCTCAGAAGTTTATTGATTGGTGGAAAACCAAGCTGGAAACGGAGTGCTATATGGATGTCCAAAAGGGCATGTTTGTAGATCAACTGTATTGCAATATGGTTCCGCTATACTTCGAAGGGGTAAAAATAGACAAGTATCCTGGATACAACATATCCTATTGGAACCTTCATGAGAGACAGCTTACAAGTACCCAAGGAGGATACTTCTTTAATGAAAAGCCTTTGGTGTTTTATCACTACAGCGGAATGGATATCGTAGCTAAAGATACAATCAGCCGATGGACGCAAAGGCATGACCTCCACAACAGACCCGAATTGAGACCTATTTATGATGGATATCGTAAACAACTTGCCGACAATGAAAACGCTTATTTTAAAACGATTCCTTGTTATTATTTAAAACCCAAAGTCGAGCCTAAGAAAAAATCGATTATCAAAAGAATCTTGACTTCGATCACATTTAGGATCTATCATTTTTTTGATACTTTACCCATTTAGGATAAAGTATAATATATTCGTAAATTGGTTTAATTCGCCTTCATGAAGATACTCGCTCTTTCGATCGTTTGCCCTTACCCTTTGGATGCAGGTGGAAGTATGGGATACTTTAGATGCATTGATTATCTAAGAAATAACCATGAAGTAACTTTGGTGTGCCCAGAGACTAGTGAAGAAGGCCGCAAAACCTTGAAGAATGTTTGGCCCAATGTCCATATTGAGTATTTCAAAATTGGGCATGATGCAGGCAAGCCTACTGCGTTACGCTCTTTGGTCAATTTCGTTAAACCAAAAATAAAGCTAACTAAAGACGATATTCTAGCATCCAAGATGCTTTTGAACAGAGGGAATGTAATGGACTACTATTACAACAACCTACTGGGGATCGTGGAAAGGCTATGTAAAAATCACCTATTTGATGTTGCTCAAGTAGATTTTATTGAACTTGCTCCTATCGCAGCATTCTTGCCAGAAAACTTAAAAAAAGTTTTTGTCCATCATGAAATACGGCATAGAAGGCTCAAAGCTGAATACGATACACAAAAACATAAGCACAAGAGCGATTTATGGAAAATAGAAAACGTAAAAGCTCACGAATTGGGTTTGCTGGCGAATTTTGATCGCGTTATCACACTGACCGAAAAAGATAAAACACGATTACTCGAAGACGGCTTAAGCAAGGATAAACTCGCTGTATCTCCTCTTGCCGTTGAATTTGAAAACAAGTCTAAAAATTCGAACTTTCGATTTGAAAATAAATTGGTCTATCTGGGTCCAGAAATTCACTATCCCAATATAGATGGTATAGATTGGTTTTTAGAAAAAATTTGGCCCAAAATTTATGATAAAAATCCAAAATTGAGTTTTCATATTATTGGAAAATGGAGCAAAGAAGTGAAAGCATTCTATGAAAATATACCCGGTATAAAGTTTCATGGATTTGTCAAAAACTTAGATGAGATATTCCAAGGAGCTATTATGCTTGTACCTCTTCGGATTGGTGGTGGTATGCGAATGAAAATTCTAGAGGGTGCTAGTTTTCATCTCCCTATAGTATCTACCTCTACTGGAGCGGAGGGATTGCCAATTGAGCACAATACAAATATCCTTGTGGCTGACACACCAGAAGATTTTTTTACAGAAACACTACGATTGACACAGGATGCTGAACTTCAAAAAACATTATCCCAAAACGTACAGAAAATTTTCAATTCTCAGTATTCACCTGAAGCATGTGGTAAATTGAGAGAAAGCATACTTTTTGACCTAGTAAACCCGTAAACTGATTTTTTTTACGACTTTTGCAAAAAGAATCAATTCGAAATACATGCCCAAAGTATTAGCCATTCACCTTCCGCAGTTTCATCCTATAGCAGAAAATAACGAATGGTGGGGAGAAGGATTTACTGAGTGGACTAACGTTGTCAAAGCTCAACCTTTGTTTAAAGGGCATTATCAACCCCATTTACCTGCGGATTTGGGTTTTTACGATCTCCGATTATCTGAGGCTAGAAAAGCTCAAGCAGACTTGGCAAAAGAATATAATATTGATGGATTCGCCTACTATCATTACTGGTTTCATGGAAAAAGAATATTGAACCAGCCCATAGATGAGATTCTGGAAAGTAAACAGCCTGATTTCCCCTTTTGCTATTTCTGGGCAAATGAGACATGGTCTCGCCGTTGGGAAGGTAACGAAAGTAAAGTACTTATGGCTCAAAATTATTCTGAAGAAGATGATAGAGCTCATGCAGAATTTTTGATCACCTCATTTAAAGACGAACGATACATTAAAATAGGCAATAGGCCTTTGTTTGTCGTTTACAGGCCATTTGAACTTCCAAATGCAAAAAAAACTATAGCGATATTTGAAGATGTCTGTAGAAAGAATGGAGTCGAAAAGCCCTTTTTCGTAGCCTCAGATTCCCAAAATCATGAAGATGATCCTAGAGAAATCGGTTTTGATTGTTCCCTACATTTTCAAACTCGTCATCATCTACTGTCTGAATTTATGGTAGAAAAATCGAGTATAAAAAAGACAATTAGAAATTTAGCTAAAGGTGTATTTTCTAGTAAATTACGGGTGTATACCTATAAAAAATACAAACAAAGAGCCAAGGATCAAGTTTTTAAATATCCTGGGTTTCCGTGTGTGAATGTGGGATTTGATAATACAGCCAGAAAAGGGCAAAATGCAATTGTGATTCATGGGCAAAATGTACCCGAATTTGAAGACTCCCTTGTGGACGCAAAAAACAAGGCCTTTGAGTTACCTTTAGATCAACAACTTGTTTTCATAAATGCTTGGAACGAATGGGCCGAAGGCAACCACTTGGAACCTGACAAAAAATTTGGAAGAGCATTCTTGGAGGCCGTAAAACGAGTTTTTCCTAAATAAATCCAAAACATGTATATAATCGATTGTATACGTACTTCGATAGGAAAAAAAAATGGGACACATAAAAGTACTCCTCCTGAAATCCTTTTTGGAAATACAATCGAAGCTCTTTTGGTTCGAAACTTTATACAGCACCGTGATATCCAAGAAATTATCGCTAGTAATGCCTTTGGTACAGGAGGAAATATGGCAAGGATAGCATCTTTACATGCATTTCCAAAAAACACTATTTCATGCCTAACGATTGACAATCAGTGTTCTGGCGGATTGAAGTCCATTGATCTAGGATCTTCAATAGTAGAAAAAAATAAGTACGTTTTGGCCGGAGGCATGGAATCGTGCTCATTAGCCCCTACAAAATATTACCATACCAAAGATCCGAGATATTCAGACAAACCGTATAGGCAAGCCGAGTTTGAGCCCAATTCGTCAAACAATTTATTTGATGGTGCTCAGAACCTAGCTTTAAAATATGGTATATCCAAGAAAGAATCTATCGAATGGATGTATCTTCAGCACCAAAGAGCAAAAGAATGCAGTTCGCTTTTGGAGTCGTTCAAACTGGATACCAATGCAGATAGCTGTTTACGAGCTCCTTTAGCTTTAGGTGACTGGGAAAAATACTCAACTCCTCATTCAATAGACCGAACCAATACCGCTCCAGAAGCAGATGCAGCCGCTTGTATACTAATCAGTGCTCATTCTACAAATGCCAAAGCAAAAATTTTACATTCTTTACACATGG
>JBOFGX010000311.1:0-3826 GCA_051649345.1 Leadbetterella sp. | reverse complement strand
GTCTTTGTTTTTACGGATGAAAACAACGACGACGTAGCAGATAAAAAAGAAGTTTTGTTTACGGGAATCAAAGGGCTGCAACATGATCATGCCGTCCATGCATTTGTTTTTGGGCCGGATGGGAAGTACTATTTCAATTATGGCAATGCTGGGGAAGGGCTTCTGAGTAAAGAGGGAAACTCATTCAAAGATGTAGAAGGGAATATCATAGATGGATCAGGAAAGCCTTATCGCGAGGGTATGGTGTTTAGATGTAATCCGGATGGCTCAGATTTAGAGATTTTAGGCTGGAATTTCAGAAACAACTATGAGTTGGCGGTCGATAGCTATGGTAGAATGTGGCAGTCCGACAATGACGATGATGGTAATAAAGGTACTCGTATCAACTATGTCATGGATTATGGAAACTATGGCTATAAAGATGAAATGACGGGAGCCAGTTGGTATACAAGAAGGACAAACAAGGAGGCAGAGAAACCTTTACAGCATTGGCATCTCAACGATCCCGGTGTAGTACCTAATTTGGTCCAAACGTATGCTGGATCTCCAACAGGAATTCTTGTTTATGAAGGGGATTTACTTCCAGAAAAATATCATAATCAAATCATTCATTGTGATGCAGGCCCCAATGTCGTAAGGATGTACCCAAGTCAGAAAGAAGGTGCAGGGTTCAGGGCTCAGTCAGTCAATATATTAGATGGGTCAGGAAGAGATAAATGGTTTCGTCCTTCTGATGTAACTGTAGCTCCAGACGGCTCCATATTTGTTGCAGATTGGTATGACCCAGGGGTAGGTGGACATGCAATGGGAGACCTAACAAAAGGACGTATTTATAGGATAGCTCCCAAAAAATCGAAGTATTCTGTTCCTTCCTTTGATCTTGAATCTGCTGAGGGAGCAGCCCGAGCTTTAAAAAATCCTAATTTGGCCGTTCGTTATTTAGCCTATACAACACTACAAAAATTCGGGAAGAATTCGGAAGAAAGTCTTTTGTCTTTGTGGAAGTCGGATAATCCGCGTCTTAGAGCAAGAGCATTGTCATTACTCATAAAAGTAGAACCCACTAAGTATATACAAGAATCGATAGTAGATGCAGATGAGGATATTCGCGTAGCTGGAATTCGTTTGGCCCGTGAGCTTAAAATAGAAATTCTACCTATTTTGAGTCAATTAGTATCTGATAAATCTCCGCAAGTAAGAAGGGAGATAGCCTTGGCTCTTCGAAATGTCAATTCGCCCGAAATTTGGACAGCATTAGCCCTACAATATAAAGGACAAGATAGATGGTATCTTGAGGCTTTAGGTATTGCAGCAGAAGGGAAGTGGGATTCCTATATGAAACGGTATTTAGGACAAATAGGAGACACATGGAGTACGAATGACGCAGCAAAGGACATTGTATGGAGAAGTAGAGCGACGGACAATGTATACAATCTTGCTAAACTGATTAAGCAAAGCTCAGGCACGGAAAGGCTACGCTATTTCAGGGCGATGGATTTTCAAAAAAGCCCGGATAAAACCAAAGCTCTTTTTGAAATTATAGGAGATAGTCCTGATACATTAACGGGTTATTTGATATTAAATCATTCAGATCCTGCTGTTGTGAAAACATTACCCAATGGGGAAATGCTATTAAATAAGGTAATTGGAAGTATTCAAAACCCAGACAATTACTTTGATTTAATCGCCAAGTATGATCTTAAAAATCAAAAGAAGAAGTTATTAAATTGGGTAGTTTCTAATCCAGAGAATAGTTTGGGAACAGAAGCGGCTCAAGTATTGATAAAGAATAATGGACTAGCTCCATTTAAGGAACTTGTAGAAGGAACCAATAAAGAAACTGCCAAAAAAGCTATTCGTGTTTTTGGCAAAGTAGACGAAGATGATGTTAATACTTATTTGGTTAGCATCATTAACAACAAATCCAAGGGGCTTGAATTGAGAACAGAAGCAACGCAAGCCATGAGAGGATGGAAGGGCGAAGAGCTACTTTGGAAACTCGTAAAAGATAGAAAACTTCCAGATGATATGGTGAAAACGGCCAAGCCTATACTTTTGAAAACCTGGCATGGTGACATTCGAGCAGAAGCATTGCAGTTTTTTGGAGAGAATACTGATAACAAGGTAAATATAGAGAGTTTAATGAAAAAAACAGGTGTAATCGGCAAAGGAAAAGTAGTTTTCAATACCTATTGTCAAACCTGCCATCTGGTCAATGCACAAGGGGTTGATTTTGGGCCATCCCTAAGTGAGATTGGTAGTAAATTATCCAAGCAAGGTTTGTATGAATCTATTGTTTATCCTAGCAAAGGCATTAGTTTTGGCTATGAAAATTACAGTATTAAACTTAAGAATGGAGTTGAGCAGCAAGGTATTCTTGCAAGTAAAACCGAGAATGACGTTTCATTGAAACAAATGGGAGGAGGGATTCTAAGCATAAAACGTTCTGAGATTAAATCTATAGACCAACTGGCAGAATCTCCAATGCCTGCCTACTCTTTAAAAGATCAAGAATTAGTTGATTTAGTGGAGTATTTGGGTAGCCTGAAAAAGAAGTAATTCCCCTTTGTCCATATATTAAGGATTTGTTAAGAGGACTTTTATTATCTTTGTATATATTATGTTCTACTAGTGAACCTATATCAATTTTTTAAGGCCTTACACATCATAGGATTCGTATCCTGGTTTGCTGGTTTGTTCTATTTAGTTAGAATGTTTGTATATCATGCAGAAGTCGTTGATAAGCCTACGCACTTGCAAGATGACTGGTACGCACAATTCAGCTTAATGCAAAGAAGGGTTTACACCATTATTGCAAATCCTGCCATGATGATTACATGGTTTTGTGGTCTTGGAATGCTGATAATCAATCCTTATATCCTGGAGGGACATTGGATAAAAATAAAATTAGGTCTTGTTTTGGGGCTTACAATATATCATTTGTATTGTAAATCTATCATGAAAAAACAAGAGCAACGTTTAGATAAGCGATCTTCAGAATCTTTCCGGATGCTCAATGAGTTACCTACACTTTTTTTGGTAGCAATAGTAATTTTAGCAGTATGTAAAGATTTGGTGAGCTTTTTGTGGTTGTTTCTGGGAGTATTAGCATTTGCTTTTCTATTATTTGGCTTTATTAAACTCTATAAAAAGAATCGTGAAAAGAATAAGAATTAGTTTTTATTTAATTTTATTGCTGGGCATTTGCTTAGATGGGGTGGGGCAATTAACTACTTCCAATCTCCCCATTTTTATTATTGATACAAAAGGACAAACTGTTTATAATGATCCTAAAGTCAATGTCAATTGCAAAGTGATTTTTAATGGAGAAGGGAAAGTCAATTCTGTAAATGATAGGGTTTTTCATTATGATGGTAATGTGGGCATAGAGTATAGAGGCTCATCGAGTCAGCAATACCCCAAAAAAAGTTATTCTATTGAGCTTCGTAAGACCAACGGTGACAATAATCCTCAAGCATTCTGTGGTATGCCTATAGAATCAGACTTTGTATTATTTGCTTCTTATGCCGAAAAAAGTCTTATGCATTATAATTTGGCTCTAGAAATGGGTCGCAAGCTTTTTCCATATGCAAGTAGATCAAGGTATGTAGAAATCATTGTGAATGGTTCCTATGAAGGGGTGTACGTTTTGATGGAAAAAATCAAAATAGATAAGAACAGAATCAATATTTCAACGCTTTTGCCAACTGATAATACGGGAGATGAACTTACTGGAGGCTATATTGTGAAGGTGGATAAGTCAACAGGTTCGAACCCTGCTGGAAGTGTTTTATCAGAATATGTAAATAAGAATAATAAACGATAC
>JBOFGX010000310.1:0-15008 GCA_051649345.1 Leadbetterella sp. | reverse complement strand
TTTAAACGAATAAGCAAATAGAATAAGGATAAATAGGCTAGCAATGAAGTAGCAATTTGAGAAACAAATGCAGCACCTATGGCTTCCAACCCAAGCATCCTCCAAAGCTTTATCCACCAAACATATAGCCCCTTGTAACTACCCTGCCCTACTTCCCAAAAATCTGATTGAGATTCTAATAAAAAAACATCATCCGAAGAAGGAAGTACATCAAACTGAAACCATGTAAAAAACACATAGATTATGGGAATCAATAAATATTGGGTAGCAAAAACAAGTGGTTTTTTTTCGAGATTCTGTTCCATATGTCCTAATTTAGCACCGTCATTCTAATAAAAAAAATGAAATTGAGTATGAAACTCTATTTTATTGACTCCAAATAAACGATACCTAGATTCTTTGTATGAAAAAAATTCTTGCATTCGTGCTCTTACCCCTTTGGATAACAGCACAATACAGCTACCCGCCAAGTAAAACGGTAGATCAAAAAGACATCTATCATGGGGAAGAAATTACGGATCCCTACCGATGGCTAGAAGATGACAATTCCGATGAAACCAAAAAATGGGTAGATTCGCAAATAGATTTTACAAATACATACCTAAGCAAAATACCTTTTCGAGATGCTTTCAAAAAACGTCTCAAAGAAGTTTCAAACTACCCTCGATATAGCTCACCTTTTGAAAACAAGGGGTGGTATTATTTTTATAAAAACAATGGCTTACAAAACCAATCGGTCTTGTATCGTCAAAAAGGTTTGAAAGCTGAACCCGAAGTTGTCTTAGATCCTAATACATTTTCTACGGATGGCACGACCCGCCTGACCCAATTTTCAGTATCCAAGGATGGGAAATTTGCTGCTTTTTGCCTTTCTAAAGGGGGTTCAGATTGGCAAGAAATTAGTGTTATGGACTTAAAGACAAAGATCGTCAGAGCTCAAAAAGTAGAATGGGTTAAATTCACTGCTTTGGCTTGGTACAAAAACGGTTTTTTCTACAGCAGATATCCTAAACCAGAAGGCTCAAAACTTGCTTCAAAAAATACTTTTCATCAAATATGGTATCACTCTATAGGTAAAAGTACGGATACGGATAGTTTGATCTTTATCGACAAAGACAATCCCGAACGCTTCCATTATATGCGAATGTCAGAAGACGAAAAATACGGCTTTTTATCTGTATCTGATAGAGGTAAAGGTATGAATGGAAACGCATTGTACCTGTATTTGCCAGCGAAAAAAGAGTTTTTACCTATCCTACCTACCATCACCAATTTTACGTATTCTGTGATTTCAAACGATGATGACCGTGTTTTTATAGAAACCAATGAAAATGCTCCCAATGGAAAAGTCATGGAGTATTCCATTGCTTCACAAAAATGGAAGACACTAATAGCCGAGAAAAAATACGCCATGAACTCTGTTTCATCTTGTGGTAAGCAATTATTTGTTAATTATTTACGAGATGTAGTATCGGACGTTCAATTTTATAATTATAATGGGGACTCATTGGGTACACTTTCCTCTCCAGGCTTGGGTGCCATCTCAGGTTTTGGGGGCAAAAGTACAGATAAGCAGACGTTTTACAGCTTTAACTCATTTACAGAACCTCCTACGATTTATTTATATACCCTAAAAAACAAGCAATCGATTGTCTTTAGACGGTCAGATGTAAAATTTGATCAAAGCTTGTATACTACGCAAAGAGTATTTTATACAAGCAAAGATGGAACACAAGTACCCCTTTTTATTACACACAAGAAAGACGTAGTTCTTAATGGCACAAATCCAACTTTGCTATACGGATACGGAGGTTTTTCGGTTAATCTTACACCATCATTTAGCTCGCAGTTGATCCCCTTTTTGGAACAAGGCGGCGTCTATGCACAAGCCAACCTACGGGGGGGATTTGAATATGGAGAATCTTGGCATCAGCAAGGAATGAAGCTTAAAAAACAGAATGTATTTGATGATTTTATAGCTGCTGGAGAATACCTAATTCGCGAAAAATACTGTACGTCGGATTATTTGGCTCTTCGGGGGAGATCCAACGGCGGCTTGCTGGTTGGTGCCGTGATCAATCAAAGACCCGACTTGGCCAAAGTGGCTTTTCCGCAAGTAGGTGTAATGGATATGCTTCGTTTCCAGAAATTTACCATTGGGTGGAACTGGATAGCAGACTACGGGAGTTCTGATAATTATGAGGAGTTTAAAGCATTGCGATCCTATTCTCCCCTCCATAATATTAAAGCAAATACCTCGTATCCGGCTACTTTTGTTACAACCGCAGATCACGATGACAGGGTAGTACCTGCACATTCGTTCAAATATGCTGCTAATCTTCAGAACTTGGCAGGAGAGCACTCCAAAAACCCTTTGCTCATACATATAAGTAAAAACTCAGGCCACGGTCAAAGTAATATCTCGAGTGAGTTAGACCTTACAGCAGAGATCTATAGTTTTCTTTTCTACTCTATGCATATCAAGCCTAAATTTTAGCCACATGCTCTCAAGTTTTCCCCTTTCGCTTATTGTGGCTGTAGCAAACAATGGCGTAATAGGATCTGATAATACACTCATTTGGAAGTTATCCGATGATCTTAAACAATTTAAGGCTAGGACTACTGGTCATACCATCATTATGGGTCGTAAAACGTATGACTCGATAGGCAAACCCCTACCCAATAGAAGGAATATCGTAATTTCTAGAAATTCAGGATTACAAATAGAGAATGTGGAGATTTTTGGCTCATTGGAGGCGGTTATTGAACATCTAAATGCTGAAAATCACACCGAGGAAGTATTTGTGATTGGAGGAGAAGCCATTTATAAGATTGCGGAGCCTTTTGTGAACAAAATCTATCTTACCTTAGTAGACGCTGAACCCCAAGGAGATGCGTTTTTTGATTCCAGCCCCTATAAATCATGGAGGGTACTGAATGAAACTTTATACTCCAAAAATGACAAAAATGAATATGATTTTAGGGTTGTGGAGAAGGCGAAAAATGCTAAAAATGCAATCTAATATTTAATTTACAATGAGAAACTACTTTATATTCCCATTACTTTTTTAATGTTTGTACAGAAAAAATACCCTTTAATTTCTAGTCAAAAAAAATCTTTTCATTCAAGAACTATTTTCCCAAATTCAAAACTTCCTATTAATTGGAATGAAACAAACAATTTTTTAGCTTACTTTTCACCATATGTTAAAGATGATAAAGAAGGTAGTTCATATTGTACTGTTGTAGACTCTAAGCATAAGCCAGAAAAATGATTTGAGATACATAAAATTCCTCAATATTTCGTGATGGCGATAAAGTTCGATAATGATTAAAATAAAAAAAAGTCGCCAATCTCTTGGCGACCCTTCATGTATATAGGTTAGGACTGAAAAAATACTATTTGTTGAACAACTCGTCGAAGTTGATAGTAACGTAATACGTACTACCGATATCCGAGCTACCGAATGCTTGGTAGTAAGAATTACCAAATAAATTGGTAGCTCCCACCTTCAAAATAGACTTGAACTGGCTTAGTTTGAAGCTGACCTGTGCATCTAGATTGTTAAATGCAGGAACTTGTGTATTTGTGAAAAAATTCAATTGCTCAGAAGGTGTTGTTGGTAAAGCAAAGGATGTTTCCCAAGTAAACTCCGACTGACGTTTAAAGTTAATATTGAAGCCCATTTTGTCTCCACTACCCAATCTCTTTCCAAAGGTAAGATTCCAACGGTGAGCGGGAGAATTGAATCCTGCATATTGTTGTTCAGGTGTGATCTCAAATCCCGAAAGTTTGTTGTAGGCATAGTTACCCCCCACATTATAGCCTTTAGCTATGGAGTAATTCAAATTAGCCGCTAATCCCCATACGTTTATCTCTTTTCCTGTATTAGAAGGGCGAGAGTAGCCCAATCGAGTATTAGCAGATCCAACTCCAGATTCTATAGGAAATCCCGGCAAATTACTTGCAGGTGCTGTTGGTACGACGATATTCGTGCCTCCTATAAAATTTTTGTATGTACTAAAATACACATAAGAATCTATAAACAATTTTTTATCTATCAGACCCTTATATCCAATTTCGTAAGAAATAATTCTCTCTGGTAACAAGGGTTTAGACTTGTATTTAGGGATCTCCTTTATTGCAAAGGCTTGAGCAACGGATGGTAAGTTGATTGCTAATTGCTGATCCACAGCTTTCTTTACTTCTGCATTAACACCTGCGGTTTTGTTTGCAGCCAATTGACCAGGTAAACTGGCTGCTACTTGAGCTGCTATGGCTGCTTGCTCACTTGAGGCAGGTATTTGACCTGCAGCTATGGCTGCCTTCACCCCTGCTGTTACTTGATCCGTAACTGTCTTGGTAATAAAATCTGTAACCCCTTTATCAATCGCAGCCATTGCAGCCGTATTGCTTCTAACAGAAAATTCCAATATAGGGGTAAGATAACTAGTAGCAGCACTGATTATTGCAGGTGAACTAGCTAAATCAGCTATCCTTTTAGTATCTAGGTCTGCCACAGAATAACCTGTATTGAGTTTATATCTTGTATCAAACTCAGGCAATCCTCCTATTAGTGATCCACCTGCCGTTGCTAAATCAATGTATTGGTTTTGTGTAGTAGGGATACGAAATCCTGATTGATACGAGAGACGAATATTTTGGTCTTTGAACGAAATCACCCCCGCTAATCTCGGAGAGAATTGTCCATCAAAATTTTTATTTTTATCGTATCGTATAGATCCAGTCAGTTTGAAATGATCCTTAAACAAGCTCTTTCCAGCTTGTACAAAAGCTCCATACTCAGGAATAGAGATTGTACCTGTTCTACCATCTTTCAAATCTGCAAACAAGGTACCTTCAGAACGCAATTGATACGTACGATAGTTAGAGCCCACGGTCAAATCCATAAACTTCACCTGATTCTTGAAATTATAGATACCCTCTACATGATACAAATCCGATTGATCCGCAAACCTACCTCCCCCTTTAGAAATCAACTGATTAGAATACTTATCCACCAACCTAGTTAATTCAGCTGAACCGGATTGAGGCAAGTTAGCATCTGCAGCTGCTCTAGCTGCTAAATGAGCGTCTGAATCTGTTCTACCTGCAGACTTATTTTGAACAAATGCTCCGACATATTCTCCGAACCATTTATCGTATGGTTTTATCTCATTAAGTGCACCTACAGCTGCCAAACCCGCAGTGTATGAGTCTCCAGAATTCTCTTGTGTTGTATACGCTCTCAAATTGAAGTTATCTCCCTTCATTTCTACTTTTGCTTGGGAAATATTAAATCCTCTTAATGAATATCTTCCTGTACCTGTATAAGCTGTAGTACCATATCCGTAATTGTATTGCCCAACTAACTCAACTTTTTCTGATAGCTTATAATGCAAGGCTGCGTTAGCCTTGAAGGATTGTGTACCATAATCCACTAAATCTTTATCGTATAGACCTGTTCTACTTACGTCTACATTGGGGATTAAACTAAGTGCTGTTGAAGGAATCACATTTTGCGAAATAAGCGTATTAGCAACCGTACGCATATTCGCTTGAACTTCGTCCCCATACACGTTCATACCGTCATAATCTGTATCCACCCCCGCACCACGAGTACCGTTTTCTATGCCTCCTCTATTTAAATTGGTAAAGTTATTAGCTTGCCAATCTTCAGCCGTTATATAGCCAAAATTAACTTTGAAAGCAACCTTATTATTAAAAGCCTTGGCATATCGAATAGAAGCATCAATAAACGGTGTCGTAGCCGTACTTCTTCCACTTTCGTTCATAAGACCCGTACGAATCTGACTACTAAGCCCCTGATAGTTAAACGGACTTTTGGAGTTCATCAAGACCAATCCGTTGATAGCATTGGGTCCATAAAGAGCAGATGCAGCACCAGGAAGTACCTCCACGCTTTCTACGTCTAATTCGGGCATACCTACAATATTATCTACAGCAAAATTTAGCCCGGGAGCCTGATTATCCATACCATCAATCATTTGTACAACACGTGGATTACCTGTAGCACCAAAACCACGCATATTTATACTCTTGAATAGTAAACCCTGTGTAGTCAAATCTACACCTTTCATTTGCCCAATAGCATCATAAAAATTGGGAGCAGTAGTTTCTCGTATGGCTTTGATATCCATTTTTTCTACCGTAACGGGTGATTTCATAACGGCTTCTTCAAAACGAGAAGCTGAAATCACGACTTCTTGTCCCATAACCTCTTGCTCCACCAAATTGATATTTAGCGTAGAAGTGGCCTGGGTTATTTCAACAATTTCCGTCGCATAGCCCACAAAAGAAATAGAAACCTTGAAAGGCGGAGGAGTGATAGTACTAAACTTAAAGTTGCCCTTGGCATCAGAAATAGTACCCACAACTTTCCCTACAATTTGAATAGTAGCACCCGCAACTGTCTCATTCGTCTTAGAATCATGGATTGTACCAGAAACTACATTTTGAGCAAAAATCTGAAAGCTGGATAAAAGAAACAGGCTAGATGTCAATAAAATAGCCCTAATTTTAAAGGTTCGAATGGTCATGTTTGTAAAAATTAAATTTCGGAAAAAGGTATTTTTGTATAAATGTACATAATTTTATATTTATTCTGTACCATAAAATAAAAAAATAGTTATAAATAATCAAGGTTTAAAATCGCTTACCTTTAAGTAAACCTTTTCTTAACAAAATGATGTTTTGAAGTTAGGAGCCTTCCCCCTATTTTTACAATTTATTTACAAATCTATTTTTAGATGCATCAATCCAACTACCTTGTAATTATGGCTGGAGGCGTAGGAACCCGCTTTTGGCCATTCAGTAGACAACACTTCCCAAAGCAATTTCATGATATCCTTGGAACAGGAAAGACACTTATACAGCAAACAGCGGAGCGGTATGAAGGGATCGTATTGCCTGAGAATATTTATGTTGTTACAAGCAGGGAGTATTTTGATATTACCAAAGATCAACTTCCTTACCTGAGCGATGACCAAATCCTTACAGAACCTAGTCGTCGCAACACAGCTCCGTGTATAGCTTATGCTTGTTATAAAATAGGCAAAAAAGACCCCAATGCCAATATTGTGGTTGCACCAGCAGACCATATAATTCTAAAAGAGGAAGAATTCAGAAAACGAATTAGCATTGCATTAGAAACCACAGCCACACAGGATGTCCTTCTGACAATTGGAATACAGCCTACACGCCCAGATACGGGTTATGGCTATATTCAGTTTGAGGAGGATGATTCTCAGGAGGTCAAAAAAGTGAGGACATTCACAGAAAAACCCAATCTAGAACTTGCAAAAATGTTTTTGGAAAGTGGAGATTACTTGTGGAATGGGGGAATCTTTGTCTGGAATATAAACTCCATAAAAAAGGCATTTGAAAGCTATTTACCAGAAATAGCAGACGCCATGGCTACCTGCCAAAAATATTTTTATACGCCTAAAGAAGAAGAGGCTCTCGCTAATGCGTATCCTCGCTGCAAGATAATCTCTATTGATAATGGCGTGATGGAGAAAGCCCAGAACGTACATGTTGTACATGCGGATATTGGTTGGTCAGACCTTGGGACATGGAAATCGGTCTACGAAAATTCGGATAAAGATGACGAAAACAATGTTTTGGATGGCCTTATACACATAGAAAACTCTAAAAACTGCGTAATCAAAACCCCGAAAGATAAACTCGTATTTGTAGAAGGTCTTGAAGGATTCATCGTTGCCGAATTTGACGGAGTACTTATGCTATGTCCTATCGATCAGGAACAGAAAGTCAAAGAGTTTGTGGCAAAAGCGGAAGCTTATGGGCATAAGTTTGTGTAAACTTCATTGTTCAACATAAAAAAAGCGACCGCTACAATTCAGTAACGGTCGCTTTTTCGTTTTTAAAAGACTTTATTTCAACCCTTTTACATATTTGATTGATATTGGCAAATGCTCTTTCACATCCGCATTTTCGTCCTCTAAGAAATAGTATTTTACACCTGTAGCAATAGCGGCAGTCAATATCTCTTTGAAGTCGAGCTGCCCTGTCCCTAAAGCTACATCTGATGTCAATGGCGTACCGCCTGAAAGCTCACCTGTATGCTGCCCGTAAATCATATCCTTGACATGTATAGCCGTAATTCTTCCTTTGTATTTGTACAACATCAAAGCGGGATCTTGCCCTCCATGAAACGACCAGTATACGTCCAACTCATACTTTACATTGTTGGCATCGGTATTCTTGATGATATAGTCCATAAGCGTACCATCTTCACCCGGCTTAAACTCATATCCATGGCAATGATAGAAAAACGTGATACCTAATTTCGCAAACTCTGCACCTGCTTTGTTGAATACTTTGATTGCACGATCAGCATTCTCCTTAGAAAACTTATTAGAAGTATGAGGAATCCACGCGGGTCCTACATGCTTTATACCCATTGTATTTACCCATTTGATAACAGAAGCTAAACTATCCTCAAACATGGCAAAATCTATTAGGGCACTTACAGGCGTAATACCTCTATCGTTGCAGTTCTTTTTGAATTCTGCTGGAGCCATTCCGTAAGTACCTGCCAATTCTACATCCTTAATTCCTAAACTTTTGACGTAATCAAGCGTCGTAGGGATGTCTTTCTTAAAGTAATCTCTTAAGCTATATAACTCAAGGCCCATAATAGGAGCAATCGTTTCTCCTATTTTTGGACGCTTTGCTCCTATACCGTTTTGGAACCAAACATCTAATCGTGGAGCTTCCCAATTATAGGGTTTAGAAAGGACATCATAGTCCCCATCCCCATCAATATCTGCTACCCTAGCTTCATGAAAACCAAAACCCTTTTTGAAAGTCGTTTTACGGAAATTACATAGATTATCTCCATACAAGATAAAAGCCTCCGCTTTTGCATTATCAGGTTTGGTTTTCTTCTCATCCCATTTGGCCATTTCAGCACAGAAAATATCCAAATTGCCATCTCTATCTATATCTTTCACTTCTAGAGAATGACCATGAATTAGTTCACGTCCTATAAGATCTTTACCTTTCCAATTGGCGGATTCCTCAGCACTCCCAGTGCATTCATATAGCATCAAACGACCTTTGCCATCTCCTGGAGAAACAACTATCTGCATCTTTTTTCCCGTACGGAACTTGGCAGCTACTACCCTACCCCCATCTTCACCAAATCGCGTCGCTTTGAATTTTCCTTCCGTATATTTAAACCAATGATTACCTGCTATCAAGTCAGGCACTCCGTCACCATCTACATCGGCAGAGTAGCAACCCTCTACATATTTGTTTTTGGTTTCATCTGTTGAGACAAAAATAGCTTCTGACTCCCACTTAGATGTAGTAGGATTTGAAGGGATTTTCGCGACAAATAGTGTTTTGGTTCCTTGGTTCCAATAAGCTAATTGTGGCTTGCCGATATTCATAAAATCACCAAACACTTGATCATGATGCTGATTCTTGCCTTCTGATTTTATCTCATGACGCTTCCACGCTACATTTGGATTGTAATACGGGAATGGGTTTTCCCACCACCATACTTTGGGACTTTGCCAATCACCACCAAATACCACATCTTTATCTCCGTCACCATCAATATCCGTAAACGTACCGCCTGCTTCAATCGTAAGTTTTTCCTTATCCATAGTAAACTCTCTCCAACCTACCGATCGCTCATACTTCATGTAAATAAGAGAAGGCGTACCTGTTCTTTGGGCGATTATCCACTCATCCGCACCATCATTGTCAATATCCAATACAAGTGATGCCGTCTGCTGTGTAGCAGACCAAGACAATGGAATTTTTTTATTGGTTGTAGACATATACTCCCAATTCTGAGCAAATATATGGGCACAAGGTAGAAGAAGTAATAGAAGGATTTTTTTCATTATAGAAAGAATTGAATAAATTTTTAATGTATAAGTCTAAATAAAACGATGTGATCACTTAACTACAAACGAAGTTTGACCAATTCGAAAACCATCAGCATAAAGCTCAATATTATATGTACCCTTTTCGTAGGCCGTACCACGCGTGTAGTACATTTCTACAGCCTGGCCTGTGTTGGAATACATGATAGTCTCACTGGTAGTGTAAATAGTTTCTTTCCCTCCAAAAGTCATGATACCCGATCCTGTCGCCATATCAGAAATCACGTTTCCTTGATGATCCATAAGACGTAAGAAAATGGTTTTATTCTCTTTGCGTGTCAAAGGATTTTCTGCTAATTTGAAAGTAAGCTTTATTTTATCCACTCGCTTAGCTTTGAATGCCTCTCCTTCTCTTTGTTTTCCACGGCTATTGATTGCCGTAACCGAATAGCTCATAGGTCTAAGAGCGGCGGCAAGAGTTACTTTTTCGGAAAGTTCTCTGTTTTTAACTGTCGTTTTATATACGGAATCTTCTAATACCTCTTTTTTTGTTTTAAGGTCTTCGTTTGAAGATTTTAGACCTGAATTTTCACTCGATAGGACTTCATTTTGATTTGTTAATACTACATTTTCCTCCTTTAACTTAGCAATTTCTTCATCCTTGAGGGCAAGTTGAGCCTCATAATCTTTAATTTTTGACTCGTATTCTTTGAAGTTGACGTTCTTAGAATTTAAAAGATTTGCCTTATCTTTTTCAAGTTTTATCCGCAATTCTTTGAGCTCATTTACTTGTCCACCCAAAGCTTCTATCTCTGCAATTTTCTGATCCAATTGATTTTTTATCGAATCTAACTTAGAGCCCGTTCTTACCAATTCACTTTTACTTTCAATCAATGTAAGATTCTGCGTACTGTTGCTTCGTTTTTCTTGGAAATATAAATAAGCAAAAATACCTGCTAAAAGTAGAGCAAGTACAAGGCCTGCTTTAAGAAGATTAGAACTGGAACTGCTATTATTGTATGATTGATCTTCCATAGGGGTGTTTTACTAAAAAACAAAAATAGGGCATATTTTTTAATTCCAATAAGTTAATGGAATAATATCATTCTTAAATTATTTTTTTGGATAATAATACAGCTTTTGAGCTTGTGGATTCTCCAAACTTTCACTTAGGGTGTAATATCCGCTAGCGTTTTTATCCCATGCTATAGATTCACCTTGGGGTTCTTGGACATATTTTGGATTAAGATCACTGTTCCTTTTCAGCAACTCGTATATACTTTCTTTTTCTTTTCGTTTCCAGTATAACACACTAAAATATGTTTTCAATAAAACCTCATCCCCTTTTGCCGAAATACTTCCGCCTACTACTGCCGTGTAAGGAATAGTACCCATAAATTCTGCATTATTTATCTCTGTAACCGATTGTGGATAGGAAATCCTAAAAACTAAGACATTGAATTCCTCTTTAGTGATAATGTATAAATCTCTCGTTTGAGGATCAAGAAGTAATGTCTCAGAATTATATTTCTGACCCGTACTGTATCGATATCTTATTTGGTCTACTCTTTCTACACTAGACTCCTCCAATTTAGGTTCTAGTAAACGATAAATCCTGTTATCATCTCGTTCTTTTTTGTTATCACCAATATCCCCTATGTATATGTAGCTTTGCCCTGCTTCTGGGCCTGGCCCTACAGCTAAATCCTCCCAATCCTTATTAGTAAAATTGAACGGATAATATCTACGATAAACGCCATTGCTATTCACCAAATGTATACCTGAAGGAATTCCAGGGTCTCCGGATGAGTCTTCAATAACCCAAATACTATTATCAATACTTGTACTTGCGGCTATTCCAGAGGCTTCTTGAAACCGACTATTGGGCGTAGGAAAAACCGCTGGATCCAAAAAAGAAGGTAGTGTATTCTGTGGTTCAGGATCAATGGGACAATCTTTACACTTCTTGTCGAACAAAAAACACGAACTCAGAAAAGTACTCAGCAGGAATATGTACGCGACTCTTTTCAACAAATTCTTTGTTTAAAGTGTGATTCAAAATACTGTGCAAAAATACAAAACAATTAGTGAGACCTTTCTAAAACTATATCTTTTAATAGGTCAATCCATACGGGGCTGGAATTAAGGCTTTCTACCAAATCCCATTCTTTCCCCCCCAATTCTTCGAAGGCTTCCTTATACTCTTCACCTACCTCAATGGTAGTTTCTAAACAGTCTGCAACAAAAGCTGGAGAAAAAGCAAGTACTTTTTCAACTCCTTGCTTACGTAAATCCTTTATAAGTTCATCGGTATACGGTTGAATCCAAGGATCTCTGCCCAAGCGTGATTGAAAGCTAGTCGTATATGTCCCTTCTTTAAGACCTAGTTTTTTTACTAGAAGACGGGTAGTCTCAAAGCACTGGGCTCTATAACAATGTTGGTTCTCAGGTCGAATACTCTCACAACAAGATCCAAACTTACATACGTCTTTATGGATATCTCCTTTGCGAATCTGCCGCTGGGGTAGTCCATGATAGCTAAACACAATATGGTCATAGGTCTTGGTCGCTAGGTGCTTCTGAGCATTGGCTGCAAAAACATCTATTAGTTTTTGTCTGTCATAAAAATAGTTCACAAAAGAAACCTCCGGCATCACTTGCCAGTCTTTCATGATCCTAAAAACTTCCTCGTATACAGACCCCGTAGAGGCAGAAGCATATTGTGGAAAAAGTGGTATGATAACCAATCGATCGATACCTGATTTTTGAAAAAACTGCATTCCCGACTCCATAGAGGGCGTCTGGTAACGCATCGCCAATTTTACTATATATCTATCTCCTAGAGCCTCTTGAAGGTCCCTTTCGTTTTCGAGTCCGTATATTTTGAGAGGTGAGCCCTTGTCTGTCCACAATTCTTTGTACACCTTGGCCGATTTGGGAGCTCGAAAAGGAGCAATGATTCCATTGACCAGAAGCCATCTAAAAACAGCGGGTATGTCTATTACTCTACCATCTGTTAAAAACTGTCTAAGATACTTTCTTACGTCGGGAGTGTTTGGGGACTCGGGCGTACCAAGATTGACTAGTAATACGCCTGTTTTAAATTTTCTAGTATGCATCAAAAAAAATGTATCCAGTAGGTGTTTTAATAGGCCCTTACTGTTTTGCCTTCCATAAAGTTAATAAACGCTTTATTGACCACTTTGTTTCCTCCCGGAGTAGGATATTGTCCTGTAAAATACCAGTTTCCTGTATTATTGGGACAGGCTTCTGTCAATGCCTCAATGGTTTGATATATGACCGCCAATTCTGCCTTCATGTCTTTGGGACGAACAATTTCAGCTATTTTTTGAGAGATTTCTTCTGGAGTAAACAAGTCAAAAAGCTTGGTTACAACATTGGAAGATTGAAGTTTGTCTTCTTCTTGTAGCCCGAGTGCTTCTTGATATACTTCCGCCATTTTATTTTCCAATCCCCTTTCTTTCAATAGGCTAAGCATAGCTCGGAATGCCACAAATTCCTTTACCTTAGACATATCGATACCATAACAATCGGGATATCGAATTTGCGGTGCTGAAGATACAATTATTATCTTTTTGGGGCCTAATTTGTCAAGTAAACGAAGTATACTCTGCTCCAATGTCGTACCTCTTACGATAGAATCATCTATGACCACAAGGTTGTCAACTTTCTTATTGATCACTCCGTGCGTCATTTCATATACAGAGGAGACCATTTCTGATCTATCTTCATCATTCGTAATAAACGTCCTTAATTTGACGTCTTTGGATACGATCTTCTCAAATCTCGGCTTAAACTTCAGAAGGGCTTCTATTTCTTCATTGTTTAAATCTCCTTCTCTTATCTTTTTCATACGGTAATCGAGCAAAAACTCCTCTACTCCCTCCATCATTCCATAAAACGCTGACTCAGCCGTGTTGGGGATATAGGTAAATACCGTATTCTGAATATCGTAGTCTATTTCTTTTAAAATCTGAGGTATTAAGAATTTACCCAAATTTTTACGCTCTTGGTAAATATCAGGATCCGAACCTCTTGAAAAATATATTCTTTCAAAACTACAGGCTTTACGTTCGGCTTTGGGTAGAATGTTGAACTCACCAAACTCTCCGTGCTTATCTATAATCAGGGCATTGCCTGGTGTTATCTCTACGATTTCATCGTATTTAGCTCCAAAAGCTGCTTTGATGGCAGGTCTCTCTGAAGCCACCACTATAACCTCGTCATTGTACCAGTAATAAGCAGGACGGATACCCGCAGGGTCTCTAACAACAAAAGATGTTCCGAAGCCCGTAATTCCACACAAGGTGTAGCCGCCATCAAAATCACGACATGCCCTATGAAGCACCCGCTGCATATCCATATTATCTTCAATTATATCGCTCAGCTCAGGATTTTCGTATATACCCTTAAATCGATCAAAAACACGTTGGTTTTCTTCATCCAAGAAATGACCAATCTTTTCCATCACAGTAACAGTATCCCCATGGTCTTTGGGATGCTGACCGAGATCCACTAGCTTATTGAAAAGCTGATCGGCATTGGTCATGTTAAAATTACCCGCACAGACGAGATTCCTACTCCGCCAGTTGCTCTGCCTTAGCATGGGATGGCAGTTTTCTATGTCATTTTTGCCGTGTGTACCGTATCGAAGGTGACCCAACCAAACTTCTCCCGTAAAGGCAACATTATCTTGCATCCATCGGCTATCCTTAAGTTTTTCAGGAGTACTCTTTTGGATACTGATAAATTTCTCGTTTACCTTTTTAAACAAATCCGAAACGGGGCGATTCTCGATGGATCTATATCTGCTGATATATCGGGTACCTGCAGGCACATCAATTTTCACATTCGCAATCCCTGCACCGTCTTGGCCTCTATTGCTCTGTTTTTCCATCATGACATACATACGATTGATCGCATACATGGGCGAACCGTATTTATCAATATAATATTGGAGAGGTTTTCGAAGCCTCACAAGGGCGACTCCGCATTCATGCTTGATAGCATCACTCATATGTATTCTTTGGGGAGAATTGGTGGTGCAAAATTGGGGATAAATCTATGAATCTGCAAAGGATTTGTAAATAAAAAAATGTCTT
>JBOFGX010000309.1:0-3219 GCA_051649345.1 Leadbetterella sp. | reverse complement strand
AGTACAGCTGGAAAGGTATATTTAAAGACATTGAAAATTTTTGCCAATCATGCCAAATTTGTCTGAAGAGTGGCGGACCGCGAATAAACACAAAAAACCGAATAATTACCACCACCAGACCCAATCAATTATGGCAATGTGACCTAATAGGTAGATTAAGAAACGAAGAAGGCCAAAATAAGTTTATTTTTGTAGCGATTGACCACTATTCGAAGTGGACAGAAGCATGTGTATTAAACAGAAAATCAGCACAACTCACAGCTGATGCAGTTCAAAAATTAATCATTGACAAACACGGATCACCTGAATCGATTCTATCCGACAACGGATTGGAATTTTGCAATAATCAAATAAAGGATATATGTGACAAATACTCTATAGCATGGCTTAATAACTCACCGGGTCATCATCAAACAATGGGCTGCGTCGAGAGAGTTAACCAAACCCTGCTTCGAAAGTTAAGGAAGTTGTGTGACTTTAATGAAGAAAAGTGGGAAGAAAAACTGAGCCAAGCAGTATCTGCTGTAAACTTCTCCTTCCACCGAGCTTTACAGACATCGCCATACGTTTTCAAGAATGGAAATCATCCGGTTTTCAATATTGACAAAAAATACGGGGTTGATAAAATAAATAAGGCGATACAATTCAGCAAGCAAACGAGAGACGATAACTTCTCAACATACGCTGACAAAAATATTCGAAAAGGTGAAGTTAAGTGTCATAGCAATTTCCAAGAGGGTGATAAAGTTTTAATCTACAAAGAAACACTCGGTAAAAAATTCGGTACTAACTGGGTACCCGGATTTACAATAACCAAAAAAATACACGAGGAAGCATACATCGTTAGCAACGGCGAAAGAAAAATTAGGCTTAATAAGATTCATCTCAAGCAAGATAAATCTTTATCCATGTGAGGGGAGTGTCGTAACATCATAAGCATGAGCTACATATTAATAACATTCTTTAACCCCAGCTAATGGTTATGATTGAAGACAACGTTTCTATAAATAAACAATCCAATCTATTCCATTACGACTTGGCGTCAACAGCGAAAGCAATCGCAGAGTTTCACGGGAACGAAGACGATGACACTACGATGTGGCTGGCCCAAGTACGCATGATTTGTAGTATCTGTGACTTCGACGAAGCACAATCTAAATGCCTGATACTCATGCGTCTCAGAGGCAAAGCCCAACAATGGGCAGCCGCGATATATGATCACAATCCCGATATATCGCTTAAAGAACTTACCGATCGACTTCTAGATCGATTCGAAAATACCACAAAAATTTTCGAAAACACAAAAAAGTTCTTAGCTAGAGAAGGTACCACAACAGCAAGAGAGTACCTTGCAATGCTGGCCGAAGCTTCTTTTATTCATTATAGCAAGCAAATATACACAGACCCTTTAATTAAAATGGTCATACTGCGATCACCGGCAGAAATCAGGACGTTACTATACGAAATATCCTATAAAAATGCTTGTTGGGAAAACTTCATGAAGAGGGCTGGTGAAATTACTTGGCTAATTAATTCAAAAAAAAAAGCCACAGTACAGACGCGGAAGTAATACAACCAAAACCAACAATCACTAAGCGAATTTCCAAACTGCATAAAGTAAATATGATTAAAGAGCCCAAAACAGCTCTACTTAAAGTAAGACCCAAACCTAATACATCACTAAGGGTCAAAACAAATAAGCTGATAAAAATGAAAGGGGATACAAAAACGACAAAAATTTTTTTCGAAGGCAAGCAAATGGTGTCAAACTTTAACGCTCAAGGACACACAAATGAGAAAGGAATCTATTCTGTTTATGAACCTGAAGACGTAGAAAACGTCTTTAACCAAAACTGCCAAATAGGCAACAGACAAACAAAATGTCTCATTGACACAGGCGCGGACATCTCACTTATTCACATTTCCAAACTACCAAAAGGTGAACCAATACATAAGGTAGGTAGTGAGAGGCGAATCAAGTCTGCAACTGGAAATTATATAAAAATCATCGGCTGCGTCAAAAAACTCATAATCAAGATAAACAATGTGAACTACTACTTAGACGCTTACGTTACAAATGACAAGCCGGTTTATACAATCCTAGGTGTAAAATTTATCCTCCAAAATCCAAAAGTTCTAACCAATATACTGCAACACTACAATTCTGCAAAATTCATCAAACAATCAAAAAGCATAAAGGTTAATTCAATTACAGAGGAGGATAACATTTTGACCAAGTACCACTTCCTTTTCAAAGATGAAATAAGTGACTATTCCTTATGCACAACAGCAACGCATAGAATAGAGACCGGTATCGCACCACCCTTCAAACACCTGAACCAACGCATCCCCGTACACTGGGAAACACAAATCAAAGAGGAGATCGATAAAAATCTCAAATTGGGTATAATTAGAGAATCAAATAGCCCGTGGTCATCTAGACTCGTTCCTATATCAAAGCCAGATGGTAGTCTTCGACTTTGTATCGATTACAGAACATTAAATAACCTGACAACAAAGGACAACTGTCCGTTGCCGAGGATAGATGAAATAACAGATTCCCTAGCCAAAGCATCTATTTACAGCACCCTAGATGCTACTTCGGGATTTTATCAGATTGCGATCGAAGAAGCAGACATCCCGAAAACTGCGTTTACATATAAAAATGGGCTATACGAATTTGTAAGAATGCCCTTCGGTCTGTGTAATGCACCAGGAACTTTCCAGCGAGCAATGGATACAATATTCCGCAAGGACCTGCACAAATATGTAATTCCCTATTTAGACGATATCATTATTTTCTCGAACAGCATAGAGGAACATAAAATCCATCTCGATAGCGTACTAAAAGGAATTCAGGCAGCCGGATTGATATTGAATAAGAAAAAATGCAAGTTCTTTAAGGAGGAAGTCAAAATATTAGGCAGCATTGTATCAAAAGGGAAAGTCAAACCTGACCCGAATAAAATTTCCGCAATAAGGGGTTACACAAGGCCATCAAATATCAAAGAGCTAAGATCATTTTTGGGACTATGCAATTACTCACGACAATTCGTACGAAACTACGCCTCCATTGCTCTTCCTCTATTCCAAATATTAAAAAACGAAACTAAAAGAAGTATTAAACAGATATTGTGGAATGAGGAGAGGGACCATGCATTTCAAAAGCTTAAAAGTAGTATATGCGATATCACATATCGAGCGCAGCCAAACTTTAAT
>JBOFGX010000308.1:0-20844 GCA_051649345.1 Leadbetterella sp. | reverse complement strand
TAGGTGCTTATGGTGGCAAAAGGGAAATTATGGAGCTTGTAGCTCCTATTGGCCCCATGTATCAAGCAGGAACTTTATCTGGAAATCCTATCGCCATGTCTGCAGGCTTAGAAATGCTCCGACAAATCAAAAAAAAGACGGATTTATATAGTCAGCTAAATCAAGCAGGAATCGAACTCGCCGAAGGGTTACGAAAACAAGTCTCTGAACTGGGACTTAACTATACAGTCAACCAAATTGGATCGATGTATAGCTTGTTTTTTACTTCTGAACAAGTAATAGACTTAAGCTCAGCCAAATCTTCTAATACCGTTCTTTTTGGAAAATACTTCCACGCTATGCTGCAAAAAGGAATTTATTTGGCTCCTAGTCAATTTGAATCCATGTTTTTGAGCACTAAAATAGAAACTAAAATCATAAAAAAGATTTTAAAAGCAAGCCAAGCAAGCTTGGAAACTATACATGCATAAGGATTTATGCCTACTTTTGTAATGGTATGTCTATTCCAATACTAAGACGTTTATTAGAGTTTATTCTTCCTTACAAATGGATTTTCATATCACTTGTGGGCTTGATTCTGCTTTCTGCCCTGCTGAGTCCAATTCTCCCCCTTTTAGTTCAAAGAACAATTGATAGTGTAATTGAAACCCGAAGCCTCAATGAGTTATACGTTGGTTTCCTTTGGATGGTGGGTTTGTTAGGAATACAATCTCTGATTGGTTACTTCAGCACCATGCTTTCTGGCAAAATTAGCCAAACGATTATTCATGATATACGCATGAAGGTATATGAAAAAATCATTCGTTTACGACTTACTTACTATGATCAGACACAGATTGGTAGGCTAGTTACTCGTACAGTTTCTGATGTAGAAAATCTATCCGATGTATTTAGTTCGGGCTTCGCAGCCATATTGGGAGACTTCCTTCAATTAATACTAATTGTGGGTATGATGTTTTATCTTAACGTTAAACTCACCTTAATTTGCCTTTGTACAATCCCTCCTCTGCTCATAAGTACGTATGTTTTTAAAGAAAAAGTAAAAAAATCATTTGGTGAAGTACGAGCAGCGGTTGCAAATATGAATGCATTTGTACAAGAGAGAATTTCTGGAATGGCTCTCGTACAAATTTTGCATGTGGAAGATAGAGAATTAGAAAAATTCAAAGAGCTTAATAAGGTTCACCGAGATGCGAATATACGCTCTATTTTATACTATTCTGTTTATTTTCCTGTTGCTGATGTCATAGCAGCCATAAGTACTGGGTTGATCGTATGGTATGGCACAAAAGGGGTTCTAAATAATGAATTTAGTATTGGATTGATTTCTGCATTCATTATGTATATGAACCAGTTTTTCAGACCTATCAGACAAATAGCAGATAGAATCAATACTTTACAAATGGGAGTTGTAGGTGTAAGTAGGATTTTTGAAATACTGGATGAAAAACTGGAGGAACCTAATTCAAAGCCTTCTGATAAAGTTATTGAAGGAAACATAGAATTTAAAGATGTACATTTTTCATATGTTCCCGATCAGCCCGTTTTAAAAGGAATCAATATCTCTATTAAAAAAGGAGAAAAAATTGCGATTGTTGGTTCGACAGGTGCTGGTAAAAGCAGTATAGTGAATCTTTTAAATAAGTTTTACCCGTTCCAAAAAGGAGTTATCGAAATTGACGGTCTAGATCTACAAGAATACACTATAGCGGATCTTCGTAGCCAAATAGGGCTGGTATTACAAGATGTATTTTTGTTTGAAGGCACCATTTATGATAATATTCGGATGGGCAACAATAAGATTACCGATGACGAAATTGAGATGGCAGCACGTACCATAGGCATTCATGAATTTATCATGAGTCTTCCAAACAATTACAATTATAATGTAAATGAAAGAGGAAGTACATTATCTGTTGGTCAAAGGCAATTGTTGTCATTTGTTCGTGTCATGATGCAGAATGCGAATATCCTTGTTTTGGATGAAGCCACCGCCTCAATAGATTCTGAAAATGAGCAATTGATCCAAAGAGCAATGGACAATATTATGAAAAATAAAACGGCAATTATTATTGCTCATAGGCTCAGTACCATACAGAAAGCCGATCGAATTTTAGTTTTAGACAAAGGAGAGATCATTGAATCTGGGACGCATACCGAACTTTTAGCTCAAAACAGTCATTATTCAAACTTGTATAAAAGTCAGATTTAACTTACATAAAAGGCAATCAAAATGAATAGAAACTCTTTTATCAAAGGTCTTGCCAGTATTGGGACATTTCTTTCTTTTTCATCTTTTCAAAAAAAGAAAGAAACAAGTACAATAAGGCAAGAACTAATTGAGGCTTGGGAAGCATCCAAAACTACTACATTGGGCATTATCGATCAAATGCCTGAGGAACACTTTTCATATAAATATACCCCTGAGTCAATGAGTTTCGCAGAACAATTTAGACATTGTGCTGTATTTTCGTACCAAATTTTTAAAGGAAAACTGAGCCTCCCAAATCCCTACGAAAAAGAGAAACCCAAGGTATTGCTTTCAAAGCAAGAAACAAGAGATGTAACAGAAAAACTTTATACTACTGTTCTCGATTGGATTCAAAATTACCCAGAAGCTGACTTTTATAAAAAGACAGATTTCAACGGCGTAAATATGCCAGCATGGAGACTTTTCTATGCTATGGAGAATCATGTCATACACCATAGAGGTCAGGCTATTGTCTACTTGAGACTAAAAGGTGTTATACCAAAAAGCTACTTCGGCTGGTAATTTCACTTCCTCTCTACGAGAAACTCTACTAAATCTCGAATTTCTGATTTTGTCAATAACTCGCCTATAGCAGGCATACTGGATGGGGCATATTCAATTCTTGCCACCCTATTGGGATGTAACTTTACGGGTTCAGCATCAGATGTCTGCAGTATAAGTTCATCATTTGTTTCTGATATTACGGTACCGTTATATTCTTGACCATCTTTAAGTTTTACGGTGGCTGTGCCATACCCATGAGCAATAGTATTGCTTGGCATAACTAAGGACTCCAGTATTTTTTCACGATCTAATCTACTTCCCACATTCCGTAAATTGGGCCCTACATTTGGACCTCCTGATTCTTGACGGGAGTGACAACGAGAGCATTGAGCCGCGTTCGAATTAAATACACGTAAACCATTTTCAGCACTTCCACCAAACAAAGCATCTGCCCATTCATCTAGCCAAGTGCCAATCTTATTTTTTACGGCTACCATGGCTATCAGTACTTCGTCTTTGGTTTTTATTATAGCTTCTGATATATCATACCAGAGATCTTTCTCGATGTTACCTTCTGATTTCTTTATGGCTAAGTCTTGCAAAATTTCTCTTGTAGCCGATATATCCATATCACCTAATGCTCGTATTACGATCTGTTTTTGTTTTATAGTGCCCTCTGTAAGTATCGGGTTTACGACCTCTTTCAAAGGTGTATTTTCTGCATTAAGTAAAGACAAATACTGAATTCCAGCCTCCTTGATTGTCTCGCTTCTAGACTGCAATGCACTTTTTACTAAAGATATAGCCTTAGTGGGATTTAAGGCTACCATACATTCTAAAGCTTTTGCCTTGGTTTTATCATTTGCATTGTTTCCATAAACATCATATACATCGGGGATAAATTGAGCCAATCCATACGTGCGAATAAATGCTAGTCCCGATTGTACCACCGATGGATCTTTGTCTGATAGAATTCGTTTTAGCTCAGGTGAAAACGCCAATTTAGGCATTTCAGAATTACGTTTTTGACTTCCTCTAAACATTCCATCCACTCTATCAAAATCTGACGTACTTGACCACGTACGTAGTACTTCTATTGCTTCTACACGCAATTCTACTGGGATAAATACTGATCGAGTAAACTCAACTACCGTAGCCAAGCAATCTGAATCACCAACCCGCTGAGCGGCTGATAAGGCTCTCCTCAAAAATATTTCATTTCTATGTTTAGTCTGATTCAGCATGAGAGCAAGTGCCTTCAACGCTTCCGGCACAGAAAGATCATCGTGAATAGCCCTGGCAGCATCATTTGCAATATACTCATTGGCATCATTTAAAAACAATTCCAACTTACTGGATTTTTTCAAACGCAAGATGATGACAGCAGCCCTTCGCAGAGCTTCCTTGTCAGATCTAGAAATACGCTCTAGATCGGATTCGCAAGGCAATTTGGATAATGCAAGAGTAGCTGCATGCCGAATAAACCGATCTTGATCTGCATTTATATCCAATAGGTCTATCAAAGGTTGAACAGCTTTAGCACTTCCTAATTTACCTAAGGCCTCTGCCGAATAGAATTGAACCCTCGGAGATGTATTTTTAAGCATTTCAACGACTTGATCAACAAACTCAATAGCTTGAACTTCGCCTATTGTTTTTACGGTTTGAGCTTGTACTTCGGGGATTGGGCTTAGAAAAGCTTTTTTAAATAATTCTTTAGCATTTGGGTTCTTCTTAGCAAGCATTCCCATTCCCCATATGGCATGTATTTGGGCTAACGTATCTCCTTTTTCTAAAATAGAACTAAACACCTTCATACCTTCCTCGTTTCTATTTACCAACTCATATTGTGCTTTCAAACGCACACGTTGATCTGAGTGTCCTATATACTCTTGTAAAACAGATGTTTCTATTGCCTTAGAATCCATATTTAATATCGAAAATACCCTTTGACGTATTTCTTTAAGATCATTTTCGTTTTCAGTCACGTCTATTCTCCAGATCCTACCTAGGTTTTTAGTCCCCCAACCGTTGAGCCAGTCTGTCAAAAACAAATCTCCTTTAGGACCAAAGCGAATAGCCGTGCCTTCAACCCCACTCATAAACTTTAGATCATCTTTGAACTCAAAACTTGCACCCTGAGGCTTCAATCTGAAGTTCCATACGGCGGAATGTGTAGGACTACCCACAAACTCAACCATAAAAAATGAGTTTAGCCACTTTTTGCCAAGTGCTGTACCTGGATTAAACACGATTCCAGAAGGTCCTGCGTGAAAGTTTCGAATGGGAGGCAGAATATGGGAGTCTTGCCCTTCAAAATAGGGTTGAAACAATTTTTCATTCATCCACACTTTGTATCCATTGTTATCTGGATCGGTATATTTCCCAAACTGCCAATTTATCCTCCACCCTGCATCCAAGCCTTCCACTACATGTACTAGACGCTCGCTTTCTCCTGGATGATCGCCATCATTATCACATACGATCATGTTTCCATGTGCATCAAATGATATATCGTGGGGATTTCTTAATCCATGTGCAAAAACTTCTACATTGGAGCCATCTGGATCAGACCGTACAATCACTCCCTCATTGGGATAATTGAGTTTCCTTTTCTCCTTGTTTGTGGAATTAAAGCCAATATCGCCGATTGTCCAATACAGCTTACCATCGGGACCTAGAACAATACCACTCATGCCATGCCCACCAAATCCAATATGTACACCATAGCCACTAGAAAGAGATGTTTCTTTTTCCAGAATTCCATCATTGTTTTTATCTTCTAGCATTAGTAAATCCGGAGCTTGAGCAAAATATACTTTGTCTTGAAGCTTAAGCACCGACATACCTAATTCTGTAGCAACATCGGATTTAGACGCATAAATTACTTGGCTACTTTCTGCGATTCCGTCATCATCTTGGTCCTGAACTTTATAAATATAGTCCTTCTCGACTTGCAAATCTTGCCAATCTTTTATTCCATCAAAATTGAGATCATGTGCCCAGTAATTTTTTGCCGAATTTGAAGAATCAAATTTTTGCACTAAAAACCTATATTTGTCCTCGACAGTTTGCATAGCCATGGCCTCATGTGTCCAATCCATATGTCCGCGAATATCGAAATCGGATTTATTTCCTCTGTCCGTACATGTAACATAAGCATCCCCATTCGTATCTACGTGTAAACCCGTTGGATCAGGAGCCAAAGAGTCACTTGCCCATAGTTTCATCTGAATACCATCCACTAACTGTAAAGCTACTTTTTGTTCTATTTCTTTGGCCCTTTTTTGTGCAGTTGACGTATTCAATCGAATACTGGGGTAGTCGGATAAAACTAAAGGAATCTGCTTTTTACAAGCAATAATCAATAAAGATACAAGTATATATAATGCAAGGGATTTGAGATCTAGGCAGAATATTTTCAAGGGTTTAAGACATATTTATGATTATTACAAAAGTAAGCAAAAAAACTACCCAATATGGAATTACAATCCAGATATTATACTCTAGTTCAACACAAAGGGAATACCTTTATAGGAGGTCAAATTCTGAAAAATGACAAAAAAAAGGAGGCGGTGAAATACATCACCACCCCCAGACTTACTATTAGCAAAAATATAAGTTCAGATAGTTAATTTTGCCAGTTCGTAAGCAGATCCAACGAACACGTTGCAATCTACGTTACCGCGAATTCCGCGAATTCGCCCCCTTTCGGAATATTGCCAAAAACGAACATTGGGATGATCCAAGTTTGTATTTAGCTTACGAGAATTATAATCTGCAAACCACAGAGGATAATCCTCAAAGTAGCCCCGTAGATATTTATTAAAAATGTACTCATTTGTATACAAAATGGGCTTAACGCCATAATGGTGCTCTACATACAATAGCCATGATTTTACATTCTTTCTGAAAGTCTTCTTTGATACTTCTTCATTTTCTGTTTCTACATCTAACACAGGAGCTAAATCACCTGCTTGCAAAGAAACCATTCGGATAAAATTCCTAGCTTGAGCTTTAGGATTTGTACCGGGTGAGAAAAAGTGGTAGGCTCCTCTTTGTAAACCCACCTCTGAGCTACCTACCCAGTTCTGATGAAATTTAGCATCTGTATAGCTTGAGCCTTCGGTAGCTTTTATAAAACAAAAACTAATCTTGAATTTGTCATGTCCATTGTCCATCACTTTCTGCCAATTGATAGAACTTTGATAGTGCGATACATCGATACCATGAAGTTCAAATTCAAGAGGGCGTGAAGCTGTGCTCTTCTCAGGTGCTGGACTGGAAACAGTTACTTCTATACTCGTAGATTCTATTTCCTTCCTTTCGGGTGTTGGACTTAAAAGCAAAACGTATAAAAACTGGAAAGCTACTGAGATAAATGAAACCATGTAATATTCGTATAATTTACTAACGAATAAATACTTTGCAAACAGTATGCCATTATTATAGAATAGAAGAAAAATCCAATTATTTTTCTCGAGATATGATTAAATTTCTACCAACAAAACTCACAATTGTCCTGAATACTAGAATGTAATTTTCTGTTAATTAGATATAATGCAATTAAAATTTATTAAAGAATATACTTTGGAAGTGTCAAAAATAATTATTGATTTCCAACTAACTTTATCATTTATGTGTCTTTAAAAATATAATACAATATTAATAATGAAATTCATCGCAATCATCCTTGTATTGTCTATTGTATCTTGCTCCAAAACAGAAGATCTTTTAATCCAGAACGCCGAATCTGCTAGTGATTTTAAATGCTTAAATGAAACCGCCAATTCAAACTTCTACAAAGACAAAGTGCAAGGTATTCTAACGGGCACTTGGCAACTGAAGTACGTCGCAACTATGTTACCATCTACTACTGTTGATGACCTGACACTTACTTTTACTAATGACGGCAAGGTAACTTTAAAAGGTGTGACAGAGGGCTCAGGAAGTTACATTTTAGAGGAAAAAACCGAAAACAACTACACCTATGTAACTTTGAACTCAATTGGGAACATAAACATGGCACAAGGACAAATACGTATATGTCAAGAAGAATTACTGATAGACCAAGGCATGGCCTTGGATGCTCCCGGTTACTTCTTCAGAAGAGTAAAATAAAAAAGCTGTCCGAAAAATCGAACAGCTTCATGTATAGATAAAGGTTGAGAAAAATTAATGCGATGTTTTCGTATTTCTCAACATAAAAAACAATATCAAAAACACAACAAAAGCAATCGCTGGAAAAATTGCTAAATTATCAAGCGTGGCTTGTCCAGCCAGTAATTCAGCTTCCTTCAAATCTATTCCATTTGCAAGTTGTTTCTCTTTTTCTGTATCTAGCCATCCGCCGATTGTACTTTGCATGATTCCACTAGCAAACATCCCAAAACCACCAATTAAGCTCATTCCTATAGCTCCCGTTTTAGGCGTATACTCTGCCACAGAACCTAATAGTGTTGGCCAGAAGAAGCACACACCTATAGCAAACAGAATTGCTGCCAAATAGGATAAATTACCACTTACCATACTCATCATCACGATTCCTAATGTCGCAATAAGGGCAGAACCCGTTAATACACCAATGGGCTTGAAACTATGTATAAGTCCGCCACCAAAAAATCTCCCAACGGCCATTAAACCTGTTACTAATGCCAAAACCAACATAGGCTCAGCACCTGCCTTACCTAGTAATTTTTCTACCCATTGTTGCGTACTCAATTCGGCGTTGGCCGTAAAAAACATAGCGGCAAAAAACAGAAGATAAATTGGATTAGCTAACGCTGCTAGGTTGTCACTTGAGCTCGCTCCTGCTAATTTCTCATTTGGAAACTCTTGACCCATAAATAAGAAGGCATACAATACTGTAGGTATCAACATACAACCTACTTGCATCTGCCATCCAAGGCCTATTTCTTTAAAAAAGAAAACCAACAATGCCCCAATTACAATACCACCCGGAAACCAAACGTGAAACTTGTTCATCATAGTAGTTTGGTTGTCTTTATACATAGTGGCTATCATGGGATTAAATGCCGATTCTACTATTCCGTTCGCAAATCCAATGAAAAAAGTAGACACCAACAGCGTTACATACCCTTGAGCAAATATGGTCAAAAGAATGCCCAAAACATGACTTACAAACATAATCCAGACCATATTTTTAGGTCCAATAGCGTTGTATAAATACCCTCCAATGATTGTTGCCACGGGAAACCCAAAAAATGCCATAGAATTGATAACTCCAACCTCGGCATCTGTTAGATTAAATGTTTTATTCAGTTCAGGGATAATACCTGCACGAATAGCAAATGCCATAGCGGTTGTTATGAGAGCAAAACAGCTCGCTGTAAAAATTCTTGATTTGTTAATCGATTGATCCATAGAGAGTAGTTGAAAGTTTAAGTTGAAAAAACTGAATGATTTTGGGTCAAATATTTATATTATCACAAAAAATCACTTAAAAATCATAAAAAAAAACTACTTCCCCAAATCTATTTCAAAAAAGTACAGATTATTTTTCAACATATCGTTTGTTACAATTCCATTTTAAAAATTGAGAGGTGATCACTACAATGAAAATCATAATATAAATATCAATATCACTTAAATAGAAATAATTTACACAGAATCCACTATATTTACCCTTAAAATTATCTCCATTGTTTTGGCAACTAGGTGTAAGTAACGTTTACTAGAAAATCAAAATTTACGATTTTTTCAATTACAAATGAACATAGTATTTTTACATGGTTTTGGTGAAGACACCACCGTATGGGAAGATTTTAAGCCCTATTTGTCAACTGAAAACACCTATCATTTTCCTGATTTTTCAAAATTCAAATCCCTATTTTCTATTGCTGAATATGCAGAATGGCTGAAAAAAGAGTTGGATAAAAAGAGTTTAGAAAAATTTGTGTTGATTGGTCATTCTATGGGTGGATATATTTCTCTAGAGTTTGCAACGATGTTTCCCGAACGAATTCTAGGACTTGGTCTATTTCATTCTTCGGCTGCACCTGATAGCATGGAAAAGAAAGAAAGTAGAGACAAATCGATTCAGTTTTTGATCAAACATGATACAGACCTTTTCATTAAACATTTTTATCCTAATATGTTCAATGAGGAGTTCAAAACTATTCATGGAGATAAAGTAAAAAATAATATTGATAAGTTTTCGACTATACCCAATGAGGCCCTCTTGGCTGCCACATTGGCGATGAAGTCACGAGAAGGAAGCCTTGAGGCTCTTCCCTCTTTTACATTTCCTATTTTCCAAATTATTGGCCTATTGGATACTTTCGTAAACTATAAAGATGCTTTGCATCAGACTACTCTTATACAAAAGCCCTCTGTTTTACTTTTACACGATATTGTTCATGCAGGAATGTATGAATCACCTCAAGCCTGTGCAAACTTTATCAATGACTTTTTTGAAAGAGTTAAAAAAGATACCTAGATTTCTCGTTGTTTACAAATTTCATTAATAGTTATCCTACTCTAGAAATCTATACTCCACTCTCCTATTCTTACGTCTTTCTTCTTCGCTATTGCTTTTATTGATAGGCTTAGAATCGCCAAAGCCTTTTGCAATGATACGCTTGTTCTCTATACCCTGTTTTATTAAATAGTCGCGAACATTATTCGCTCTATCAAAGGAGAGTTTTTTATTTAGATCTTTATCTCCTTGATTATCGGTATGTCCCTCTATTTGAATTATAGCTGTAGGGTGAGACTTTAAGTATTCCGCAAGTTTATCTAGCTGTTCAAAAGACTCATTTTTCACTATAGCTTCTCCCAAATCAAAATAAACCTTGTCTAACTTCAACGAATTCTCATCAGTGGTGTTTTCCTTTTCACCAATTGCATCGTCAGGTATCGACTTACTTGAAGATAAAGTATCATCACTCTTATCCAACACCTTGTTTATAACCTTATCTACTTCCGCAGACAGATCTATGGATTTCTCTAAGAAAATATCTTTTTCAAAATCTTTTTTATCTTTTAGCATTTTAAGGTCAACCTCCTCAAATAGATTCTCATATCCCTTAGCAAAAACACTAAGCTCAAGCGTACTGTCGACCTCTATCAAAAACTCATACGATCCTGATTTAGATGTAATTAGAGAATCTGCTTCATCCTTATCGGAATTAGACTTACAAAATATTTTGGCTTTAAGCAAGCTATCATTAGAAGAATCTTTGATTTTTCCGAATATACGCAATGTCGCCTTTTCTGTTTTTTCCTCTACTGGTTTTGCTTTCGAAAGTATTCTTTCTTCATCCTTAGGATTATTTATTGTAATTCCTTTAAAGTTCCAATACGAAAGCGTATTGGCCTTGTCTTTTTCGTTTTCTATTATATCTATCGTACCAATCCCTTTTGGAATAGCCTGAAAAGTAACCGTAAAATACACTTTTTGGCCTGGCTCCACTTGTTGGTTTTTGGGTGATATAGGTATATTCTTCGCTTTAAGAAACTTGTACCTTTTACCTTCTGAATCTTTAATATAAGAATCCGATTGATAAGAAATGGTACTTGTTGTTGTCATTTGCATTTCTTGCATTTTCAATATCATTTTCTTTTGCATAGAGGGCATTTCGTCGAACTGCTTTTTGAGTCTGGGATTATCCTCTAATTGTTCCATAAAAAGCTCCTTGCTTGTTCGAATCCTAATATAAAAATTCACCTCTGTCCTATCCTCAAACAAACTTATTTTGTTTATTTTCACATCAGGTTGAGACGACCTTTTGATTTTTGGATTTAGGGTAACAATTTGTGCTTGGCACAACTGCGTAAATACAATCAAAACAATTAAAAAACGTGCTTTCATTTTTATGCGATTCTAACAAATAATAATTTTTAACGAAAAAAAATCTAATTATGATTTATTCTCGATTGTGTTTAACAAAATTTTAACTAGAAAAAACTTCAAAGCAGAAAATTTACTTTTGTGCAGGTTTGATTAAAGAAGAGAATAGTTCGCTAATCATGTTTTCCGCTTCTGGATACTGATTCTTTAGGTTCTGAACTAATTCTGTCATTTTTTGCGATGCCCCATTCTTTAGATCTTCAAAATATTGAGGTGCTTTCTCCAAAGCTGCTTCCGCCTCATCTTTAAGCTCATTGCCTTTGGTTTTCAAATCTTCCATGAGCTTTTCGCCTTCCTCTGATTGAAGGTACTTATTCAATGCAACGCCTGCCGCTGCCCCTAATATAAATGTTGCCAAATGTTTTGATGATACTGCCATTTTTTTAAGATTTTAACTTTGGGAATTTCCTCAAATTTACGAATAAATGCAATTTCAAACAATAGATTGCAAGTCTCTTTTTAGCTGCAAAAGTGCATTGTTTATAAGACTGATTGAACCCAAATTTGGGTCTTTCAAGACTTCTAAAATATAATCACGAGGTGTACCCGTTAGTTTATGAGCTAGCAAGTCTGCAATAAGAGCTTGGGATGCTAGTTCAATAATTGCCCATGTATCGGGTTTTATATATACCTGCTGAGCAGCATTATGATTTTTTTCATTTCTGACCTCTTGTATACAATTTCGTAGAAATAACTCAGCATCTAGATTTTCAGGAGATACGCGGATCAAGAGGTTTTCAGGCTTTATTCTTTCCAGAAACAAGGTCATACGCTCATGTGCTTGTAGAAAATAAGGTACTACCTCTTTACTAATTGTATTTTCAGTCGTTTTTTTATTTTTATTTAAAATATTAAGAATTAAGTAAATAAAAACACCTATCATTAGTCCTGCTAATAAAAGCATTATATTATCTTGCATACTTGAGGGTTTGGTTATGCCACAAAAATACTGATAATAGCAAAAGCAGGTTTATTTTTATGTAATCTTTTCAAGAAATTCGTGATTTTTCTATCATAAAATTGATTCGTAACATATTGGCTACATACACAATTTATAGTTAGATATCATACAATATAGAAACAAAATGCTTGTTTTGAAATATACCTTCGTTACGATTGATAACGTATTGGCATGATTTTTATCCTTATTTATGCAGTCAAAACAACACTTTTTTATAAAACAAAGATTTTCTAACCTAAGCCGAAAAGAGATAATTGGTATTCTGCTCTTTTCATGGACCATGCTGATTGTGGGGGCATTTATGTTTTCCGCAAAACTAATGGAGGAAAATTCCTTTTCGAAAGACATTCAAGAGAAAACAACCATACAACTAAATCAAGCGGCTAAGGATCTCAGCTTCGTAAAGGCTCGAGTGTATGAAGTAAAAGACCGACAATTTAAATCATACTCTACACCTACAATTTTCCCTTACTATATTTTCAAGGATGGACAGCTCATTTACTGGTCTAATAATAAGTTTATACCGGATTACGGAGAAGTTAAAAATATACAATACGAAAAACTACTCAACGCTTACAATTCTAACAAGATCTTAAAAGTATTGAAATTCCGTAAAGAGGATGGAATGTACATGATATGCTCAATTATTGAGCTCACAAAAAATTATTCGCAAGGCAATTATTATCTTGAAAATACTTTTAATAAGAATATATTTCCAAAACAACCCAGCGAAATCTATATTCCTGGAGCAAAAAAGGGTTTATCTATTATAGGAACCAAGAATAAAGAGCTTTATGAGACAGCGTTTAAGGATTTATCAAGCAGTGATAGAGGTTTTATAGAACTTTGGCACTTGATAGGACTTCATGTTATGCTATTGGTAGGACTTATATTATTGTTTAGTTACTATCGAATTTTGATAAACGAAAAGAAACACAGACGAGCTTTTATACATCTTATAATTGGACTCATTTTTATTCGTGTAATCACGTACTTCAGTGGTATTCCAGAAGCTTTCTTTACTTTAAATGGACTTAACAACAAAGTAGAAACTGCATGCAAAATTTATAACTTATGCTTCCTCGATAAGCTTATAAATATTAATCTATTGATAATCTTTATATTCAACTTTTCCTTCCATTATCTCAAAATTCAGTATATCAAAGAGTTAAGCAAGTATGACTCCGGAATTCAAACTGCTGTATCACTTGCATTGATTATTGGACATTGTATTTTTAGTTACCTAATTTTCTTAGAGATACGAGATTTTGTTTCTGATCCTTTTTATGGTCTAAATGATCTTTTGAATCTTGATTTCAAGAAAATACAATTTTTAAGCGTAGCATATCTGTTAATGATGTTTGTAACTTTTCTGATTATGAGCCAGATGACTACTCATTTGTTTCATAGGATACATCAAAACAAATACCACGGTTTGTTTTATTGGCTTTATGGATATGCCGCAAGTATAATATTTTACTACTATATATCAGGATTTAGTTGGACTATCATCATATCTGGTGGTTTTTTTCTGGCTCTTTATCTAAGTAATCTTACTTATTTTTATCAAAACTTCCGATTTCAAACCCTTATATATTATTTAGCAGCTGCCTCGTGCTTTGCCAGTATAATGGTTAAGAGTTTACACGACGAATCCATTGAATCTGGAATAGAAAACAGGCTGGCCTTTGCCAAAAATTATTTGAACGAAAACGACTTACAAGCAGAAGGGCTTCTATACGACTTACAATCAAAAATCCCGAAAGACACGCAAATAGTGCAGGCTTTAAAGAAAAATTTCTTTGGTATAGAGGTAGTAAATCAGGTAATAAAAGATAAGCTTCTCGACATATATTTTGATAGTTATAATGTAAAGATTCAAGTTTTCGATTCCAAAGGAAGTCCTTGGATGCTATTGGATAGTATTAAAGATTTTAATGAATACCAAGTAAACGTACTCAGTGAAGGTGCCGCTACCAAGTTCCCACATGTTTATTTGCTTAAGAAAAACACAGAAAGAAGCAAGAAGTATGTAAGTATTTCTGAAATCAAAGAAGGCAATACGTATTTAGGAAGCATTGGACTGGAACTACAGCTAAAAGAAAACGCTGACTTTGGAAGTAGTTCCGATTTTTTACAAAACAAAACATTTGGCCAAAATCCCGATGCTAAAAATTATAGTTACGCACTTTATAATAAAGCTGGGATCCTTCTCCAAAACAATGGAGTGTATAACTACAACATGAATTTTTCACCTAAATTTTTGAAAGATAAGTCATTATATACTGTTGGAGCACGTCATAATCAATATATACATCAAGCATACAAAGATTCAGATGGAAAAATTCTTGTAGTATCCGAATCCAATACGTGGATTAAGAATATACTAGCTAATTTCTCATTTCTTTTCTTGCTATCCCTAGTTGGAATAAGCGTTTTGATAGTATTTTTTGCTATTTTCTTTACCAAAGGAAATATTCGAATGGAGTTTTCGACGAAAATCCAATTGTATCTCAACGGTGCCCTTTTGATTCCTCTTCTTGTCTTGATTGCTATTACCCTTAATTTGATTCGAACTTCACTCGTTGGTATACAGGATAATGCACTTACAGATAATGCAAAAAATATTGGTAGTACTATACAGATTTACTATGATGATCTAATAAATGGAAAAAGCTCACAAGCTTTTTTTGAAAACCAGCTGAGCAATTTAGCTAAATCTAGAAAAATTGACCTAAACGTTTTTACAAATGATGGTACCCTTTCTTTTACATCGAGACCAATTTTATACCAATCGGGTTTGTATTCTAATAAAATAAACCCTAGAGTGTATATGGAACTCATTGATTTAAAGGCAAATGAAACCATAAAAACAGAGACTTTAGGTAATCTTGAATACAAATCAGCCTATGTCCGTATAAAAGATAGAAACAACAGGCCCATGGGTATTATGAGTATCCCGTTTTTTGATGCCAAAAATAATTTAGACGCTCAAATCAAAAGTGTTGTTTCTACATTGCTAATTATCTTCATGGGTTTGTTTGTAATCCTTCTTGTAACATCTTTCTTTACTAGCACCTCGCTTACATCCCCCTTAAGAATAATTAGTCAAAAATTAAAAAGAACCAATCTTGAAAACCAAAACGAGGAAATTGAGTGGAATAGCAATGATGAGATAGGTATGCTTACAAAAGCCTATAACAATATGATCAAAAAATTGGAAGAGTCGAAACAAGCTCTTTCTCAAAGTGAAAAACAAACGGCTTGGAGAGAAATGGCCAAACAAGTAGCTCACGAAATCAAAAATCCACTCACACCCATGAAGCTGTCGATTCAGCAGCTTCAAAGGACGCTATCTTCTGATAATATTGAGCAAAAAAACAGGATTGAGAGAGCCCTAAACTCACTAACTGCACAAATTGACAATATAAATGAAATTGCCAATTCGTTCTCTGAATTTGCCAAAATGCCTGTACCGAAATCAGAGAAGTTTGATATTGTTTCTACGGCTCAGAAAACAGTAGACCTATACATGGTTAGTCACAACATAAAGATTGATTTTGAGGCTAAACAAAAACAAATAACGGTTATTGGTGACCGCATGTTTTTCTCAAGAGTTATTACAAATCTTATTCTTAATGGTATCCAAGCAGTTCCTCCAGTAAGACAGCCTGAGATAAGTGTCAGTGTTTATCTGAGTGATGAAGCAAACTCCGCCATTGTAGCAATTAAAGACAATGGATCGGGTATACCTGAGGATATACATCAAAAAATATTCATTACTAACTTTAGTACTAAAGTAGGTGGCTCGGGCTTAGGTTTGGCGATGGCAAAAAAAGGCATTGAGCACGCAGGAGGCAATATATGGTTTGATACAATTGAAGATGAGGGCACCACATTCTTTATAGATTTACCAAGAAGCACCTAAGAATTCTTATATTTGTGCATATTCTTGTTCTATGCTCCAAATAAAATCCTTTACATTTTCTCCTCTACAAGAAAATACATATGTTGTTTCGGATGAGACCCGAGAGGCAGTTATCATAGATCCTGGTTGCTTGAGTTTTGAAGAAAAAAATACTTTAAAAGATTACATTTCAACTCATAATCTAGTTCTTAAAGCCATATTACTTACGCATGCTCATTTAGATCATGTATTCGGTGCCGCTTTTCTTAGGAGGACATTTGATATAAAAATACACATGCATCCTCTTGAAAAGCCCATATTGGCAGATGTAGAAAATCGCTGTAATCTTTGGGGGATTAAAGGATATGAGCCTTTTGAAGCTGACATTTTTTTTGGAGGTGGAGAATCCTACTTGTTTGGAAAAACGAAGCTTGACATTGTACACGTTCCTGGGCACGCACCCGGTCATGTGGCTTTTATCGCTAAAGATGCAAGTGCTATTTTTGGAGGAGACTGCCTTTTTTATAGAAGTATTGGGCGTACAGATTTCCCGTTTTCCAGTCACTCTGATCTAATAAATTCTATTAAAACTCAGTTTTTTACCCTACCCAGTCATTATACAGTATATGCTGGTCATATGCAATCAACTACCATTGGAGAAGAAAAAGACCATAATCCCTTTTTTAAATGAAAATTTTTACGATTCCCAATTTTATTACCCTTGGAAACTTATTATGTGGAGTTTTCGGTATAATATCTGTATTTGACCAGGATTTAAAAACAGCAGGTATCCTCATATTTATTGCTCTTGTTCTGGACTTTTTTGATGGTTTTGTAGCTCGTTTACTCAAAAGCCCTTCAGAAATAGGCAAAGAACTCGATTCCCTTGCTGATGTAGTATCTTTTGGTGTTTTACCTGCATTAATTATCTATATGATGTTGGATAGAGGGGTACAAATATTTCCCAACCAATCCTATGGTGCATTGATAATTGCTTTAGCTTCTGCTTTACGATTGGCCAAATTCAATGTTGATACAAGACAAAGCGAAAGCTTTATTGGAGTCCCTACACCATCGAATGGCATGATAGTCGCATCATTCCCATTTATAATAGAAAGCGGAACATTTCTGCAATCTTGGGTTGCCCAACCATGGGTATTGATTGTATATATCCTAGTAATGAGTATTTTACTTAACTCAGAAATCCCACTTTTTGCTCTAAAATTCAAAAACTTTTCTTGGAAAGATAATGGATTCAAATTTGTGTTTCTGGGATTAAGTGCTGTAGCACTTGCCATTTTGAGATTAGAAGCCGTTCCACTTATAATATTAAGCTACGTGGGATTGTCAATGTTTAGAAACATCCAATCAAAAAAAACATCTGATTAGTTTACTGGATTTTGCAAAGATTTGGCTTTCAACAACCAAGAATAATAGTTATGTGGCTTGGGATTAAGGTCTTTATCTAAAGTCAAATGCATAAGATGCAAATGGCTATCTGATCTTTCACTTGCAGCAGATGAGCCCGTACGCCCTACTTGACCGAGTTTTTCACCTTGCTCTACAACCTGGCCTACCTTTACGATTACCTCACGAAGGTGAGCGTAATACCAAAGACTACCCCTTACAGAATCGTATATCCATACATAATTCCCTCCTTTATATGGGCTTTCTGAGTTCCAACTATCCTCTGTGGCAATGACCATTCCACGGCCAACAGATATAACATCGATATACTGCTTTTTACGATCGTCAAAACTATCCTTATTGGGATCATAAATAAAAATATCATGAGCTGGGTGGCTCCCTTTTATAGAAAAATCAAAGAGATTATACGTACGAGCAAAAAAACCATTTCCCTTCCCCCCTACTGCCTTAAAATCATATTTTGTTAATGGAAAGATTATAGATGAATCATTCGTAGTATTAGGAAATATGGTTCGAACCTTGCCGATTATATACTTAAACTCATTTCTGGCTGAATCTGGAGTTATACTCTGCAAGCGAATATTAACCAACATGGTTTTATACCTTCCTAAAAAATCATCTTCAAAGCGAGTTTCCACTTTGGACGTATCAGACTGTGCAACAAAAAGTGTAGATACAAATAAGAATGCGTTGAGGAAGACGGTAGCCATACAATATTTCGTGAGAGTCTTTTTCGCTACTACACGTATGAAGTGTAGTAACTATTTATACACAAAAATAAAAAAGAAATGTAGTTTAGTCTCTATAATCTAAAAAAACTAACAAAAGAGAGTTTTATAAGAACAAAGGGGATGAAGGCACTTATTTAGCAGTTTCATATATATTGAGATGGTTCTTCTCAATACAAAATACATCCTGATTAGCTTGATCAATGATATATACCGGATTAAGCTCATTCAAAAGTATTTTTTCTACTTCTGCACCATCAGATTTTCTAACTTTTATTAATAACCGTTCCCTATTTTCACCGTAAGCATTCAAATAAACAAAACTCTGATTTTGTTTTAGAGCGTTAAACCTACTCTTGTATTTTTCTACCAAAACATCACCAGCTACTGTGGTAATACCTCCTAAACCGTATAATGATGTAACTATAACGGCATTGGCCACATATTCTTCATCACTTAGTGTCTTATACTCTATATTCCAATCATCTTTGCCAACTGAAGATGTTGACGCTTCACCACCCATTGCCATACCAATTAACTTAATTGCTTTTCTATTGCTTTCTCCGGGCTGTTCATATACTCTATGATATTTCAATTTGCCATCAAATCCCAATCCTACTACTTCGTCGGGACCAACCAAACAAATCCCCCAATCAAATACATCCATTTGTTCAATACGTATATCATGTTTAACACTAACTTTTGCTACTAATTGTGGATTTACATTTGTCTTGTAATCAAACTTATACAATTTCCCATCATTATAAATTACGAATTGTTCAGTATTTCTATCAAATGCATAGAATATAGGTCTATTGTTTGTCAAATCTAGGTCTTTTTTCCAAATTTTATCTCCAGTTGATGGGTCTATACTATTGCAAGACGATTGTGTTATATAAAATATCCTATTTTCAAATGGTCTTACATATTCTAGTTTTTCATAGATATTGGTACTAATTTTCGCAGGTTCTTTCCATACTTTTTCACCTCTATCATTATAAATCATCATTCTTGTTCCCGAAACAACGAGAAAATCATCCTTATAGCTTTTTACATATCGTAGATCCAGTGCTTTCAAATCTTCATTCCATAACTTGGAGCCTGTTTTGATATCATAAAAATTTAATCCTTTGGAGTTGTTAATCAATAAAAGGCTTTTCCAATCCTCTACTTTATATATTCTGCTACTGGGAGGCAAGGATGAATTCCATACTTTTTTTCCTGTCTCTATATCAATCGTATTGAGTGACTCAGATGCAAAAATTGATGAGCTTGTTGCTTCAGAAACAATCAGCTGCTTCTTGTTTTGAGCAGGAAAGCACGCTCTAAAAACGGATTCTGATCTCCAAATATTTTTACCCGAAACCCTATCAAAACACGATAACTTACCGTAGAAAAGTGTAATTAACTTATCATCAACAGCTATGACATTATTCTTCCTTCTCGAATCTGAAAAAAGACTAGATTTCGCTTCATTGAGATCAATATCCCATTGAACTTTACGCATACCCAGATTGAGGAGAAAGCATTTTACTTTATTTTCAGATTTGTATAAAACAAAATATTCATTGGATTCGGGCAAAAATACTTTACTTAATATTTCATTGTTTTCCAATGATTTATCTAAAATAATTTGGCCATCATCTGTATTAACTATGACAAGCCTTTTACCCAATACACCCGCATGATAAGGTGTTCCCTGAATCTCTTCAAACTTATCCAGTGTTTCATCCGAAAATAACGTATTTGATTTTTTGGAATTATTGAATGTAACTTTCCACATCTCTCTTTTTTCAATGGGATCGATTCCTTTCAAATTATCGCCTTCTTTCAACACGATGATTCCTGTAAACTCATTTTGATTCAAAAATGAAATAGCGGAATTCATTTTTATGGTTTTGCTAGCCGACCGCTGGCCAAAAACAGCAGTACAGGAAAGGAAAAATAAAAACAACAACTTGGTCTTCAACTTTATATTTATTGATTAGGGTTAAAAAATAATTTGCAAATATAACAAAAACCACCCCATACATAAAACTAGCCTTAATGCATTCTACTCACGATAGAAATAGTATTCAGGATCCTTGTCAATTGTTCGAAATAGGCTAAATAATTTTCAAACTTGGACAATTTGTAGTCTTATTTATAATTTTTCTAAATAAGGCTGCTTTTCATTAGGAAAGTAAAAAAGTA
>JBOFGX010000307.1:0-6048 GCA_051649345.1 Leadbetterella sp. | reverse complement strand
AAGCCCTCAAGTGCCAAAGCATTATCCAGTTTGGTCTGAAAGAGTTCGTACTCATCCAATCGAAACTGTACTGTTTGTTCACTAGAAACTGGCAAGTTTGTCAAAAGACCTTTTACTTTTCCAGAGCTTATCCTGGAATTCTTCAAGGAGTTTGTAATGGTTTTTACATCAAATTTTACTTGTACTTTTTGGGCGTAATTATGTGTTGAAAAGCAAGAAAAAAGTAATGTTAAAGCAAAGCATAAAGTTAGGTTTCTCAAATTTGTAATAATAATTAGGTAATAAGCCGTCGCTGTTTTAGATACTTTTCAAAAAGGTTTGGCACGTATTTTTTTTCTAGTATATCTAAAATTAAAATCTGATTAAGGATTTAGTAAAGTATGATGCAACTTCTATACCAAATTGAATTGAGTTACAAAAAATCAAACAAAATATTTGAATATTTCAAATTTTCTTTGAAAATAAGTATTTGAAAATTAGTTGATTGTGAAATTATTCCTTTAAAATAGTCTGTCTAGGAAAATTGCAGTCGCATTAGCAGCGTTCAAAGATTCTGCTTTTCCTTTGCGAGGGATTGTAAGGTTCTTTTTTATAAGTTTAGAAAGGGGTTCTCTAATTCCGGCTGATTCCGATCCAATTATAAGGGCGAAGCTACTTTCAGGGGTATAAGAATGAAGATCTTGTCCACCTAACGTGGCTCCAATCGTGTAAATGGGGTAATCATCCAACCATTGGTTTAGGTTGAAATAGTGTGGGGTGATTCTAGCGAATGAACCCATAGTAGATGATATCACTTTGGGATTATAAAATTCTGCACAATCTTCACTGCAAATGATTTCTTCTAGGCCATACCAATCGGCAAGTCGAATGATGGTTCCTAGATTGCCCGGATCTGCTATTCCATCTAACAATAAGTGGTTTTTGTTTATATCAAATTGAAAAACAACATCTAATTTTTGTTTGACAACTGCCACCCCTGAATTATTGGATTTGAATGTAGAAATCTGTTCGATTTTTTCTTCTTTATCGATAACAATATTCCTAAATGTAATTTTTTCGGCTAGTTTCTCAGTAGCATAAATTTTTACGATCTCATAGTTGGATTCTAAAAGTTCAAGAATGCTTTTTTCTCCTTCTACCAAAAATTCTCCAAATTCTTTCCTGTATTTTTTATTATGCAGGGATTGAACGTATTTTTGCTCCTGTTTACTTATCATCTTCTAATAATTTGAGGAATATTCACCTGTTTTTATATGTGACTTTTGGGGTTCTTTTCCTAAGTTCCTGTAAAAATAGTATTCCTCTAAAAAAAAATCAGAAAATTCTTTGGGCTAATGAATTTAAAGGCAATAAAAATGTCATAGACGAAGAGCTGTTAAGTCTTGTTCCATTCTCTCAAAGGCCTAATTCAAAACCATTAAAATTGCCAATTACACCAGAAGTTTGGTGGTATTCTATTGGATTAAAAACCTTTAAGAAAGATAAACACTTAAGTCGTAAAAATAAACGGCAAACGAAGCTCGATTTAATTCAAAATAGTTCGAAATTTTCCAGTCGTAAAATTCAAAGGATCAACAAAAAGATTGAACGAGATAGCATTAATATAAAAGAGGGAATGTCTTGGTTTTGGAGGAATATTGGTGATTCCTTAGTTGTTGTAGATTCGTTGAAAGTGGTAGAAACGTCAAAGAAGATTCAAAAATATTTGATGGATATTGGATTTAGAGAGGTAAATGTATCCTATCAGTTGAAACTGCTCGAGAAAGCCAATAGGGTAAAAGTTATTTATACAATTGTTGAGAATGTAAGATATAAAGTAGACTCAGTTGAATACCTTGCCAAGGATCCAGCTATTCAGAATATTCTCAATAGCAATAAGTCGCAGCAGCAGATTCATGCTGGCAGTCCTGCAGACTTGAGATTGGTTGTTTTAGAAAAAAATAGAATTGAAAGTGTATTAAAAAATAACGGCTATTACGGCTTTAATCAAAGGTTCATTAGTTACGGTATTACGACACCCAATGGTAACGAATCCGAGTTTTTTCAAGCTAAAAGCGGCTACATGCGGTTTGAAATTCTCAATCCCAGTACAACAAATAGCCATGAGGTTTTTACCATAAAAAAAGTTATTGTAAAGTCATTCGATCCGAATTCAATAAGAAATCAACAGGAAAACCCTGATTCCGTTGACTTAAATGGCGTGACATTTCTGCGTTTTGACAACACAGTTCCTATCAAGATTATTGGAAAGCGTATTTTGACCCCCATAAATTCCATTTATAATTACTCAAAAATTACGGCTACACAGCAGCAGTTATCTTATTTCAATCAGTTTGCATTTGCAAGTTCTCAGTTAAAATCCATGGGAGGGAAAGATTTAGCACTTGAGTATTTTGCTCCATTGCTTCAAAAATACACACTTGGTATAAGTCCAGGTATCAATAATATCTACAATGACGGTACTTCTTTTTTTGGTTTTGGTATTCCTATATCTTTAACAACAAGAAATCGCTTGCATAAATTAGAAACCTTTGAGCTGAGTGCAAGAGGCTCCTATGAGGGGCAACCTTCCCCACTTAATACAGAAGGGCAATCGATAAGAGGCAGTCTTGAACTAGGTTTAAATCTAAATTTAACATTGCCAACTTTCTGGCCATCTAAACTTGCGAAAAGTAGATTTTTATTGAAAAACCCTCGTACGATTCTGGGTATGGGATATAGCTATTCTGAACCCTTTTGGGGCTTACGTCAGAACTTTAGATTATCAGCAAATTACGTTGTACAGATAAATAAGTATACGAATTGGTATTTTAGCCCAATGGATATAAATCTTATAAATACCCGATATTTTAAAAACAGTGCAGGGCAAGAGTTTTATAATACACTTGTTGATTTACAAGAAGAAGGCAATAATTTGAAGGTTACGTTTGATCCACAATTTGTGTCTTCATTCAACACAAACTACATCTACAACAATCAGAATTTGAGTAAGCCCTTCTCCAATTCACGATTTTTACGTCTTTTTTTCGAGTCTGGTGGAACCACTCTGAATTTTCTTCGTAACCCCTCGCAAATTGGATTTGTTGAGCGTTTATTCCCGCTTAGTGATCCAGAATCTTCATCAGATAGCTCACGTTCGTATTTTAGATTTTTAAAAATTAATATAGATTTTCGTACCAACAGAAATATCAACTCATCAAGTAGTTTTGCCTACAGAATAAACTTTGGGCTTGCGAATCCATATGGAAAGAATAAATCTCTGCCCTTTGATAAGAACTTTTTTATAGGAGGTTCTAACTCAGTCCGGGCTTGGGCTCCTAGGACATTAGGCACGGGCTCCAGTCCACCTGATACAACTGCATTTGGAAATACAATCCCACAACCTGGAGATATTTTGTTAGAAGGAAACTTGGAGTATAGAAAAAGGATGTTTCATTTTTTAGGAGAAATTCAGATGGCGGCATTTCTTGACGCTGGAAATGTCTGGAAGTGGTATCCAATAGATATTGATACCAAAAGGAATACCTCAAATTTTGAATTTAATCGCTTTTGGAGAGAAATCGCTCTGGGTACAGGTCTTGGAATCAGATGGGATTTGTCCTATTTTCTTTTTAGATTTGACTGGGGTATTAAGGTAATAGATCCTTCTCGTAAAGTAGGAGAAAGGTGGGTTTTGGATGAGTTTAGATTCCGATCTCGCGAACGATATGGATTGACTTGGAATTTTGGAATTGGATATCCTTTTTGATCAATACGTATAATTGGTATTTTCTTGATGGTTGAATAAGTCCTGAATTTTAGCTAATATTGTTAGATTCTATTCAATTTAGTATCAATACTATACTGTATTGAATTTTTGTTGTTTTTATTTCCAATTACTCTCAATTTTAACGGTGAAAAAATTTATCATTTACATAGTATTTCTTGAAATTTTATCTTTTTCGTGGGCAGCCTCAGCCCAAGTAAATATTACTGAAGTTATACATCAAGATAGACCTCATTTTAAAATTAAAACAAAGACGATTACCTACTTATTTGATAAAGCCGGAGGAGGCTTTTCTAGTATAATTGATAAGGACGGTTTAGATTGGATTTCTTTCAATAAAGATTCCACAGTCGCCACATATCCAAAATCAGGCGGAGGTTGGTTTAGGGGACTACCCAATGCTGTTTTTGGTAATGATGATGGTGGATGTGGGCATCCAGGTCATGAAAAAGCTATTTCTGAGAAAGTGTCTTCAAATACAATTTCAACTAAAAGTAAAAGTGGAAAGTGGGAATGGACGTGGACTTTCTATACGGATTATGTCGTTTGGGATGTTACTAAGACGGATCCCGACTACAGTTACTGGCTTTTGTATGAAGGAACAGTAGGTGGCTCGTGGAATAACCTCGCTGATAAATATTGGGGATCGAATACTACAATGAATGGAAAGGTAAATGATTTTTATAAAAATTTATCATTAGTTGAAAATATGAAATTTCAATTTTTTGGAGATAAAAAAGTCAATAGGGTATTATACATTGTACAAAAGCAAGAAGATGACTTGGTTGACCTTGTTGGTTGGTTAGGCACAAATCCTTTAGGAATGGAAGTTTCTCAGGATGGTATGGTAGTAGCTGGTTTTGGTAGAAATATCAAAGGAAAGCCATCATTAACTAAGCCCAATACTTTTAGAATAGGATTTTATGAGAACAAGGTATTGGATGAGAGGCAGTACGCAAAGCTAAAGGTGAAGATGGGTAATGCTACGTATTAAGTGTTTTGTAATTTTAAAATATGATATGAAAAAGTATTCTTCTATAGTTGTTTGGGCTTTAGCATTTGGGATATGGAGTAATGAGCTCTTTGCTCAACTTAAATCTTTGCCATTGGATAAATGGAAGTACATTCAAGCCGATAGCTCGCGTGCAATGTGGGGTGATTTCGATAAGCCCGAGTGGTTAAGATATTATGGGCTGGATTTTCAAGATATAAATAAGGACGGGTATAAGGATATAGTTGCGGGTAGATATTTTTATAAAAACCCCGGCAAAAATATGGAAAGCACCTGGATGCGTACAGATTTGGGTCTCAATGTAGACGCTTGCCTGTTTGTAGATATTGATGGTGATGCCCTTCCAGATGTTATAGGAATGGCATATCCTAATATATATTGGCTAGAAGCGGATACGCAAAATGGCGATTCTTGGTCGACAAGAATCATTGGGAAAGTACCTAGAACGGATCATGTAAATGGGCAGGGCTTTCGATTTGCGAAATTAACAAAAGGTAAAGGAGAATTGTTATTTTCTGCGGAAACAGGACTTTTTGTCGCTTCAATACCTGCTAAACCTCATATTCTGAGTAATTGGAAGTTTACTCGTATAGCTCAGTCTACTTCGGATGAAGGTATAGGCATCGGAGATATTGATAAAGATGGTGATTTGGATATAGTTTTAGGCGATGGGCCTAAAAAAGGCGAGACACCCAATATTCTCAATTGGTTTGAAAATCCAGGAAATGTCAATGCAGAATGGAAAAAGTCAACAATTGGCCAAACTGTTAATGCTATTGATAGGATAGAGGTTGCTGATTTTGATAAAGATGGACAGGTGGATATTGCTATCTCAGAAGAACTTTATCCTGGTTTAGAGCCTGTTGCTCACCTTTATACGTTTATAAACCCAGGAAAGGAAGGTGCTTGGCAGCGAAAAATCCATTTCAAAGGATATTCAAACAATAATTTAGATATAGCAGATATCGATAAAGATGGGGATATAGATATAGTGACAGGGGAACACAAAGGCAAAGACTATCCAACACTTATTTTTGAGAACAATGGTAAGGGAGACTTTAAGCAGAGGATTTTGGATACAGGCCATGAAAGTCACCTCGGGACTCAGTTGGTTGATTTAGATAGTGATGGGGATTTAGACTTAGTAAGTACGGCGTGGGATCACCACAAGTTTTTACATGTTTGGAGAAATGACGCAATTAAGAAGTGATTACTGATTAAAACAAAAGAGCCTCCAAATGGAGGCTCTTTTGGCATATTTTAAGCTTTC
>JBOFGX010000306.1:0-11797 GCA_051649345.1 Leadbetterella sp. | reverse complement strand
TGCCCTCTTTCTTCTGCCTCTAAACCTGGAAATGCACCTGGTGTATCTATGAGTGTAACAACAGGAATATTGAATTTCTCCGCCATTTTCATTAGCCTCAAGGCTTTCCTATATCCCTCTGGGTTAGGCATTCCAAAATTACGAAACTGTCTTTCTTTAGTTTTACGACCTTTTTGCTGCCCTATTACCATAACAGACTGACCGTCAATATCCGCAAATCCCCCTACGATAGCTGGATCATCGCGTACAGTTCTATCACCATGCAATTCATGAAATTCGGTACATATTTTTTCGATATAATCGAGCGTGTAAGGCCTTTCAGGATGTCTAGATAGCTGTACTTTCTGCCAACGCGTGAGATTTTCAAATGTCTCTTTCCTGAGAGCATCTATGGCTGTATTGAGATTGCGTACAGCATCACTCACATCCACCGAGTTTTCCTCGGCGAGTTTTTTCATATCCTCTAATTTCGCCTCCAGCTCAGCTATTGGCTTTTCGAATTCCAGTAAGGTTCTCATTTATACTTTATTATAAGTTAAATGTTTGATTTTGTTTGGGCAATTCCACATCATGGAAACCATCCTCCGTTAAAATATCCTTAAAATTAAGCATGCTTTGGTATTCTCCGTGTACCAAAAAGACTTTTTTTGTTTGATTTGGATTTTGAGACATAGCAAATTTTCGTAATCCATCGCTATCTGCATGTCCACTAAAAACATCCGTTTTCCTAATATTGGCTACTACTGACAATTTTTTACCATAAATAGATACTTCTGTTGTTTCTTTACTCAGTAGCTTACCACCAATGCTATCTTCTGCGGCGTAACCCACCATAAGAATTGTAGCATATGGATTTTCGAGATTTTGTGCAATATGATACTCTACTCTACCCCCTTTAATCATCCCAGAAGCTGAAATGATAATACAGGGTTCATTATGACTAGATATTGCCTTACTATCCGTCGTACTTGATATAAATTCTAGGTTTTCAAAATCAAACAATTCATCGTTTTCATCAGCAAACGCCTTGGCTTCTTTGTTAAGCTTCGAAACATATTTTTGATGAACCTTAGTGCTGGATTTCCCTAGTGGACTGTCTGTAAAAACCTTGATGGGGCTAAAACCTTCTTCTGTGTAGAGCTTATTGAGCGTATACAATAAAGCCTGCGTTCTACCCACGCTAAAAGAAGGTATGATGAGCCTTCCAGGAATATCTACACAAGCCTCCTGAATAATATTTCTGAGTATTTCGGCTGGTTTGTTCTCATCTTCATGCAATCGGTTGCCATAGGTAGTTTCCATAACCAAATAATCTACTTGTGGCATATTTTCTGGATTAACTAGCAAAGGATAATTTTCTCTACCGATATCACCAGAAAATCCTATCGTCTTTTTCTGTCCATTCTCGATGAATTCCATATAGACATAGGCTGCTCCCAAAAGATGGCCAGCAGGCAAGAATGTAATATAACCATCGTCTTTAAACTTAAACCGCTGATTAAATGCAATCGGTACAAAATTTTGGATAGCCTCTTCTACCTGTTTTGCTAAGTAGAGTCCCTCCGTTTCTTCCGATTTCCATTTTTTAGATTTCTTATGGCTTCTTTCTATTCCACTGACTACTTTCAAATTGAGCCTAGCAGCATCATGCAAAAGAAGTTCTACCAAATCCATCGTAGGAGAAGTACACAATACTTGCCCTTCAAATCCCGCCAAATACAAATTTGGAATCTGACCAGAATGATCAATATGAGCATGCGTCAGAATGACTAAATTGACTAAACTTGCATCAAAAGGGAAAATTCCATACTCTGTCTTCTGAAACTCTACTGTTCCACCTGCTAGATTTGATCCACAGTCTATTAAAACCTTGTATTCATCTTCAAACTCAAGTAAAAACATACTTCCAGTAACTTTTTGAGCAGCACCATGGAATGTAATTTTCACTGTATTGTAATTTTGGGTTCAGAAAATGATTTGCAAATATACGGGTATTAGGACTTGTACAAACTAAATCTATACAAACGAAAGTGAAGTCTTTGTAGCTTATATTTTGTGATTTTTAAATTTTAAAATTGGGCTCGCAAATTAATTTAAAGCGAAACAATCAGAAATAAAATTTGAATTATTTTGTTTCAAAGAAGTACAAAAAAGCTGTAAGAGCTATCATGACTATTAGCAGAATATTGGCCCATCGATTCTTGGCTTCAGATGAAAATCCTAATAACAAAAATACTAATACCCCCGCAATCCCTAAAAAGATCTCTTTGAAAGTTCTTTGAATAAAACCAAATGGAAGCTGATATGCGGTAAACAATGCCATAAAAATAGATGCCGCAATTATAATTTTTATAAGTCTACTACTTTTGAGCATATTCATCATTAATTTTATTTTCAGAATCTAATGGATCTGAATCAATGCTCTCACCACCAGAATCTTTGTTTTCTTCATTTTTATTCGAAACTATTCTTTCTAATTCCAACAGTTTCTTTTGATTAAACATCAAATATACTACACCACAAAAAATAGATGCATCAGCAAAATTGAAAACATAATTAAAAGGCTGAATACCTCCTATAAAAGGAACACCAAATGGAACTGCAATGTCTTTCAATATATCAAACGTAAACATATCTATGACCTGACCGTGAAAAAGAGAAAAAGGTGCGTCTGGTATTTTATTATCGGGAATTAATACACCATACAATGTACCATCAATACAATTCCCAATGGCACCAGCTAAAATGGCAGCTCCTCCCCATAAAATTGTATTTTTCCCTTGCGATTTTTGAGCATAGCTATATAAAATATATGCGATAAAACCAGAAGCAATTAATCTGAAAACAGAAAGTATGAGTTTACCATATTTGAATCCAAGCTTCATACCAAAGGCTGCACCGCTATTTAGCTCATAATTGATACTAAATACTTCTGGAATTAACTTTATTGAACCAAAATGCTGAGGAAACGCTACGAATTCTACCCAAAGTTTGATTACTTGATCGACAACAATAAGAAAAAACGCAAATAAAAAATAACGTAAAGAATGCTTCATTTTGATGTATATACTTTCTATAAAATTTGAAAGTAGTATATTTTGAATATAATTGTCACAAAAATAGGCCTAAAACTATTAAATAGCAAAAATAGCCCTATACATATTCAATCTTCAGAAGACACCTTTCTCTCTAGTCTTGCTGCACAGGTGAAGAAATACAAGAATAATTCATCCAAAAAATTGAAGTATTACTATTTTTATTATAAATGTTTTAAGCATAAAATAGCTAGAAAATGAACTAAAATTTAAGATATAAGTAAAAAGCGTATATTTGTTGCTCACTTGAGAATCCCGATTTTGAGATATTTTCAAATCTTAAATCTCTGATTAATAATTGAAGCACCAGAAACCAAAAAAATGAAAGCGAATTTAAATGTTATGCCCCTTAATTCTTGGGTAGATACCCAAGGAAAACCTTTGATCATCGCAGGCCCTTGTAGTGCCGAGACAGAAGATCAAGTACTAGAAACAGCCAGAGGAATTGCCAAAAACGGGTTTGCTCATATTCTAAGAGCAGGCGTTTGGAAGCCAAGAACTCGTCCAGGCAGTTTTGAAGGTAAAGGCGAAGAGGCACTTCCATGGCTTCAAAAAGCAAAAGAAGAAACAGGTCTAAAAACAGCCGTTGAAGTTGCAACTCCTCAGCATGTAGAGCTTGCTCTTAAATACGGTGTAGATGTATTATGGGTGGGTGCTAGAACGACAGTAAATCCCTTCAATGTTCAGGATTTGGCAGATGCCCTTAAAGGTGTAGATGTCCCTGTACTTATAAAAAATCCAGTAAATCCTGACCTAGCTCTTTGGGTAGGTGCTTTTGAACGTATTGCAGGAGCTGGTATTAATAAAATGGGAGCTATCCACCGAGGGTTTTCGAATGCACAAGAAGCTAAATACAGAAATTCTCCTATGTGGCAATTAGCCGTAGAATTCAAAACATTGTTTCCTCAAATCCCAATGATAGGTGATCCTAGCCACATGGCGGGAAAAAGAGCATATCTAGCTGAGCTTACACAAAGAGCGATGGATTTAAACTATGATGGTCTTATAATTGAATCTCATAGAAATCCGGATGAAGCATGGTCTGATGCCGCTCAGCAGCTTACTCCTGATGCTTTGAAAGAAATGTTAGACAGTATCGAAATTCGCCAAGCATCTTATGGTAATGATTTCCAAGATACGCTTAGCAAATTAAGAGAACGCTTAGATAACTTAGATCGTGAACTTTTAGAAGTTTTGGCTAGCCGAATGGCAGTAGTAGAACAACTAGGTGACTACAAGAGAGATAACAATGTAGCTGTATTGCAACTAGATAGGTGGAAAAATGTACACCAAACTCGTGCAGAATGGGCTAAGAGTTTAAACCTTTATCCAGAAATGGTGCAGGAATTGTTTAAATTGATCCATATGGAATCTATCCGCAAGCAAACTGAGGTTATGAATCAGCAGCAAGCATAGTAATTATTAAGACTTTTACAAAAAGGCTGTTTTGGAAACAAGACAGCCTTTTTCACTATTTAGACTATATTTTTTCAATAAGCCAGTCTTAAAACCCTTTTAAATCCGTATTTTAGTGCGAATTTTAAACGTATGGACAACGACTTTCTTCCTAAAATAGGAATAACAATAGGTGATGTAAACGGAATTGGCCCTGAGGTAATACTTAAGGCGTTTAACTCCAATAGATTAAACAAAATTTGTATTCCAATTATATATGGCTCAGGCAAGCATTTGAGTAAATATAAGAACCTCGTAGATATGGCCAAATGGCAATACACGGGTATCCAAGATCCATCTCAAGCAAATGCTAGAAATGTAAATCTAATCAATTGTGCAAAAGATGAACTTTTTGAACTAAACATAGGCCAAAAAGACCCCAAGGCAGGTAAATTAGCATTCGAATGTTTAGAAAGGGCTACTGCCGATTTGAAAGCAGGAACAATTGATGCCGTAGTTACTGCCCCAATTTCAAAGGAGAATACACAAAATCAAAATTTTAAATTCCCAGGTCATACCGAGTATTTTGCTCATCAATTTGACAAAAAAGAAGTTTTGATGTTTTTGGTAAATGATAGTATTCGTGTAGGCGTTGTGACGGGTCATGTACCTATTCACGAAGTGAAAAATCATTTGTCTAAAAAGCAAATTTCGGCTAAGTTGAGAATCATGCTAGAATCTCTCAAGATAGATTTTGGTATTCCAAAGCCAAAGATTGCAGTCCTAGGTCTAAATCCTCATGCAGGTGAAAATGGACTATTGGGTACGGAAGAGAAAGAAATCATTAGCCCTGTGATTGAAGAGTTTATGTCGAAAGGAAACTTAGTTTTTGGCCCCTTTCCAGCTGATGGTTTTTTTGCATCTGCTTCTTACCGTCATTACGATGCCGTACTCGCAATGTACCATGACCAAGGCTTAACGCCTTTCAAAATGCTTGCATTTGAAAATGGAGTGAATTTTACTGCCGGAATTATGGGTATACGTACTTCTCCAGATCATGGTACAGCTTTTGACATTGCCGGAAAAAACATTGCAGATCCCAACTCTATGCTTGAAGCAATTTATACAGCTATTGTTATTGCTAAAAAACGCAAAGAATATATTTATCTAGAAAGTATCTCCCTTAAAAATCAAAAAATAGATATTGACAGCCTCAAAAAAGAAAAAGAGAGGCATTAATATCACATCGGGCTTTTGATATTTTCGAGTTTCACCTCTGCAAATTGGGTGTAGAGAGTAGTAGTTTGTAGATTACTATGACCTAAAATCTCCTTTAAAATATGAATATCCAACCCTCTTTCTAGCATATGAACGGCATAGCTATGCCTCAGAGTACTTAATGTGGCACTTTTATTGAGTTGGGCATCGTTTACAGCCCTCTGGAAAAACAATTGAATGTTACGAGCAGAATACTTTTTATCTCCTCCTGAACCTGAGAATAAATATACTTTGGGCTTGTTTTTATGAACGTAGTTATGAAGAGAATCCACCAACCCATCTGCCAAGGCCAAACGCCTATTTTTCTTGGCCGTAGAACTGCGTAAAATCAATAGCTTGTTATCTAAATCAATGTCATTTATTTGCAAATTGATAACCTCGTTTATCTTGAGACCATGTGCATACACCATCTGCGATAGAAGTAAATGCTTGGGGTTTTTAATAAAGTTAAAAAGTTCATCTATTTCTTCTCTTGAAAATAAATCTATAGAAGCCTCATCTTTAACCTTGCCTGAAGACGTAATTTTGATTTCTCTATTGAATATAATCTGGAAAAACAGTTTTATTGCCTTCCCAACTTGGGCAGGATCTACTACGCCAGGTTTGTTTTTAGCCTCATTAATATAATCTGCGATAACAGAATCTGTCAGTTTGGATTGGGGCCATTCACGAAAATGATTATAAAAAACAAAGATTACGTTTCGGTAAGCTGCTACTGTTGCTGAATTATATTTACCTTTTTTAAGATGGTCGGTAAAGCGTTCTATCAAATGTGTCATTTGTAATTTTTGGAAAAGGTAGTACTAAATTACTGTTTATTTTATTTAAAAAAAACACATATTGAGAAATTTTTTTTCGCAAAACGATAAATGGGCAATTTAAAAAGTATGGAGGAATTAGGAAAATGCTTTCGGCATTATACTATAAGCTTTAGGCTTTTAATGGTTTAGTATAATGGATAGATTCATTTTCGTGCATCAATTTCAAAACGTTAAACTGCTCATTGTCTATTAAAGCGAATCAACTTTGATTTGAGACGAAGATCAGGTCTGACCTTCGGTGCTGACCTTACATTGTTGGCAGTAGGCTATAGGCACATTTTTTTATTGACAGACATCTAGCACCTAAAAATCTTAAAGACTGTCTACTAATTGACTATCATCTGCATTTGACATCTAAAGTCTTAACAGCTATCGACTAATAAACTGTTTACTAGCAATAGATTCGGCTATGTGCCATGCTCCCGTCCAAGCAGCTTGAAAATTAAAACCTCCTGTAATACCGTCAATATTTAACACTTCACCCGCCAAATATAGATTTTTATATTTTTTAGATTCGAAGTTATTTAAGTCAATTTCAGATAGATCTACACCACCTGCAGTCACAAACTCTTCTTTGAACGTACTTTTTCCTTGGACATCATATTTTGCAAGAGAAAGATTCTCATGCAGGAGTTTCCATTGTTTTTTACCTGTTTCAGCCCATTTTTGAAATTCTGATATACTTGATTTTTCGCAGATATATTTCCAGAATTTTTGACTAATCCCCTCTAGTGGCATGGTCAAAACGCTTCTTTTAGCATTCAATTCTGATAACTTCCTAAATTGATCATACTTTTGATTTTCATTAAAACTAGGCAAAAAGTCTATTTTAACTGTAAAATTATAACCTTTTGTTGCCAGTTCACGGGCAGCCCAAGCGGACATTTTAAGCACGGCAGGTCCCGAAATACCCCAATGGGTTATCAATAAAGGAGCTATTTGCTTATTTTCTAAACCTAAAATCTCAACTCTTGCTTTCGCAAACGAGGTTCCAGTAAGCTGTTGTAAAGCTACATCAGGTATATTGAACGTAAACAAAGAAGGTACAGCATCAACCATCCATAATCCCTTGGATTGAAGTAAATCAACCATGTGACTATCACTTCCTGAACCAAATACAAGGTATTGAGAACTAAATTCATGATTATTCGTGATAACTTTAAAACCATTTTCTTGGATTTCAAAGTCCAAACATTTTGTTTGAAAAAACACATCAATCTTGTATTTTCGACATAAAGACTCAAACAAGTCAATAATCGTTTGGGATGAATTGGATACAGGAAACACCCGACCATCAGGCTCTATTTTGAGTTTGACTCCGTTTTTTTCAAACCATTCATAGGTTTCTTTGGACCCGAACCGGGCAAAAGGTTCCGCTAAAGAATCGTATCCTCGAGGGTAATTCGTAGCTAATAATTGCGGATCTTGTTCTTGATTGGTGACATTGCACCTTCCTCCCCCAGAAACCCGAACCTTCTTCAGAGATTGTTTATCCTTTTCCAAGATACAAATACGAAGTGAGGCTTTTTTTTCTGCCAATTGGATCGCGGTAAAATAGCCCGCTGCCCCTCCCCCAACAATTAGCACGTCAAAGTTTTCCAAACACGAAAAATCAATGCACAAAATTAAACCTAGATACGTGATATTATGATTCTGATTTTCTTTTTAATTCTAGTATTCAAACTTATTTTTGCTTCTTCTTAACCAAAAAGTACATCTCTGGAATGACTACCCTTCAATATTCTTATATACAGACTCAATTACAGATTTCTCAAAACCAAGCCGAACCCACCATAAAATTGTTTTTAGACGGTGCTACGGTACCTTTTATTGCTAGATACAGAAAAGAAGTCACGCAAAACTTAAATGAAATCGACATTTTGGCCTTGCGAAAGGTCTGGGAAAAATTCCTTGAAGCAGACAAAAAAAGAGAAAGCATCCTCAAAAGCATTGAAGAGCAAGGTAAACTAAGCCTAGAGCTCAAAAAGCAAATCGAAAACGCACTTTTTGTAAACGAACTGGAAGAGATTTATCTGCCGTATAAGCCCAAAAAGAAAACCAGAGCATCTGAAGCCCGAAAAAATGGTTTAGAACCTTTGGCTGAAGTTATATTTAAGCAAATAGAAAGAAATGTCGAGTCTTTGGCCGTCAAATACCTCAATGCCAATGTAAAAACAATTCAAGATGCCATCCAAGGAGCTCAAGACATTATGGCTGAGTGGATAGCTGAGGATAGAGATACACGGGACAAAATACGAAATATATTCGCTAAATATGGAATTTTAAATAGTATAGAGAAAGAATCAAAAAATACAGATAGTCAAAAATTCAAGGATTATTTCCAGTACAATGAGCTTATCAAAGACATTCCTTCACACCGCTACCTAGCAATTATGCGTGGTGAAGCCGAAGGATATTTGAAAGTAAAGATTGAAATAGAAGCCGAAAAAGCCCATGAAAGGCTTTGTGTAAAATACCTTACAGGCTTAGCTGCTTGTAAAGTTGTTGTTGAACGAGCCATCGCGGATAGTTTGAAAAGAATGATTATTCCCAGTATTGAGACAGAAACCCACCATGCATTAAAAGAAAAAGCCGATAGTAAAGCTATTGCAATTTTTGGCGAAAATTTAAAACAACTTTTGGTTGCTTCGCCTTTGGGGCAAAAGAAAGTCTTAGCCATCGATCCAGGATTCAGAACGGGATGTAAAACGGTGGTTTTATCAGAACTGGGTGATTTAAAAACCGATACCGTTTTGTATCTATTCAAAGAACAAGAAGCAGCGGCGAATTTTAGACTATTATTGGATAAACACAAAGTGGATGCAATTGCTATTGGAAATGGAACCGCAAGCCGCGAAACGGAGGAGTTTGTCCGAAAACAACTCAAAACGCTTCCCGACCATCAAAACCTAAAAGTTCACATTGTATCGGAACAAGGAGCCTCTATCTATTCTGCATCTGAAATTGCAATTGAAGAATTCCCCAACAAAGACATTACTGTTCGGGGAGCTGTATCTATTGGTAGACGATTGATGGATCCCTTGGCCGAACTGGTAAAAATAGACCCTAAATCCATCGGGGTAGGACAATACCAACACGATGTAGATCAAAAAAAGCTCAAAGAGAGCCTAGACGATGTGGTTGTATCCTGTGTAAATTCTGTAGGGGTGGAACTAAATACTGCCAGCAAAAGCCTTTTGAGCTATGTTTCAGGAATTGGGCCTATTTTGGCTCAAAATATTGTTGAATACCGCACAAAGAATGGTCCATTTTCGTCTAGAAATGAGATTAAAAAAGTACCTCGATTTGGCGAAAAGGCATTTGAACAAGCCGCTGGATTTTTACGCATAAAAGATGCCAAAAATATTTTGGATAATACTGGCGTACACCCTGAAGCCTATGCCATTGTAGAAAAAATGGCCAAAAACAACGGAGTCAAAATAGCTGAATTCATTGCAAATCCAAGCATACGAAAATCTGTTTCATTGAAAGACTATGCTACAAAAGAAATAGGTTTATTTACCTTGAGCGACATCATGAAGGAACTCGAAAAACCCGGAAGAGACTCACGTGAGCCCTTGGATGATTTTCAGTTTAGTGATGTGCATAAAATCGAAGATTTACGGATTGGAATGGTTTTACCGGGTATTGTGACTAATATTACGGCATTTGGCTGCTTTGTGGATATAGGTGTACATCAAGACGGTCTTGTTCATCTGTCTCAAATGGCCAACCGATTTATAAAAGACCCCAATGAGGTAGTAAAAGTGCATCAGAAAGTCACCGTAAAAATTACGGAAGTGGAGCCCACTAGAAAGAGGATTGCTTTGAGTATGAAGGATGTGGGATGATACTAATTATACAGCTTAAATAGCCTCAATCATTCATTCTCAGACCTATGCTTTTCAATGTGTAAAAAACATTATTTTGAATATCTTTCATAATGTTATTTGCCTACCAACTTACATAAAAGTTATATATAGTGGTCAGTTTAAAATTACTCCAAAGATCCAATCTAGATGTTTTGTTATTTAGTCGTTCCTCAAATACTATTAAAGACGTGAATATCGTCTTATTATTCTAATTTTTATCAAAAATAAATACCACAAAGTAATCAATATCAGCAAAAAACTGGTATTCCCTCTTTTTTTGACTGCTGCCCTATTCCGGCGGAACTTACTTTTTGATTGGCCAAAAGCCGTACGTACGGACCCAAGCCAAAAGCCCTGATACGGCATTCCGTAGAGCAATAAAGTGTCCGATTTTTTTACCTCTAAACTAACCTTTCACTAAAAAAATCAGACCACCACGCTACTGGTCGACCTCAACCGCACCTCATTTGCTGAAAAATTTCTCTTCTTGTACTTTTTGAGGGTCGACTAATTACAATTGTATACTTTTCATATTTTCCTCGTAATTTGCACAATTTATAAGCTCTTTCATGCCATTCTTTTACTCTGTCGTCATCCCTGTCTATAATCGTCCCGACGAGGTAGCCGAGTTGTTGTCGTGTTTAGTAGATCAATCGTATACAAATTTCGAAGTTGTTTTGGTAGAAGATGGATCTTCTATTAAATCAGACAAAGTAGCTGAAAAGTATGCTGAAATACTGGAAATCACCTACCATTTTCAAGAAAATACGGGACAGGGATTTGCCAGAAATACGGGTTTTAACCTTGCTAAAGGTGATTATTTCATAGTATTGGACTCCGATGCTCTTTTAGAACCCAATTATCTCGAAATCGTAGATAAAACCCTTCAAAGCACCCAAGCTGACTTGTATGGTGGCCCCGATAGAGACCATCCGAGCTTTACTCCCATTCAAAAGGCTATCAGCTACTCCATGACTTCCTTATTTACTACGGGGGGTATTCGAGGAAGCAAAAAAAATTTGGGAGGTCAGTTTCACCCCAGAAGCTTTAACATGGGCTTATCAAGGGCGGTATATGATAAAACCAAGGGTTTTCTTATTACACGAATGGGCGAAGATATTGAGTTCTCGATTCGAGCCATATCGCTAGGATTCAAATCCATTTTAATTCCCGAAGCCTTTATTTATCATAAACGCAGAACCAGTTTTATCCAGTTTTATAGACAATTACGTTTCTTTGGCAAAGCCCGTATCAATATCAGTCGCTTTTTCCCATCTGAGCTTAAGCTTGTTCATACGTTTCCATTTGTTTTTATGACGGGGTGTTGTTTATTAAT
>JBOFGX010000305.1:0-8220 GCA_051649345.1 Leadbetterella sp. | reverse complement strand
AGCTCCTAAACGCTTACTCGTTATTTCTAAAATAACTTCCTTAATTCCGAGGTCTTCGTTTACGGATGGTAGTGCGTGTTTTAAGACTAAATCTGATACTCTCAAGTTTAGATTTTTTCCTAAGCTACCTCCTGGATGATTGTTGGCGAATCCTTGAGAGTCAAAACCACGCATATTGTATAGTACTACCGCCAAGGCGTCCCCAAGTGCTATTGTTGCCGTTGATGAGCTTGTGGGTGCTAAGTTGAGCGAACAGGCTTCTTTATCGACGTGGCAGTTTAGTACGTAGTCGGTTTGAGCAGCTAAGTATGACTCTAAGTTAGAAACCATGGATATAGTTTGAATTCCTAGTTTTTTTACAGCTTGTAAGAGTAACTTTATTTCTGTTGTATTACCACTTTTTGATATGATAACTACCATATCATCCGGGCTTACGATTCCGATATCACCGTGCAAAGCATCAACAGTATGAAGAAAAACGGCAGATTGCCCTGTGGAATTCAATGTGGCTACGATTTTTTTTGCAACAATCGCACTTTTCCCAATTCCTGAAAAAACCAATTTCCCTTTGCAATTTAGAATAGCTTGAACGATTTGTTCAAAATTCCCATCAATGGTATTTATCAAAGATTTTATTGCCTCTGATTCATCCGATAGAACTTTTTTCGCTATGCTGATTGCATTTTCTTTTAATTTCGTTTCCAATTGGTATTTATATTGCATGTGTTTGCAAAGTTAATACTATCGACCTTATTTCTCACCATTGCCAAGCATTGGTTTGTTATTGGATCAATACTTTTACCGCGGAATACCTGTAGAATTTAACAAAAAAAGGCCTTACATTGATTTTTATTTTTTTAGTGCTTGACCTTCCCTTTTTTCTATTAAATTCGTTGGAAAATTTGCATGAATATTTTTTTATATTCAAAACCTTTTTATTTGAAATAAATTATTGACTTTAAAAAAAATTTGTATTTTGGCTTTGATTTTAAACAAGACGATCGACTATACAATTTTTAACTCACTATGCTTACAGATACTTTAGAAAATGACATTAAAAAAAACCTGAAAGAAATTTTTGGGTTTGACAACTTCAGAGGAGAACAAGAACGTATTATCCACAATATCCTAGATCGTAAAAACACCTTTGTCATTATGCCAACGGGTGCGGGTAAATCTTTATGTTATCAGCTTCCTGCAATGGTATTGGATGGTACTGCGATCGTAATATCTCCTTTGATTGCACTCATGAAAAATCAGGTAGATCAATTGATTTCTTACGGGATAAATGCTCATTTTCTAAACAGCACATTATCCAGAGCAGAATCAAACAGAGTAAAGAAAGACGTTTCAGCGGGTGTTTGTAAGCTTCTTTATATAGCTCCAGAGTCTCTTACCAAAGAAGAAAATTTAGAATTTTTAAAGAAAGCTAGCATATCATTTGTAGCTGTAGATGAAGCCCACTGTATTTCAGAATGGGGACACGATTTTAGACCGGAATATAGAAAGATAAAAGAAATAATAGAGAGTATTGATAGCAAGCTTCCTATAATTGCTCTGACTGCTACTGCTACTCCCAAGGTACAGCTAGATATCAAGAAAAATCTCAACATGGATGAATCGGTGGTTTTTAAGACCTCATTCAATAGAGCTAATTTATATTATGAGGTTCGTCCAAAGCAAAATGCGAAAAAACAACTTATTAAGTATCTAAATCAGCATAAAGGTAAATCAGGCATAGTTTATTGTTTGAGTAGAAAAAAAGTAGAAGAGATTGCAGAGCTTTGCTGTATCAATGGCTTCAAAGCACTTCCTTACCATGCTGGTCTTGATTCAGATGTAAGAATGAAGAATCAAGACGCATTTCTAAACGAAGATTGTGACATTGTAATTGCAACGATTGCGTTTGGAATGGGTATTGATAAGCCAGATGTTCGTTTTGTTGTTCATTATGATGCACCCAAATCGCTTGAAGGATACTATCAAGAAACAGGTAGAGGTGGTAGAGATGGTCTTGATGGTAACTGCATGATGTTTTATGCATTGGATGATATTACTAAACTCGAAAAATTCAATAAAGACAAAAACGTAACTGAGAGGGATAATGCCAAGGCTCTTTTGATGGAGATGGTGGCATTCTCAAGTTTAGGTGTATGCCGTAGAAGGCAGATTTTGAGCTATTTTGGAGAGCACATGGACAAGAACTGTGGGTTTTGTGATAACTGCAATAAGCCGACCAAATCGTTTAAGGCTGAAGAGGAAGTAAAACTTATAATAGAAACTATCCTTGCAACAGAGGAACGTTTTACTGTTAATCATATAGCAGATATACTTATAGGTAACGATAAGGACAATCCGGCTATATTGAGTTATGATCATCATAAAATCAAGCAGTTTGGAAAAGGGCTGAAGTATTTTAATCTGGAAGATGAGTTTGAAGAGGAGGAGGAAGATGATCAAGAAGAGATTATCGTAAACAAAAAGCCTAAAGCCGATGTGAACGCTGATGGAAGGATATCAGCAGCTGATAAATGGGTATCTGTCATTCGTCAACTTATGGTGTTTGGATATCTTGAAAAAGATATTGAGAATTATGGTATTGTGAAGGTTTCTGAAAAAGGTAAGAAGTTTTTGACGGATCCATACTCAATTTCGTTTCAAGAGGATCATAATTTGGATGAAACTGAAGGAAGTGATGAGGATGAATTACAACAATCATCAGGTCCAAGCACAGGTGGGGCATCTGATGCTGAATTGCTTGAACTATTAAAAGCACTTCGTAAAAAAATAGCTAAGGAAAAAAATGTACCTCCATACGTAGTTTTTCAGGATCCAAGTTTAGAAGAGATGGCAACAACATACCCGTCTACTCCTCAAGATATGGCTCAGGTTAATGGTGTAGGAATGGGTAAGGTTCAGAAGTTTGGAAAACCTTTTCTTGAGCTTATCAGTAAGTATGTGTCTGATAATGATATAGAGACGTCACAAGACTTAATGGTGAAAACCACAGTTAATAAGTCAAAAACCAAGATATTTATTATCAATCAAATAGATAGAAAGATTGATCTTGAGGAAATAGCAGAAGCCAAAGAAATGGGAGCTTCAGAGATAATATCTGAGATAGAAAGTATTTGTTTTTCTGGCACTAAGCTCAATCTGGATTATTATATCAACCAAGTAATTGATAGAGATAAGCAACGCGATATCTATGAGTACTTTATGAGTTCGCATTCTGATGATATCAAGGCCGCTTTGAAAGAATTTGACGATTATGAAGAAGAAGTAACGGAAGAAGAGATCCGCCTAATGCGTATCAAGTTTATTTCAGAAATGGCAAATTAGAAATGCAAACTCAGTGAGTTTTTAGGCGTAAATGATATTACATGATCCTCTTTCTTTTAAACCAATAGAAGATGATCAATGATATTGCAGCCATAACTCCTATCGTTAAAAAGTATCCCGTTTGCCATTTGAGCTCTGGCATGTTCTCAAAATTCATTCCATAAATCCCTGCAATAAAGGTCAATGGTAAAAAGAATGCAGAGAAAATGGTCAACAATTTCATGACATCGTTGCTTTTTTGCGAGTTTACAGAATGGTAGGTATTCAGCAAGTTATTGGCATTTTCAAGAACTTCTTCATAATTAAGTATAAGATTCACAAGCTGATCATTTATATCCTGTAAGGCTGTTTTGTTAGAATCACTTACTTCTATTTGATGGGTCACATTCTGAAACAACTGCAACAACTTTTTAGTTTTCCTTGTTTGGGTTTTAAGATAATATAGGTCCTCTAAAGATATTACGGAGTAGTCTTTCAAAAATATGGTTTTTTCGAAGTCTTCTATTTTTTTGTCTAACTCATTGAGCGGTGGTTGGTATGTTTCCACCATCTTATGAATGAGATAGAGCAAAAGGTCCTCCGTTTTTAAAAATGACTTTTCAATACCATTTAAAAACGCAAACGTACTTCTATGGATGGTGATTAGCTTGTCATCGTTATAAAAAAAAGCGATCTTATTGGAAAGATTATTTATGGTAGTGGCTCCTTGCTCTATTGTAGATGTAAAGGCTCTCAAAATTACAAAATTGTAACGGGGTTGCTTTTCAAACTTAGGTAAATGACCATGCTCCAAACTATCTTTGATCTGAAAGATATCCAAATTGTATTGGTCTGCGATTTTGTCAAGACTGGCTCTATCGGGTCTACATATATCTGTCCATTCAAAGTCAGAATATGTCCTTAGTTTTTGTGTACTACTTTGCATACAATTTATTAAAAGGTAGTTGGAGTCAATATATTTCTAGTATAGTACCTACTACCTGCAACAAATATAAAGAAAAAACACTTTTATACGTACTTTTCCTTTGGTTTGAACAGTTCAAATCCCCTTATGTAGTTTTTCTTTTCGGTATTTGTTTGGTACCTGTTTTATGGGTTTTATCCTAATATCTCTATAAAAAACTTCAGCACCTTCGCTTTGCAAACATAGAAATCCTTTTTCTAGGGGTTTTGTAATGCCGTTATCTTCGAATCTAGAATTGTACAATCGCATAACTACCTTACCATTTACAATATGTATACTGCTATCTCCGATGCATATAAGTTCTATTGTATTCCATTGACCATGAGAAAGCTCATAATTGTTATTTTTTACACATCTTCTTAAAGAATCACCTTTGCCAAAATAAAACAACCTTTTTGGGGCAGATGTAGTATACTGCCAATAGTCGCTTGTATCTAGTTTCATGGCTGGGATTTCAATTTTTACGGGTCCAGTAGGCCAATAATCACCTAGATCACCTTCTTGTATTTGTAATTCATGCGAAGGAAACCACCACTTTGAAGATCCAAAGGGTTCTCCAAAAGCGTGATAAAGCAAACCTGCATCTCGGGGCATTTTTTCACGAGGTGGGTGTTTTTGTTGTCCCCATTTGAACTGTAACGTTAAATGGTAGTTAGTGAATACGCTGTCGGTGTATATGACCCCAAATACCTGCCCACTCCCTTTTATTGCTGGGCGATTGTCTTCTACAACTACTTTGAAAACACCCAATGAGTCTTTTTTGCCCAATGCATAATGATAAAATTTCCCCTTGGTATTTTTGGGCATACCTTTTATGTCAAGGAAGGAGGGGGGCACACCTAGCTGTATTTGCCAACCCGAGAGGTCTTTTCCGTTGAATAAGGATTTCCATTGAGCTTTTGCAGTTTGAAAACAAAAGTAAAAGCTAAGAAAAAACAAGCATTTTATTATAGCTTTCATGAAACTAAAGTCAACTCTATTTTTAATAATAATGGCTCAATTAGTTCTTAATCAAGACCGTTTTTATTTCTGTCTTTTTGTCTTCAGAGATAGCTTCATAGGCCACTAATACGTTATCCTCCATAGTAAAAGATACGGGGTTTTGGCCAAAGATTGGTGCATGACTTGAATTTTTGAATTTCCCATTCGTAATATTCCCCAGCATAATTACGTTTTGGCCAGCTTCAGAAGTTTCTTCCCAAGATAGGTTTATACCTTTGCCATCCGAACTAAAAACAGGGTTTTTTGAGCTTTCATTTAATATCGTTAGCATTTTCCCTTTTTTTGAGAACACACGAACTCCTGGCTTTGTATACGTACTTCCAGAAAACCATGCAATGTAGCTGTCTGAATCCAGACTTATACTGTTGGCGGTTGTATGTGGACAGCCTTTCAGCTCCCATTTGTCTGCGTGTATGATTCCTTTAGAAATAAAAGAAATACCATTATCTATGGAAGTGATACATCCAATATCCCGTATGTCTTTATTGTTGTCACGGTAGTAAACATTCAAGGTGCCGTTTTTCTCTACAAGCAAGCTTATATTGCAGCAATGACATACTACCGAATCCAAAACTATTTCTTGCTGAAAAATTCCGTTTTTTGTTATAGCAATTCTAAGATCTCTCTCTTCATGCATTTTAGGACCTTTTACGTCTTTTAGGTATGATACGGCCAACTCGTCATTTGCAAGTACTATTGCATCAAAAAAACCACGTGTAAGTTTGGTCGTATCCCTATCTACCCATTGGGGCTCACTAAATCTAACGCCATCGGTTGAAGTGGTGAATTTTATACTTGAAGGTCTTCTTGATTTTGGTGCTGGCGGGGCAGAGGCTTGTGCTCCTCCTGAATGTCCCGAATGTGCATCATGATTTACTTTAGCAGCAGGAGGCGGAGGTGTACCTAGTTTAAAACTAAACACCGCAACCATAGACCCATCTTTCTTGAATAGAATCTTAGGTTTAGCTAATTTGCTAGCAGACAAGTTTATATCTGCGTATATGAGCGTTTTTTGAGAAAAGTTTTCTCCTTTGTCTTTAGAAATCGAATAGTATAAGTAAGATTTGTCGAATTCGTCTTTCTCTATCCAGTATGCAACTATTTCACCCTTTAGATTCTTAGTTAAAGAAGGAAAAGACTGCGTATTGCCTATATCGGGCTTAGGAAAATTAGCTGCTGAAGCTAAAGTAGAGAGGGTCAGAATTAAAAGAATAAATAAATTTTTCATGATATCAAAATTTAAATCCTAAAGTTAAAGCATAATTTCTAGGATTGATAGGATTAACGCTATTATCGTCGTGAACATTGTACGATACAACATCGAATAGGTTTGCCACTTTACCTTTGATTGAGATGTTTTTTATTTGGTAGCCAAACATAGCGTCTACTTGTGTATAACTTGGTAAAGCAATCAATTTGTATGCGTCATTTTCTACCTGTATTCGAGTAGATCTACCTGCATATCTTTTGCCTATGTAAGCCCCAACAAGACCCATGTTCAGCCCTTTGAGTTTTCTATCATTAAAGCTATAAGTTAAGCTAAGATTGGTCGTGTGATTGGGGTTATATCGCAATTGACTACCCACCACAAATGTATTGCTTTTGGTGTATTTAGTTATATTATAGCTGTATCCCGCTATGGCTGTTAAATTAGGTATGGGGCGAGAAGAAAAATCAATCTCAATACCTTCACTTCTAACAGCTCCAGCCAATTCTTTGATATTCGTATTTGTATTTCCATTGTCAAGGGATATTTGAGCTAGATTATCATTGTTGATTTGATAGAGAGTTACATTTAAAGACGCCTTGTTGTTTAATAATTGATTCTTTATACCTAGTTCTAGTTGATCTACCATAGAAGGTGGAAGAGCATTTCCGTTAATGTCCACACCTGTATTAAGGATAAATGAGTTGGCATAGCTAGCAAATATTGAATGACGAGGGCTGGGTTGAACGACAAGTCCCAATCTGGGTGTAAATGCATTGTCAGAGTTGGAAGTAATTGCATTTTTGTTTGTTGAGTAGGTCAATACGTTACTCTCAGTTTTTTGTGATGTATACCTAATACCAGCTAGAATTTTAATGTACTTTCCAACATTAAAAAGATCTTGTGCATATATTCCATATCTATCGATGGGGGCTTTTGTAAGAGTGTTTTTGGTAAGCGTTGGTATATCGGTTCGTATTTTGCTTGTACTGGGATTAAATATATTTAAGGTGTCATATTTTGTTAATTGTATATAGTTTAGTGTGTTGGTATTGCTGTTTTCATAGTCAGAACCCACTAAAAGTTGATGGCAGATTTTACCTGTAGCAAAGGTGCCATTTAGATCAAGTTGTCCAATAAAATAGGTGTTATCTACCTCAGAGCGTTGGATATTACGAACCCACATCCCTTCTTTTGAAATTAAAGAGCCACTATTTGGGCGTGTGTTTGAAAAAAGGAGCGTATTATACTCGCGAAAAGCTCCTGTTCCAATTAGTTTCCATGATTTACTGAATTGATGTGAAATTGTACTCGAAATCGATGATTGATTGGATTCAAATGTACTCCATTCTACACCTAAAAAACGATTTCTAGGAATATCAACAATCTCGTAATTAATGATCCCTGCCCCAAAATCAGGCGTTCTCTTGTCATTTGTGTAGTCCGCTTCCAGCAAAATTTCGGTTTTACTGGACGGTTTGAATAACAGAGATGGATTTACAAAGTAACGTTCAGAACTCACCCCATCCCGAAAACTATTCGCTTTTTCATAACTTCCGTTTAGTCTGTAAGCAATTTTGGACTTTTTACCCAGACCACCGTATATATCCAAACTAGGTTTTAGCATACCAAAACTGCCTATTCTCATGTTGATTTCGCCTCCAAAATCGAATTTTGGTTTTTTAGTTACAAAATTGATGATCCC
>JBOFGX010000304.1:0-8832 GCA_051649345.1 Leadbetterella sp. | reverse complement strand
CATAAAGACCTTTTTCTTCTGTATTAAGGATGCTATTGTCATCAAATAGTACAACTTGATTATCAATCGATAAGCCAACTCCTTTTGAAAAATCTTGCGTTCGTTTTTCTATTTTTTGATTGGAATTTATGGCTATACTTTTATTGGTACTTTTCTCAAGATTATTTGGGATTGTAAGTTTTGCACTTGATACGGAATCACTTGTATCAACTTTTAAAAGGATGTTCCAGCCAATGCCTAGCAACAATAACACAGATGCTGCCGCAGCGAAGTATTTTCTACTGTTAGTAAAAAATACGGGTTTTTTGATATCTTCTTTTTCTAATCTTCTTTTAAAATTTTCGAAAGCATTTAAAGAAGGTTGAGATTCAAAATCTGCAAATTGTGCTGCGTAAAACGAATCTATTTGGACGTCATTAGAGTCTAATTTTTTATCAAACAGGTCTTTGGCTTTATCACTTGGCTGACTAGAAAAGTTTTCTAAAGAATTTTTAAAAGCAGTATCTAAGGTATTTTCACTGCTTTCTAGACGATCCAAGAAAATAGATTTCGCTCGATAGCTAGGTTTAGTAAATTCAGAATCCAAACCGTCTCTAAAGATGGCATCCATAGGAAAAATCTTCTCTTCAAGTTTGACATCAAATTTGGCTTGAGCTCTTTCTGATGCATTAGAAGCATGATTTTTCAGATAGTCACGAAACAATCCATCTAACTCGTTCATTCCTTAAATGAGTACCCATATTTGGGATTTTGTTTTAGTTCTTCCATTAAAAATTTTCGAGCACGGCTGAGTTGTGATTTAGAAGTACTCTCAGATATTTCGAGTAAATCACATATTTCAGCATGACTATAGCCCTCTATAGCATATAAGTTAAACACTGTTCTATATCCAGTTGGAAGATTTTGAATCATCTTCAATAAATCTTCAGCTTCAAAATTTACGTTTGGAATCGAAGAATGCCCTTCCCAATCTACATTTTCAATTTCAACGTAGACATTCTTCTTTTTTCTAACTTCCATCAGAGCTTCGTTTACAACAATCCTCCGACACCAGCCTTCAAAACTCCCGTTGAATCCAAATTGTCCCACTTTATCAAATATTTTCATCATACATTCCACCATTACGTCTTCAGCTTGCATGAGGTCAACTATATACCTACGAATAATACCCAAAAATCGCCCAGAGTATTTATCATAGAATAGGTGCTGAGCTTTACGATCTCCGTTTAGAAGAGCCTTAGCCAACGCGTATTCATTTGTAAATTCTGAATCTTTACGGGTCATAATTTTCTAGTTCACTAGTAAGATGCTATGTACGTGTAAATAGTTGCATTAGAAATTCGTTTAAACAAAATAGACTACTGCAAATGTATAAAACGAATGGCGGATTAAATACATAAATGAATAACTATTGACGTATAATAACTGTTCGTTTTATCTGCTTAAAATCTATAATTGAATGTATATTTGTGACATTTTTTATTATAAAGTTGAATATTCTTAAAGAAATAATTGAAAACAAATCTGCGGAAGTACAAATAGCTAAGGAGAAGCATTCTTTGGACTCCCTTAAGAATACTGATTTTTTCAACAGGAAAACTATTTCTTTAGCCAAGAGACTAGTAGAAGGCGATGGAACTCAGATTATTTCTGAATTTAAGCGTAAATCACCTTCAAAAGGAGAAATTAATATAGGTGCTGGAATTGCAGAAACATCAAAATCCTATTCAGAATTTGGGGCGGCAGGTATTAGCATTCTCACAGATACAATGTATTTTGGAGGGTTTGAGCAGGACTTGAAAATAGCACGTTCGACTGTTGGAAACACGCCATTACTTCGTAAAGATTTCATGGTTGATCCTTATCAGATTTATGAAGCAAAAGCGTGGGGGGCAGATGTAATACTTTTGATTGCCGCCAATCTTACTCCAAAAATGGTTACTGAATTATCGACGTTAGCTAAAAATCTCGATCTTGAAGTATTGCTGGAGGTTCACGATTTGGCTGAAGTTAAATCGTCTAATTTTGATACAATAGACATTGTAGGTGTAAACAATAGAAATCTAAAGAATTTTGCTGAAAACAACGTAAATGCATCTTTGGAGTTATTTGAATATTTACCAAAGAATGTTGCCAAAATTTCAGAGAGTTGTATACATTCTCATGAGACAGTCAAGCTATTACAAAGTGTAGGTTACAATGGATTTCTAATAGGTGAAAGTTTTATGAAAACAGATAATCCAGGAAAAGCATTTTCAGAATTCTTGAATGCCTGCAATGAAGTCTAATTCTCTTAAAATTAAGGTATGCGGTATGCGAGATCCAAAAAACATTTTGGACGTTGCAAAGTTGAATCCAGACTATATGGGGTTTATTTTTTATAAAGAATCATCCAGAAATGCTATTGAAGTAAATCTGGATATACTTAACAGCTTGGATGGAATAAAGAAAATGGGGGTTTTCGTAAATGAGCAACAAGAGAAAATTGATTTTTGGATTAAACAGTATAGTCTCGATGGTGTGCAATTGCACGGAGATGAAGATCCAGAATTATGTTCATATTTCCAGTCTCAAGGCGTACTAACATGGAAGGCCATCTCAGTTTCAGATTCATTACCTATATCACATATGGAAAAGTACGTAGGTAAGATAGACGCGTTTTTGTTGGATACAAAAACGGATTCCATGGGAGGGTCAGGCAAAGTATTTGATTGGAATATTTTGAAAACATATTCCTTCGACACACCATTTATGTTAGCTGGAGGCTTATCTTCGGACAATGTAGATCAAGCAATAAAGATTACTCAAAATTTACCTGTTCATGGCTTAGACCTCAATAGTAAATTTGAGGATTCTCCTGGATTCAAAAATATTGAAAAATTAAGACAAGCATTTTTAAAAATAAGATCATGACACAAAAATCAGGGTTTAGCGTCGATGAAAGAGGGTATTATGGAGAATTTGGAGGTGCATTTATTCCCGAAATGCTCTATCCTAATGTGGAGGAGTTGAGACAAAATTATATACCAATAATTCAGTCAGAGAGTTTCCAAAAATCATTTGATTTACTTCTGAAAGATTATGTAGGTAGACCTACGCCTTTGTTTCTTGCAGAAAGATTGAGTGAAAAGTATCAGACGACTATTTATTTAAAGCGGGAAGATCTATGTCATACGGGAGCACATAAGGTAAATAACACTATTGGCCAGATTCTTTTAGCGAAAGCCTTGGGTAAAAATAAAATTGTGGCAGAAACAGGTGCAGGCCAGCATGGTGTTGCTACGGCTACAGTGTGTGCTTTGATGGGCTTAGAATGTATTGTGTACATGGGAGAAGTAGATATTGAAAGGCAAGCACCCAATGTGGCAAGAATGAAAATGCTTGGAGCTGAGGTTCGTCCAGCTAAAAGTGGTTCACGTACCTTGAAAGATGCGACCAACGAAGCTATGCGTCATTGGATCAACACCCCCGTTGATACACACTATATAATTGGTTCAGTGGTAGGACCTCATCCCTATCCGGATATGGTGGCAAGGTTTCAGTCGGTTATATCAAAAGAGATTAAAGCCCAGCTTTTAGAGAAAACTGGAAATGAAAATCCTTCACATTTGATCGCGTGCGTAGGTGGAGGTAGCAATGCGGCAGGTGTTTATTATCATTATTTAGATAATAGCAATGTCAAGATTATAGCTGCAGAGGCAGCCGGGCATGGTGTAAAGACTAATAAGTCTGCGGCAACTACTTTTTTGGGCAAGCCAGGTATATTACATGGTAGTAAAAGCCTACTCATGCAAACAGAAGATGGACAAGTTACAGAACCGCATTCGATTTCTGCTGGCCTCGATTATCCAGGGATTGGACCATTGCATGCTCATTTGTTCAGCTCGCAGAGAGGGCAATTTTTGGGAATTACAGATAATGAGGCTTTAGCTGCAGGATTCTTACTTTCAAAGTTAGAAGGTATAATACCAGCTATAGAATCCTCTCATGCTTTAGCCGCACTTGACTATTTAGAACTTAGCAAAAACGATGTAGTCGTAATTGGACTATCAGGTAGGGGTGACAAAGATTTAGCTACTTACATGAAACATATGTAAGTTTTATCGCAATAAATTGATATATCCCTTAAACGTTTTGGTGCTACCCTCTTTGTTGAGCTTTTCAAACGTAACAACGATTGTATAATAATACACCCCTGTAGGGGCTTTGTTTCCTCTAGTATCTATACCGTCCCATGCCATAGTGTCTCCTGTACCTTCAGCAACTAAGCTACCACTATTGCCATTATATATTGTATAGGTAATTTTGTTAATAAAAGCAGGACAATTTAAGGGAGAAAAGGTATCATTTTTCCCATCTCCATTAGGCGTAAAGACATTCGGGAATCCAATATTTTCACAGTTCTCGTAGCATATTTTGGCACTCGGTTTACTTTCCTTGCCGAAATTATTTTTTGCCGTAATGGTATAACAACCTGCATATCCGTCTTTCGAATTTCGAATATGATTGAAAGAGTTTACATTACTGGTGCCAATTAATGCTGGAGTATCCTCCTCATATCTTGCAAAATAGATATTGTAAGATCGTATTTCCTTTTTACATGTATCTACAGGAGAGTTGTTCCAAGTGAGTTTATTAACAAAGGTTTCATCTTTGCAATATTCAGCTAATGGCAGCTCTTTACATTCGATTAAAGTATTTGTGCTATTTGAAGATTCTACAAAAGGCGGGCAAGGAGGGCTATTATCCTCGGGTTTTATACAATATATCTGAGAAGAGTTTTGTAAAATTCCAAAATTTAGGTTTGTTTGTTTGAAGGCTCCTTGCGTAATAACGTAATAGCAATAGGTGTCTCCATTAATAAGTTGTGTACTAATATCCCCATCACTTACAACTTCATCTTTGCCATTATCTGTAAATACATACGTAGAAGAATTTGTAACGGATAAGCTTCTTATGAGGTTAAAATTACCCAGAGTGGCCTTGTTTTCTCTAAAGATCAAATGGGTGTTATTGTCATTATCCCAAGGAACATTGGCAGACCAACTTAACGCAATGGCTCTATTTTCAGGGGTTCCTGTCAAGCGAACGGATGAAGCAACGGAGGAAGTGCTAAACACTGTTGAGCCTAGAGTTAGAAACTCAACTTTATACTTATAAACTCTTTCGCTTGTATTTAATAAACTATCAACAAATACAGTATCTAACTTACCAGTAGAGAGGTTAGTAGGAACAGATACTATCAAACTATAATTCTCACTCGAAACCCCTTCCGCCCTATAGATTCGATACGAGTAAGGCCCTTTGTTTTGCACAGAATCAAACTGAATAGGTCGTGTCCATCGAACTAAAATTTTTCCAGTAGTAGTGCTTGTACTTTGTATTGTAACATTTGTAATCACATTGGATCCCGTCTTTACTTCAGCACCAATACAAAACTCAGCAGAAGGGGATCCAATAAGTGCAGTAAATTCATTTTCTGATATTTGTACTACAACTCTATAGCTATATGTAACCCCTTTGGAAGCAGTGAGATCCAAGAATGTGGAGTCAGTCAATTTAGTTTCTCCAATTTTTGTATAGGCCCAGTCGGCTGGAATACCTGATGTACATTCTCCGGGTACTCTTCCACTGCAGCCAATTTTTCGATACACCATAATTTTATGATCCCCAGAAGAGCAACCTTTCACTTGAGTCCACCTAACAAGATTACCTGTTGGCTGTTCTGTAGCAAAAACTCCCGTCGCTCTGGGTGGAGTAACTTTTATTTTTACGGTTTTTATATCTACCAATGGGGTAATAAATCTACCCGGTGAATCTTCCACTTTGAATAAAACATCATATACTTGATTTCGAGTATGTAGGCAGTTGGTGGTCCAAGAAAAGGTACCTTTTGTAGGAGGAGCTTTGATAGTAGTAGTAAATCTGGCTGGGTCATTGGGTATAAACTGAGACGGATTACCAGAAGCATCTCTATTATATACACCGCCTGAGGAGGTTAATTTTAGAACTTGGTTATCTACATCTTTACCTGTTATTTCAAATTCTAATTTTTTGCCAGCCTCAATACATTGATCGCCAGGAACCTCAATTTCGGGACGTTTATTTTTGCCTTCTACAACTATTATTTGCATATCTCGGGTAATCACCCCAATTCTAATGTATGATCCATCTGGAGCCCGCCTCCATTCCTCAATTATAAATGCGATATTGTATTGCCCAGGTTCTTTGGGAGCGTCCCATATCAAATCCCCAGTTCTAGGATTGATAGAGAATGTGGCTGGTCCTGTTTCCCGTTCATTCAAAATTGGGGGTGTGCCTAGAAGAGTTGGATCCAAATAGGTGGAAATAAACTCGGGGACACCACTCTCTGCACCGATGTCTTTTTGAGGAATAGTAAGCTTATAGGAAAGGCTATCTCCATCAATGTCAAACGCTCCAGGATTATGAACAAATCTATTGCCTGTAGATGCAGAATCTATAGGTATATTGAGTAATACAGGGGTGCTATTAAGACCAATATTGGGGTCAATTAAAATATTACTTGACACAAAAAAACTTATTTGGTCAGAGGAAGATCCTAGATTAATAGTTCTTGCATTACGGTTTACAATACCGCAGCTAATTCTGTAATTTCCCGATGCAGGGAAGGTATAAACGGTATCATATACATTACAAATTGTACTAGGACTAATAGGGAATTTCTTCTTTCTTCTAACTTTAAATAGTTCCACTCTTGTAGTGGTAAATCCAAAATAAAAATTTACTTCTGTTTCACTATCATTTGCTCCTTTACCGTTAACTTCATCTGTGTATGTCGTTAGCGTAATTCTATATGTTAGTTGAGTGGCGGATATTCTTCTAGCTGTGATTTCCCCAGCACGTATATGTGTAGCATAGGAACAATTTATGTTTGTAAACATTAAGCCGAGGATCAGGACAAAAACAAGTCGGATCGAAAATCTCATTTTACGCTGGGTAAGGAAGATTAAAATTTATCAAATATAAAACGTTTTGAAGAAAGGATGGTTTAAAATACAAAAGCTTAAACCAAATAACGAAAAGAATGGACGTAAATTTTAAAAGAGTAACCTTAAATTGTCTACTAGATTACGGAAAGTTTGGGTGCTTTTTTTCTTGAAATCTAGATTTATCTTTAATTAGAATCAAAAATTCTGTTGTTTTTTTATACTTTCAAAATCTCCTTCAATCATAGTCAGCTACACTTATAAATTCAATAGATGATTCTATTTGTGATCTATTCTTTCGCCAGATTTCATACATAGAATTTTAATTTTTTGGCAGGTTTATTCATCAAAAGGCGTATTTTTGCGGAAATATTTAATAAAAACCATACGTAATTTTCAAATATGGCAAGTAACTTACTCGCAGATAGAATTAATAATTTAGAGGAATCGGCTACCTTAGCGATGTCCAAAAAATCGAGAGAAATTGCTGCTCAAGGGCATAAAGTAATCAATTTATCGATTGGAGAGCCTGATTTCAAAACCCCTAAACATATCTGTGATGCTGCCAAAGATGCAATTGATGCAGGGTTTCACTCCTACACTCCAGTTGCGGGTATTGCTGAGCTTCGTTCTGCTATTGCGGAGAAGTTTAAAAGAGAGAACGATATCGATTGGAAATCAGAAAATGTAATTGTTTCTACAGGAGCAAAACATTCGCTTGCGAATGCACTTGCAGTTCTTGTAAATCCAGGCGATGAAGTTATCATTTTTGCTCCATACTGGGTAAGTTACTCTGAAATGGTAAAACTTGCTGAAGGGAAATCAGTCGTTTTGGAAGGTAAATTTGAAAATGATTTTAAGGTAACAGCTGCTCAGTTTGAAGCGGCCATTACTCCAAAGACGAAAGTGGTTATGTTTGCTTCTCCAAACAATCCTACGGGATCGGTTTACAGCAAAGCTGAATTGATTGAGATCGGCAACATCGTTGAAAAGAACCCAAATATTATTGTGGTTGCAGATGAAATTTATGAATATATCAATTTCAGAGAAGAAGGACATTTTAGTATTGGATCTATGCCAGCGATCAAAGATCGAGTGGTAACGATCAATGGTATGGCCAAAGGGTTTGCCATGACGGGTTGGAGAATTGGCTATATCGGAGCTGCAAAATGGATTGTGGATGGTATCGATAAATTACAAGGTCAGGTTACATCAGGTACTAACCACATTGCACAAAGGGCCTCTTTGGTAGCTTGGAACGATATGACGGCTCCTGAAACGATGAAAAGAGCCTACCTGCTTAGAAGAGACCTCGTGGTAGGATTGCTAAAAGAAATCCCAGGCTTGAAAGTCAATGTTCCTGAAGGAGCATTTTATGCGTTTCCAGAAGTAAGCCATTATTTTGGTAAGTCGGATGGTAAAACTACGATAAACAATTCAGACGATCTTTCTATTTGGTTGCTAGAAACTGCTCACGTAGCTACTGTTGCAGGAAGTGGCTTTGGAGCACCTAATTGTATTCGAATTTCTACGGCGGCTTCTGATGAAAATTTGAAAGAGGCGGTATCTAGAATTAAGGCTGCTTTGGCTACGTTGAAGTAAAATCGAAAAACATATTTTTATTGAGTGCCCGTCTTGTAGATGGGCATTTTTTATGTATTGGTGATTTGTTTTTGTTCTCGAGACCTTCGGTTGCAATTTTAAACAAACCAAAGTTTGTGCTCATTGTGCTACCATTGACGTAATTTGTAATCGTCTATTTTTCAACAAGTTGAAAATTTAGTTCGTTTGCTTTTTTTATTAAAAATTTCAATTGCTTTTCTTCTTGTTGTTGTATATAATATGCTACTCCGTTTTCAATGTA
>JBOFGX010000303.1:0-6913 GCA_051649345.1 Leadbetterella sp. | reverse complement strand
AAAATCTTAGTATTTTACCTATCCTAATGGCTTGTGGTAATTGCTATTGTTTTTATTGCCTGCAAGGTGATACCCCTAATTACTTAGCTATAGGGTTGCTTGGGATAGCTGTTTTTGTAATTTATACGCTTGACGGCATTTTAGACAATGTAAGAAGTACGGCTTTAAACGAAAGACATAAATTCATAGATATACATCAGTTCAATTTATCCATAATTTGTTTATGTTTGATACTCATTGGAACGTTTGGTGTTTTCTTTTTAGACAAAGAAACATTGATTTTAGGCTTAATAATTGCCTCTTTAATGGGGGTTTATGGACTATTTGTATTTAGATCCAAAAGATTATTCTTCCTAAAAGAAATATGCTTGCCTTTAATTTTTAGTCTAAGCGTAGTAGGACTTCCAATTATTGCAAAATCAAGCATTAACTCGTCAACCTGGATACTTTCACTCGTTTTTTTTATCCTAATCTTAGAACATGCACTGACTAAGTCGTGGATAGAAAAAGAAAGGTTTGATACAAATCAAAATATTTATTATCATTTGTCCCTTTCAAAAGGACGAAGAGCCATTAATGTATTGAGCTCCATAATTATTTTTTGTGTGTTGTTTTTTTTCAGTAATAGCATAGAGGAATTGAAAATGTACCCCATAGGATTACTTATTGCAGCAGTTAGCACTAGTTTTATGGTCATCTTGTCATCAAAAATCTCAAATTATTTCAATTTAATCCTTGACCTACTACTATGCCTTCCCTTTATTCTTTTTATTCTTTTCTGAGGTTTCTTTCGGTGTAGACTTGCTATTTATTTGCAAACCCCTTCTATATAAGTAATATAAAAAGCCTCCTAATGAAAACATTAAGAAAAAGTACGAATCTCCAAATCCATAATTCTTATACAGAAATCTATCCACCCAAATGAGCAAAAATCCTAGTGAACCAAATAATAGTAAGGTATTTACAAGTTTATTCATTATAATAATAAGTAAAATTCAATCTAAATTGCCGACTACTGGAAATTTTTCAAAAACTGATTCCGTATGAGGGGCATCCTTAAGCTCTTCCGTGAGATCTTGCCCTGCCAAATGTTCATAATGCATACCTTTTTTCCAAAGTCTAGAGCTGGTCACATCATAAACAACACCTTTGTATGCTACCCATATATCTTCTTTATCTACACCATTTCTAAGGGAAAGACTCGATTTTGAGATTTTTTTCATTTTGTAAAAATACAATCCAAAAATTTAATATTCAGAGTTAAAGCTGATTCTTATAAGATAATTATACTGTACAAAACGCTTTTTCCTAAAAAAAATGGGTGTAGTTTTGCCCATTGCAAATAAATTCAGTATTTTAGCGTTACCTTATTAAAATTTCAAAAAAATGATGATTTCAAAAAGAATAGTAGGTTTACTGCTAGTTGTAACGACAATAGTATTTTCTTGTGGTAAAACTTCCACTAGTGCTGATCCTGAAAAAACACTTAGTGACAAGCTAAAATTAGTTTGGGGTGCGGATGTTGTTCAATATGGAAGTACACAAGTGTATAAAGCAGGGGCTGCTGGAAATACAACTGATTATTCAAAATATAAATTAGATTTATCTAGTCCTCCTAACGTGACTTTGACTGAGTTTGACGGTAATTCATTTACAGGTAAGTATTCTGTCGCAGGAAGTACTGTATCTTTAACAGGTCTTACACCAGAACCAACGGGCACAGGTGGTAAGATTGATTTTACAGCTACTATTGATGCGTCGAACGTACTAACTCTGGTAGCTACTCAAAATAGCCCTAAAACGGGAAACTCTAAGAACACATATGTTCTAAAATCTAGATAACATTGCCACTTTTTCATATTAAAGACCACTTAAGGTGGTCTTTTTTTTTGATACAATTCTCATTTTCTATTAAGAAAGAATGGTGAAAAGCGGTAGTTTTGTAGTTTAATGCTAATACAAACGTATAAATGGAAACTATTGAGTCAGTCGGAGAATTTGGTATTATTGAAAGAATAAAAAACAAATTTGCTCCCAATCATTTGGAGACAATTTCGGCGATTCAAGATGACTGTGCCGTAATAGATATTGGCGATTCTTATCAATTGATTTCGTCGAATTCTTTTTTGGAGGGGGTTCACTTTGATCTGCATTATTTTCCACTTAAGCATTTGGGTCATAAACTTGTCAGTATTGCTATATCCAATATTGCAGCTATGAACGGAATACCTAAGCAAATTTTAGTCAATATTGCTATAAGTAATCGTTTTGGGCTTGCAGATATAGACGAGATTTATGAAGGAATTAAAATTGCATGCGACGATTACAAAGTTGATTTAGTCGGTGGAGATACAAGCAGCAGTCGGGCGGGACTCATTTTATCTATCACTTCTATAGGATCCGTAAATAAAAACGAAATTGTCTATAGAAAAGGGGCTTCGGAAAATGACATAATTTGTGTTACAGGAGATTTGGGTGCCGCTTATCTTGGTTTACAAGTTCTTGAGCGAGAAAAGCAGGAATTTTTAGGGAACCCCAATATGCAACCCAAACTAGATGAAAAATCGCACGTAGTCGGTAAACAGCTTAAGCCTACTGCTAGGATGGATATCATTTATGAACTAAAAGAGAAAGGGATTCTCCCTACTTCTATGATTGATGTATCTGATGGTCTATCTTCAGAAATCTTACAGCTTTCGAAATCAAATGGATTGGGATTCAACGTTTTTTTTGAGAATGTGCCTATCGAAAATGTTACATTGGAAACCAGTGCTGAATTCAACCTCAATCCTATTACGTGCATTATGCATGGCGGGGATGACTATGAATTGTTGTTTACGATAAAACAAAGTGACTTTGAAAAAATAAAAAATATCTCAGACGTAAGTCAGATTGGCTATGTAACAAAAAACGTAGACAATTGGCTTGTTCTAAATTCTGGAGAAAAAACGAAAATTATTGCACAAGGTTGGAAATAAACAATCGAGACTATGAATACGTATAATTTGACGATCGAATTTTGTCCCAAATGCAACTGGCTTATGCGTAGTGCTTGGCTTGCACAAGAGCTAATGGTAACATTTGAGAATGAACTAGAAGCCATTACTTTAAAAAAAAGTGAGACAGCAGGGAAGTTTGCTGTACTGCTCAATGATAAAGAGATATTTGACAGAAAAACAAACGGTGGATTCCCTGAGCCTAAGATTCTTAAACAAATAGTCAGAGAAAAAATTGCTCCCGAAAAATCACTAGGACACTCGGATTCCCACTAGTTTATTTCTTTAGGTTTTAAGCTTTTTCTTTTTTGCGGCTGGAAACAACACATTATTAAGAATAAGTCGATAACCCGCTGAATTGGGGTGTAGATTCATGTCAGTAGGCTCCTCATTAACTAAATGCTGGTAATCCTCAGGATCATGACCACCATAGTAGGTCCAAAAGCCCTTGCCCGCAGTTCCGTGTATGTATTTGGCTTCATTAAGAGACCTATTTTCGGCCATTACGATAACTTCCGATTTAATGTATTGCTTCTTATAGCCTGTAGTTTGCCCCATAAAACCCTTTATGACATTAGCATGGTTTTGAGTAAGCATGGTAGGAACAGGATCGTATTTTGCAGAAAACTCAAACAAATTGAAAAAATCATTTCCTTCTGTAAGTCCTCTTTCTTGTGGCTGATTATCGATACTAGAAAATTCGCCTTCATATGGATCCATAACTAGGCTAAAGTCCTTGAAAGCAAACGTATTTTCGAATCTAAGTTTTGAACTTGCACTAGGATCTGCTCCATCTCCATCATAAACGGACTCAACAATATCCAACCCCTGAGCAGCCATAGCAATTTCAAACGTATCCGTTGCGTTGCACATAGCAAATATATATCCCCCACCTAAAACAAACTCGGAGATTTTCTTGGCTACTGCACCCTTTAATTGTGAGCCCTTTTGAAAACCAAATTTTTGTGCAATTTGATCTATCTCTCTTGCTTGCTCTTGATACCATTCTGTGTTTTTCAAACGAATAAATTTACCTTGTTGCCCTGTAAAATCTTCATGATGTAAGTGAAGCCAATCGTATTCTGGAAGTTTACCATTCATTACTTCTTCATCATAGACTTTATCAAACGATATTTCTGCGTAAGTAAGTGCTAAGGTAACAGCGTCATCCCAAGGTTGTGAAGATTTAGGCGAATACACAGCTATTTTGGGTGCTTTTTGAAGCTTAATATCGTCCATGTTCGCATCAGGGTGCTTCACTAGAGAAATTATATCAGCACCTTCCGAATCTGAAATAACCGTAAACGAAATCCCCCGAATGACGGCCTCATTTATAAAGCTTTGGGTGGCAGGTATCATAAAACTCCCTCCTTTATAATTTAGCAACCAATCTATCTCTGTATCGTAGTTTTTCAAAACCCAAAAAGCCAAACCATACGATTTCAGATGATTCTTTTGTGTTTCATCCATAGGTATAAAAATCTGATTGGCTCGTAATTTTACACTTACCAGCAGCATTAATATGAATACGGACATTCTAGATTTCATCAATTTACGACTTTTAATAAAAACACAAATAAAGAGATTTTAGGTGAATATAGCTACAGATATTAACACCAACTTGAGTAATAATATTGCAAATTCTTGAATTCGCAAAGAAGAAAATTATACGAATTAAAAAGATTTATTTTTTATGCAAATTGTTTGGTCAGCAAAATCTGATGTACTACTTTTGCAGTCGCGAAAGCAAGTCCATGCCCAGATGGCGGAATTGGTAGACGCGTTGGTCTCAAACACCAATGAGGTTACACTCGTGCCGGTTCGACTCCGGCTCTGGGTACAAAAACTGCTCTTAAGAGGGCAGTTTTTTTGTTTTCAAGAATTCAAGGATTAAGCGAATGATGGCTCAAGAGGACAATGATCCCTTTGAACTGTCTACAGGAATATTTAACAAAAAAAGACTGGCGTAAATATACACCAGCCTTTCCCGCTACTAAATCCACACAACTTTTAATCTTTAATATTTTTTCGATCTTAGATCGTTATTCGCTTACTGATTATAATTCAAAATTAATTCATGTATATACATTAAACAAATTTTTTTGCGTTTTTTTTGATAAAAAATAAAAAAAAAGAATAAAATGTCTTATAATCAAGTACATACAAAGAATAACATTTTTGTGTATTTACCCTAAACTGCAATTAAGAATACGATTTATTTGTTTTGTTCAAGAATTGATTCCATATATTACACAATATTTCAACATTGTACAGTTTTTATGTAAATCACCATATTAATTGTTTTCGTGATGGAAAGTACTTGATTATTTAATAAACAAAGTAAAATTTGATCTTAAAATCTACTTGAACACTTCAAGTATTGAAACTCGCATTAGGATTAAACAATGCTTTTCTTTCATATATCTAATTGATTTACCAATCATATATACTAAATAGCCTAAACTAAATTTTAGATATTGCCCCTTGAATGTTATTTTTGCGATTCTATAAATTAAAATTTAAACCCGATTATCTGCGATGAGAGAGATTCAGTTCAGAGACGCTGTAAAAGAGGCTATGTCTGAGGAAATGCGTAAAGATGAAACCATATTTCTTATGGGCGAAGAAGTTGCCGAATACAATGGTGCTTACAAAGCAAGCCAAGGTATGTTGGAGGAATTTGGAGCCAAAAGAGTCATTGACACGCCAATAGCCGAACTAGGTTTCGCTGGAATTGGTGTTGGTGCCGCTATGAATGGGTGCCGACCCATAATTGAGTTTATGACGTTCAACTTTTCTCTCGTGGCAATCGACCAAATCATTAATAGTGCCGCTAAGGTGATGGCGATGTCGGCGGGGCAATATACATGCCCGATTGTATTTCGCGGACCTACTGGAAATGCAGGTCAGTTAGGGGCACAACACTCTCAGAATTTTGAAAATTGGTTTGCAAATACTCCTGGATTAAAAGTAGTAGTCCCTTCAAATCCTTATGATTGCAAAGGATTGTTAAAGTCAGCCATCAGAGACAATGATCCTGTAATCTTCATGGAGTCTGAACAAATGTATGGCGATAAAGGTATGATTCCAGATGGTGAATATATATTGCCTTTGGGTCAAGCTCATATTGTAAAAGAAGGTACGCAAGTTACACTTGTTTCATTTGGCAAAATGATACCGCGTGTAGTACTACCTGCAATCGAAGCTTTGGAGGCGGAAGGTATTTCTGTAGAATTAATAGACCTTAGAACGGTAAGACCAATTGATTATGCCACAATTGTAGCATCTGTAAAGAAAACGAATCGTTGTGTAGTGGTAGAAGAAGCATGGCCTTTGGCTGCCATTTCTTCAGAAATCACCTACCATTTGCAGAGATTTGCGTTTGATCACTTGGATGCACCTATTATTCGTGTTAACAATATGGATATTCCGTTGCACTATGCTCCTACATTGATTGAAGCAACATTACCAAACAAAGAAAGAGTTATAAAGGCTGTCAAGAGCGTTTTATACAAGAATTAATAAGCATACTTGTTCGATAAAGAAAGGAGCGGAAAATACCCGTTCCTTTTTTTATTTAATACTGATCGCAAATCCTCCACCTTGCTTCATTTCTATAGGTAAACTACTACCCGACTCTACCAAAACTTTAGAAATAGAACATTTTTCGGGAGTTTTCAGATAATCTGCGTCGTCAGCATCTTTGTATATTATGGCAGTATACTTTTTACCTTTGGGCAGAAAACTAAAGTCCACTTGAGCCAAATAGGTACTATCCCCAGCAATACCACCTACAAACCAAGCTTCCTTACCTTTTTCCTTTCTGGCAGTAACAACATGACCTGCTACTTTAGCATCTATTATTTTTGTCCAATCCCAATCCACTCCTACATCTTTTATAAATTGAAAAGCAGGAT
>JBOFGX010000302.1:0-2940 GCA_051649345.1 Leadbetterella sp. | reverse complement strand
GAATCTAATTGTAATCAATTCAATACATTTATCTAATACAATTTAGAAATCAACTCATTACTTAATTTTAGGCCTTCCTCTAGTCGTGGTTGAAGAAACTTTTTAGTTTGATTAAAATGTTTTATATAAATATTTTCATCACCTACTTCTAATATATTGGCCCATTCATGTACAGCTGTATGGTAGGCTAAATCGTCTTTTCGGATAGATTTATCGTAAACTGCCGTATTTATACTTTCGTTAAGTAAATCCTCGTTTCTACATAAATATTCTACCAAGCCTACTCTAAGACGAAAGGGAGGTGTTTGGCAAATCAAATTATCATATGGTTTAGAATCTAAATCAGCCCATGTACATAGCATACTTAAAAGACTAAGATGGGAATTAAGATGGGAATTAGGTTTATGCTCTTTTTCAGGGTTTAATGAGAATTCATCCAAAATATCATTAGAAACCAAAGGTGTTGATGAAAATCCATCAAATATTTTATCAATGGCTTTTCTTACTCGTGTCTCTAGTTTCTGCTTATTTTCGGAAATCATATATCCAAAAAGCTCAGTTTCAGCTTTGGCAAATCCCCGAACATCCGCAGCAGCATATGGATTATAAAATGCGAGCCCTGCATAAACGTGAGGTTTATACGAATATATCCGCATGGTCAATAGTATTTTGATATTATCGATGCCTCGAACATGATTCTCAGTTTCCCATGGAAATGACTTTCTATGCATAAAGGCAGTGCCTAAGCTTTCAAATCCAATATGTGTAACTACTTGTACATCTGCCATTAGTTTATCGTGTTCTTTGGCGGATTTTAAGACAACTATATTGCATCCTAAATCTTTATACAATTTTGAAACCATATCAAAACTAGATTCAGAAGCTCTATGGTTAAACAAAGCTACATTTTGACCGCTCAAACTTACTTGTGGACCAAATAATGCATGTGAACCTACTACTTCCACAAAAACTGGGAGATACTGATCAAAGGCCTCTGCTTCAGGAGCTTTTACTGATGTTTGAGCTGAAATTATAAGAGGCTTTTTTATTTTTGAACTCAGAGATTTTACAAGCTCTGAAATTTTTGACGTTTCGACACATATCAATAAAAAATCGATGTTTGGGAGAATTTCCTCTACTTTATGGTAGACTGATATAGAGTATGGCTCTAATAAGCTCTGAATATTACTGAAATTTTTTGGAGTATCTACCCCAGAAACATGATGTCCCTGATTAGCCCAGGCAATAGCAAACAACTTACCCATATCGCCTAATCCAACTATACCAATCCGCATAGAGTTTACTTTAGGTTGTATTTATCTTCGTACTTCTTGGCTAGTCTCTTTTGTTTGTCGTCTAAGTTAACCTCAGCACCATTTATATAGGCTTTTTCTACTTTAGAATTAGCCATATCCAATAAATCTCCTTGAGAAATAACAAAAGTAGCCAATTTTCCTACCTCCAAAGAGCCTACTTGAGAATCAATACCTAATATTTTAGCATTATTTAAAGTGACCATTTGCAGAGCTTGAGCTTTCGTCAGGCCATGACCAGCGGCATTTCCGGCTGAAAATGGTAAATTTCGAGTACGCCAATGACTTTCGTTATAAAACATTCCTACAAGTAATCCTTTAGAAAAAAGACGAGCAGGTAACTTGTACGCATCCCAAATATCTTGATCGTCTCTTTCGGGTAAACGATGCGTAGTAGGTATTAATACGGGTATGTTATTAGTCTTGATCGCATTGATTACTAAATCAGACCCAGGGGCACCTACTAAAACGGGGAACTTAATTGCATATTTTTGAATAAATTCTAATGCATCTAATGCCTCTTTGTCTCCTTCAAATACAATATATAACCTAGTATCAGTTCTATAGCAAGATTCAATTGCGGCATATTTTAGATTTTGCTTAGATACCGATGTATTATTTCGTTCCGTCTGAGCCATTGAGAAATAAGCATAAAGTTCTTGGACTTGACTTGCATAATTCTCATTTTTCTTTTTTTCTCTTCGAAAAGAGTTAAAATCAAAGTTATTTGTCGTTTTTGAAGGCCACGTAATCCAAAGCCCATCGTCTTTTTTAAGAACAGCATCTTCGTAATTCCAACCATCCAAATTGAAAATAGAAGATCTACCACTAATAATACCACCAATCGGTGTGGCTTGACTAATCAAAACTCCATTGCAACGTACAGTAGGAATAATTTCCGAATCCGTATTAAAGGAGGTGAATGAACGTACATTGGGATTAAACATTCCTATTTCACTGAAATCCGAAGTTGGCCTTGAAGATTCTATTTCTAGTAAACCCAAAATATTATTGGGTGAAATAATACCTGGATAGATGGACTTTCCTGCTACATCTATAGTTTTGGAATTAGGATAGTTACTTGTTGCTACATTGTTCCCTATAGCAATAATCTTTTTTGCTTGAACAACTATAGTACCTTTAGAATATACTGTACCATTACCAACGTGAATATCCGCATTGGTGAAAACGATAGTTCCAGTATTTGTATTTGTCGGAGCCGGGTTTTGAGCCCATAATGGTGTGCTTAAAAAAATGCTAAATGCTATATATAAATGTCTCATTTATTTCGTATTTTAATATTATTTACTATTATTTATGAAATTTTCAAATTCTTCCACTGACTTTCCATCAAATTCTAAAACAGAATCACAATGGACATGAGAAGGTTTACTTTTCGTATTTGGTTTCGAAACGGGAGCACCACTTGATTTTTCTTGAATGAGCTTTTGAACAAGAGCATTTTTTTCAAGAGAGAATGCCTTCCTATTCGACTCCTCCTTGTCCTTATCAAAATATAGAGCACCGTCTATGATTGTTTTCTCTGGGGTAGCATAGATAGAAAGAGGGTTGGCATTCCAAACAACCAAATCTGCGTCTTTCCCTTTCTCTATCGTTCCCAAACGGT
>JBOFGX010000301.1:0-7329 GCA_051649345.1 Leadbetterella sp. | reverse complement strand
ATTTTTAGGGATAATAAAAAAAAATAAGGACTTTTGGGTTCGAATTTAACAGCAAAGAAAAACCTATGACCCCTATCATAGCCGTAAGTATACTATCGATATATTTTTTAGTATTGATCATTATCTCGTTTAGAACCTCCAAAGGAGCAGATACACAAACCTTTTTCATGGCAAACAAGCAGTCTCCATGGTATTTGGTGGCGTTTGCAATGATTGGTACATCACTTTCTGGAGTTACGTTTATTTCAGTGCCTGGAGCAGTGGGAGGGACGCTAAAAGGTTTAGAGGGAGTAAAAGCATTTTCCTACTTTCAGATGGTTTTGGGATACTTGGTAGGCTATGTTTTTATAGGCATGATCTTGATGCCTTTGTATTATAGACTCAATTTAGTTTCGATCTATACCTATTTGGAAGAGAAATTGGGTTTTTGGTCCTACAAAACGGGCTCAGCTTTCTTTTTACTTTCAAGAACTTTAGGGTCAGCCGTACGCTTATATATAGCAGCCAAAGTTTTACAAATTGCCATTTACGATCCTTTAGGCATTCCTTTTGAAATATCCGTATTAATTACGATTGGTTTGATATGGCTGTACACATTTAAAGGCGGAGTCAAAACAATTATCATTACAGATACGCTTCAAACTACCTTTTTGATTTTAGCTGTAGGTCTTACAATTTGGTTAATTTCCAAGGAGATTACCTTGGATAAAGGCCTTTTGAGCTCAGTTTTTTCCTCTGAGTACGGTAAAATATTCTTTTTTGATTCGGGTATTGGGGATACTCGTAGTTTTTGGAAACAGTTTCTTTCTGGAGCCTTAATTGCTACCGTTATGACGGGTCTAGATCAAGACCTTATGCAAAAAAACCTGACTTGTAAGAATATTGGAGAAGCTCAAAAAAATATGTTTTGGTTTACGATTGTATTGGTTATCGTAAATCTCATGTTCTTGAGCCTTGGCGTGTTGCTATATTTTTATGCCACTCAGAAAGGAATTGAGATTCCAGCTAAAACAGATGAGTTATATCCGCTCATTGCATTACAGCACTTTGGTGCACCTGGAGCAGGCACACTTGAACTTATGGTGGCGATTTCGTTTTTGATTGGCATTACGGCGGCTACTTATGCCAGTTCAGATTCTGCATTGACGGCCTTGACGACTTCCTTTTGTATAGATTTCATGAATGTAAATAATAAGCCAGAGGAAGCTAGATCCAAGATTAAGTTCTGGGTACATATTGGATTTAGTTTATTGTTTTATGTAGTGATAATCATCTTTGCAAGACTAAATAGTGCAGATGTAGTTACGGCCATATTCAAGATAGCGAGCTATACATACGGTCCCTTATTGGGCTTGTTTATGTATGGACTTTTGATAGGGAAAAGATTGGGGACATACGATGTACTAGCACCTATAGTTTGCATAGGAGCACCCATATTTACATATTTGCTTGTAAGCTATATAGAAAATAATACATCCTATCGATTTTTGAATGAAAACCTAATTATCAATGGCTTAATTACGTTTGGAGGGTTGCTTGTTTTGGGGAAGTTTGGATCTAAGAAAGTAGCTTAATTTTTTGGGTATGTTCTTTTGTATACTAAGTTTGGTTATGAATGTTTTCCTAGATTGAATATAGTTTTTTTGATATAAACATTTTGAACTAACTTGCTTTTAAATCTTTTAGTTTGTGTATTTAAATAGAGTTATTCCTTTTAAGCTTATTGCTCGCTACGCCTGGAGCAATTGGATTTTTTCGTTCTTATACGGTTTATTAGTCATAGGGTTGTATGATTGGTTGGAGTGCAAAATAGTATCTATACCGTTTTTTCCTATAAGCCTAATTGGTACTGCTGTATCATTTTATGTAGGTTTTAAAAACAATAGCTCTTATGAAAGATTGTGGGAGGCACGCCGAATTTGGGGAAATATCACGAATGTAAGTAGGACTCTAGCGATCTATATAAAAGATTTCGTGAATGTGGATCATAAAATACATTATGAACTAGTCATGCGAAATGTGGCATATATAAATGCGATTCGGATTCAATTACGCAGTAAAAGAGTTTGGGATAAATCCGATAAATCATCTATAGCCATTGTAAGATCAATTACGCATTTTTCTCAAGGCGGTCTATTTGAAGAGCTTAATGACTTTGTGGACAAACAAGAATTAGAGGGCTATAAAGGTAAAGCCAATATTGCAACCCAGATATTAGCAACACAAAGTTCTAGAATGAGCGAGCTGTTTCGATTGGGTCAAATTAGCGAGCTGAAGCAAATTGAGATTAGTAAGCAATTGGCCGAGTTGTACAACCAACAAGGGGGATGTGAGCGAATAAAAACGTTTCCTTTTCCAAGGCAATATGCGTTTTTTAGTAAGGTATTCGTTTGGATTTTTATCGCTTTTTTGCCCTTCGGTTTGCTAAACGAATTTGCGAAAATTTCTCCTTCACATATATGGCTAACACTACCCGTTTATATGTTGATTTCTTGGATTTTTAATGCAATGGAAATCATCGGCGATACATCTGAGAACCCTTTCGAGAATGGGGTGAATGATATACCCATGACTGCTATTTGTAGAAACATACAGATAGATATGCTTGAAGTTATAGGGCATGATGTAATACCCGATAGGGTTGTGCCAGAAAATCATATTTTGATGTAAGATAGTCTTTATATGCTTTTTTTAGTAAAAGGTGTATATTTTGAAAAGAACGATAGTGAAAAAAGATAGTAGATAACAAAGAATGAAAATAATTAATCCTTATCCTTTAGACGATCCCAAAGCTACTATTTTTCATAGAGATATTATTTTAGGAAAACCTTTCCTGAAAGCTATATATACTAAGTGGTACGGTATGATTTTGAGCTCTATTGGCTTGAATATTTCAGGCAATAATCTTGAAATAGGGTCAGGGGCAGGTTTTTTTAAGGATTTGAATCCCAATATTATTACTAGTGATATTCTTGCTCTTCCGTATATAGATATGGAAATAGATGCTCAATCTCTTCCCTTTCAAGAAAACGAGCTGGATAGTATTTCTATGATTAATGTTTTTCATCATATTCCCAATCCCAATTTGTTTTTGGAAGAAGCTTACAGGACGTTAAAATCAGGCGGGAAGATTATCATGATAGAGCCTGCGAATACTATGTTAGGTAGGTTTATCTATAAGAATTTCCATCATGAACCTTTTGACGAAAAAGGTGATAGAGAGATAGCCCCGGGTAATCCTTTGTCTAATAGTAATCAAGCACTTCCGTTCATTTATTTGAAACGCGATAAGCATGTCTTCCAAAGTCAATTTCCAAAATTTAGAATTGAACAAATGTATCCGCATTCTCCATTCAACTATATTTTGAGCGGAGGATTATCAAAAAAATCCTTAGTTCCCGAAAAAAGTTTTCAACTATTTGATTTTATAGAGAGAATCTTTAAACCCTTAAACGGGATGATTGGGCTTTTTTACTTTATTGTCATCACAAAAGAATGATAGTTCGAAGATACAAGTAAAAATAATCTTAATTTACTTCAAAATACTAGAACGTATGGCTTCGAATCTCTGGGATGAGAAAGTAGGACTGAGCGATTCATTTGTGTAATGAATTGCTGCCGTATGGAAACTACGCACACCCAATTCATACAGAATGGGAGCGTTGAATTCATCGAGCTGACCTCCAGCAATCACTTCGAGCTTATTGGATGCGTTTGCTAATATTGTACTAAAGTTTCTAATACCTGAATTTAAATCTTTTGCAAATCCAGAAGTTAGAATCGATTTTACTGGCGTACTCAAAAGGCAATCCAGAGCTTCATGTATATCTCTAGTATGGTCTATTGCCCTGTGGAAAGTCAAGGGAATATTGCCTGTTAGGTCGAGTAACCGATCCAAGGATTCTGTATCAATCGTACGGTCGGTGGTAATTGCCCCCCAGACAAAGCCATCGGCCAAAGTCAGAATATTGGATTTAATCAAAAACTTTTTTATTTCTGTAAAATCCTCATTTGTTTGAAAGTAAGTAGATTTTGATCTAAGCATTACATAGATAGGTAGATCAGAAAGTGTTTTCAATTTATATAGCCACTCTTCAGGTGGGGTAAGGCCCCCTTTTGTGTAATCAATGCATAATTCGATTCTATTAGCACCAGTATGTATGGCCGCTTTAGCTGATTCTAAGTCAAAACAAGCTACCTCGAAAATGAAATCTTTATTCACAATTTTATTTTTTAAGAGAATACTATACTCCACAAACCATCAGCTGTTGAGCAGTAGGGCTGCTTGCAAATACGGTTTGGTTTTTATTTAATTTTATAAGCATTGAACCGTCGTATGCATGTATTTCCAATACTTCTAATATACAACCGATGGTTATTTGCAACTGATTGAGATGCTGCAAGAACAGGGAAGAATCTTCGCTTACATTCAAGAGTCTATAGGAATTACCAATCACCCCTTGAGAAAGAGGTATAGTTTCTTGAATGGGTATTATACCTTCTCGATTGGGAATAGGATCTCCGTGTGGGTCAAATTGCGGAAAGCCCAAGAACTCATCTAGTTTATTGATTAGTTCTTGAGATTGAATATGCTCAAGTAGCTCAGCAATCTCGTGGATTTCGTCCCATTTGAACCCCAAACTATCTACCAAGAAAACTTCCCAGATTCTATGCCTTCTAATAGTATCTATAGCCACTTTTTTGCCTGATTCTGTTAGCTGAACACCTTTGTACTTGATATAGTCTATGTAGTGCTTGTCTGCTAGTTTTTTCAACATATCCGTCACAGATGCAGCCGAATTTTCGATATGTTCCGATATAGCGTTGGTGTAGACAGGCTGTCCTTTGGACTTTCCAGAAAGATGAAAGATGGCCTTTAGGTAATTTTCTTCCGTAAATGATGGCATAAAAGAGCTATAGAATATAAGCAAATATAAACAAATAATTTAATTTTTAGACTAGTCTAAAAATTTATTTTTGTAATACCTATTTTAAAAATTAAATTTGCATAATTATTAGGTGTAATGACTTGGAAAAATAAAATTGAGACCCTATCTCTTCCTGAAGTAAATGGGAGTATACCTACGCATAGTTCAGGGAGTTTTTGGTGGAGGTTTCGAGCCTATATAGGTCCCGGATTTTTAGTGGCTGTTGGTTATATGGATCCCGGGAACTGGGCTACTGATATAGCAGGAGGTTCACAGTTTGGCTATACTCTACTTTCTGTCATTCTTGTATCCAGTATTTTTGCGATTATACTTCAGCATTTGGCCTTAAAATTGGGCGTGGCAACGGGCAAAGACCTTGCCCAAGCCTGTAAAGCATCTTATGGAAAAGCTACCTCTATTTTTCTTTGGATATTAGCCGAAATCGCTATTGCTGCTACAGATTTGGCCGAGGTTATTGGTTCTGCTATCGCTTTAAAGTTACTTTTCAACATCCCTTTGCTTTGGGGGATTTTGATAACAGCCATTGATGTCATGCTTATCTTGTTTTTACAAAAAAAGAGCTTTCGTTATCTAGAAATTATCGTTGCAACACTCACCTTGACGATCATCCTTTGCTTTGGATATGAATTGGTTGTTTCCAATCCTGACCTAAAGAGCATAGCCAATGGACTGATTCCTACGCAAGAAATCATCTTGGATAGCAATAAATTATTGATTGCCATAGGCATTTTGGGTGCTACAGTCATGCCTCATAATTTGTATTTGCATTCGAGTATTATTCAGACCCGAAATTTCAAAAAAGACAAGGAAGGCATCAAAGAGGCTATTTGGTTAGGCACAATAGACTCTACCCTTTCTCTAAGCATGGCTTTTTTTGTGAATGCTGCCATTTTGATTCTTTCGGCCGCAGCCTTTCATTCCAATGGTCACCAGCAAGTAGCGGACATTCATGATGCCTACAAGCTTCTAGATCCCGTTTTAGGCGTAAAATATGCGGGTATCTTGTTTGCGGTAGCCCTATTAGCCTCTGGACAAAATGCTTCGCTTACAGGTACACTTTCTGGACAAATAGTCATGGAAGGTTTTCTGAATATTCGACTTAAACCGTGGATACGTAGGCTTCTTACCCGATTGATAGCTATTGTCCCTGCGTTTTTTGTTTGCTGGTATGCTGGTGAAAGTGCCACAGGGAAACTCCTCGTTTTAAGCCAAGTGATTTTATCGCTTCAACTCAGCTTTGCAGTATTGCCTTTGGTGATTTTTACTTCAGATCGCAGCAAAATGGGCGAGTTTGTTAATTCTTTGGGACTAAAAATCTGCGTTTGGGCAATTAGCCTTGTTATTATCGCTTTGAATATGTATATGCTTGTTAGTCAGCTATTCTAGGGGCGATTTTTATAATGATATAGGCTTTAGGTCTTGATCGATTTACTCAATCACTTGTCAATAAACACGATAATCCAAGTTTAAAATATATAATGCTATTGATTACATAGTTTTTATGCCTTTCCGTTAGAATTTAGCCTTAACTACCGTTCGTGCTTGTTTAGTTCTTATTATAAACGTTTAGTGTGTATAGTGAAGTTAAATTCTTGTTTTTGCTCCTTTAAATGGAGTAATCGCTAATAAATAAATTTTTCGTAAGATTAAAAAACAATAGTTTTGAAGAATTGAAATACTTTTGAGAATAGATTAAAAATTCTAGTAAAGAGCTCACTTTTGCTAGCTGACAAGTTAAATTAGCCAGGATACATCAAGAAGCTTAAAGAAATTTTTAATAGTCATTTATATCTATATAGTTAGGTATATTGATTAAATAAAATGACGAGAAAAGGCATCAGTTAATAAAGAAAAACTAGGAATGAATAGTTGGCGGCTTTTTTAGCAATTATTTACTAAAATGAAAATCCAAACGAAACCTCAACGTATACTTTACTGATTGAAGATACAAAGTATATGTATAACCTCTTACAAAAAGGCTCGGAATTATAATGTAATACGTATTTGGTAATGAATACAAAATGGGTATGTGAATATTCCATGTTAGAGGTACAAGATTTGCGAAATTTGAGCATTTAAAAAAAAACTTCAGTTAAGAAAAAAATATATTTGTTTTAGAAGATTAGTCGGTTTATCAAAAATGGCAACAGTTTTATACTATTTATCTGAAAAGGGAAGTAAACTTATTACATAGAAGTATATAATGAAAGAACGAAGAATGATCTTTGGCCATTTAAAGAATAAATAGTCGTCCCTCAAAAAGTCGGATAAATTTGGGCAATAGATTTTGAATAAACATTTAGGACAAAATCCAGAATGAGTTTCCAACGGAATATTGCCTCTGTAAGCCAGAGGTTCATGACTCGTTTGAAATTCATGG
>JBOFGX010000300.1:0-4704 GCA_051649345.1 Leadbetterella sp. | reverse complement strand
CATCTGAAACATCATTTGGCACATATAGAAATTGCTAAAAATACAAATCCTTAATTACATGAAAAAAACGAAAGGTATCCTCGTAGCTTTAGTATTTCTGCTGACTACTAGTTTTACAAGACCTTCAGATAAAGGATTCATTGAAGTAACAGTCGGTAATTATATTATTATGCATGGTTTTGATGCTAATAACAAAGAAATTGAAGAGTACGTAAAAGACCAAAAACCCAAGAAAAAATTAATTGCAATTGATCGAATTCAGTCTTTAAGCGAAAAATATATCTGTACATCCTATACACAAAACCGTCTGATTTTTTGGGAGTATACGGATGGTTATGAGGTAGTAAAGAGAAAATTAAACAAGGACTAAATATAGAACTATGGATCCTCTACCATTTTATCTTGTAGATGTATTTGCAGAAAACAAATTGGAAGGCAATCAATTGGCTGTTTTTGATAATGCTGAAAATCTTGCAACAGAGACGATGCAAGCTATAGCCAAGGAGACCAATTTGGCAGAAACCACTTTTATTACAGCCAAGCGGCGGGACTCTTATGATGTTCGTATTTTTACGACAGAATACGAAATGCCCTTTGCGGGTCACCCAACGATTGGTACAGCTGCTACAATAGCTCATAAAATTGTCAAAAACTCGAGCCAAAGTATTACGCTTAATCTAAAAATAGGCCCAGTAACAGTTAACTCTAATGCGGGTTTGTTTGGATTTACTCTACAAAATGGAAGTATCTCTGGAGAAATTCCAGCATTGGATGTGGCTCAAATGCTTGGATTATCGCACTCAGATTTGGATGTGTATCCTTACCAAATTAGTAGTACAGGCTACCCATTCTTAATGGTGGGTATTCGTCGTTTGGAGGCTTTAAGAAACTTGAAAATATCGACAGAAGAAATGAGGATATTTTTGCTTGAGCATAAACTACACAAATCAAATTCTACAGACGGATATACAGTTGGAATTTTCTGTTTTTGTCTAGAAACCGAGAAAAAGGAGAACGACATGCATAGTAGAATGTTTCTATTGCAAGAAAATACCATCTGGGAAGACCCTGCTACAGGATCTGCACATACAGCTTTTGCACACTACGCAAATGTACAAAAACTGTTTGGCGAGAGCTTCCAAAAACGGTCTGAACAAGGATTTGAAATGGGCCGACCGTCAATTCTGCATATAGGTGCAGATATAGAAGGAAAGGTCTCACTTGCTGGCAAAGTACAGTTCGTAGCATCAGGCCTATGGGAAGTCTAGTCCATGGTTTATCCTTGACTATTAGAATCAAAGCGAAACTCAATTATTTTTTTCCAGCACAAGAGTCTAAAACTTTTTGATTCCTCAAAACGTAAGAGTCATCACCGCTTTTTTTCGCTATTTCCAAAGATGTGTTAGCATTGTTAACCGCAACATCACATTTTCCCAATTTTCCAGCTATGGCTGCCACTAAATAATAAGTCCAATACTCTTTTTCGGTTTCTATAATCTTCTGAGACCAAGTCAAAGCTTGATTCAGATCCAAATTTTGATTTAAATAATATTCTGCAGAGGTAAATAATACATCATTTGAAGGATTACTTTGTGAGGTTTGGGTTTTAATATCAGCAAGTATTTTTTCATTAACACCGGTTTGCTCGATTTCTATTTTTGCAGAGCGATATTCCCATTCAAGGTTCATTTGGATTTTGGTATCTGTCAATGTTTTAAAGGAAAAACTTAATTGTTCCGTAAGTGTTTTACCAGTTTCAAAAGGAATATCTACTCTCAAAATGTCCTTTTCGGTTTTATAATCATAAGCCCCCCATTGTTTATCATCACTGTTGAAAATAAGTGTAATGCTATTCATATTGGGTACACTGTATAGACCGTAACTTCCTGCTTTGAGAGGTTTACCTCCAACGAGGACATCATCTTTAAAGGAAATAACCGTAATCACATTGGCTCCCGTACGCCATACTTTTCCGAAAGGGACAAGTTCTCCAAATATCTTTCTTCCTTTTACTGAGGGTCTACTATAAGCAACACTTACTTCTGTCAATCCAAAATTTTGACCTACTGTAGCTTTTGGTGATGATGCAGGTGTTTTGATTTGTGCAAACCCACAAATGGCCAATAATACTAATGTTTTTGTTAAGAATAGAAATTTCATAGATATGTATATTAGATGAATGAAAATTAAGGAAATACAAATATCATAAATTATTTACAAGTCAACGATTACTAAGATTTATTTTAAAAAAAACTTCAATGGGTCACGTTGGATAAAATCTTTGGATTAATTAATTAAAATATCAAATTTTATATCAAATTTTACGTAGTATATTTTTGTTTATCCATCCTTAATTGTAATCAATTTCTATGAAAAAAATTCTTCTGCTTTTAGCTTTAGTAGGTGTTTTTTCGTGTAATCGCCTCAATGTAGTCAATATCAAAGATCTGGGGTTTGGAACAGAAGTAGATTTACTCCAAAATCTTACGTTTGAGTTTGATGAAAACTTGATGGCAGAAGCAGATCTCAACCATTGGGAAAGTACACCTTACATAGATTTTGAACCTAAAATTCAAGGCAAATTCAAATGGATAGGTAAAAACGAGGTGCTTTTTTCACCCTCAAAACCCATGCAGTTTGCAACCGCTTACAAGGCATCGATTAATAAGAACGTATTGAAGCGAAAAAAAGGAACCTTGGATATTGATACGGATCAAGAAATAAAATTCAATACCCCATCCTTGGCCGTAAACAAGCACTTTGTAGTACAGAGCCTTGATCCTCAAAAACGTCCGCAGAAAAATCTTGTATTAGAACTCAATCATCGTTACGACAGTCATGATATTCATAAAGATTTGATAGTGACATCAAATAATAAAACCCTAGAATACAAACAGATACCATCCGATGATCCCCATACCTTGATTTTGGGTTTGAACGATTCGAAAGGCAATGATATTGAAGTAAACTTCAAAAAGAATTCGGATGGAAATCCAGAGAAATTCAAGAAAGATGTTTCATTGGACTTCGATCATGTAGGAGCCGAAAATCTGGAAATACTGAAGTCGGAAACGTCCTTTAAAAAACTAAAAGGGTATATAAAGATCAAGACCAATCAACAGCTAGATCAAAAGCAATTGGAAACCTACGTATCGCTAGAACCCAAAGTAAAAATTAGCATAGAAACGGAGGCTACTGGATTTATAATTAAAGGGGATTTCAACCAAGAAGATGTCTACAAACTTAAGATTGATAAGACAATTACGGGTGTTGCAGGAGGAAAAATGGATGAAGATTACGTAAGCGAAGTATACTTTGGATTTTTGAGCCCGTATCTTGAGTTTACACACAATAAAGCCACGTATTTATCCTCTGTAGGAAATAGAAACATCGGTGTGAATCTCGTAAGTATTCCCAAAGTAGAGGTGAAAATTTCGAAGGTATACGAAAACAATATTTTGCCCTTCCTAAAAAGTAATATGCGGTATTATGATTCTGAATCGGACGAATATTACAACATTACGGATGACGAAAATCTATATTCGGATCCCATAACTACTAAGAAAATTGAAACAGAAACACTGCCGAAAAAACAAGGAGTGGCGGTTTTGAACTTGCCGCTTCCCGATCAAAAATCGCAAAAAGGTATCTTTTTTATATCCGTACGATCAGAAGATGAATATTACAGATCTATCCAAAAAATAGTTTCATTATCGGATATTGGCCTGATCGTAAAAACAACAGCCGATCAAAGCAGCGTGGTTGTATATGCCAATGAAATCATGACGACCCAAGCGATGAAGGGGGTTACGGTTAAACTTATAAGTAATAGCAATCAAGAGATAGCATCCCTTAAGACCGATGATAAAGGGGTTGCGTATTTTAAGAATGTTAGTAAAAAATATACAAATTCTACCATTGCTATGGTAACGGCTACCACAGATTCTGACTTCAATTACTTGATGATGAGTACGTCGGAGTTGGATCGATCGGAATTTGATATCAGTGGTAAAATCAAAAATGAGTCGGGGTACGATGCATTTATTTATGGGGATCGTGAAATATATAGACCAGGAGAAACCATTAATTTAAATACCGTTGTAAGGGATCAAAAATGGAAAACGGCTGCTGATTTACCGATTAAGATTATCGTGAAGCAGCCCAACGGCAGAGAGCTCAACTCCATCATTTCCAAGACTAATGCAAACGGTGCGTTGGCTCATTCTGTAAAATTGGATCGAGCAGCCTTTACGGGTTTTTATAACATCGATGTATTTAGTGGCAACGATGTGTTGCTAGGATCCAAAAGTATCGCTGTCGAGGAATTTATGCCCGATAGAATCAAAGTAAATCTAGACGGCCCCGATGCTGTGAATCTTTCGGTAAATACTTCGCTGCAATTGAAAGCTACCAATTTGTTTGGTCCTCCTGCGGCCGATCGCAAGTTTGAAACGGACATCAGTATCCGTAGAAAAAGGTTTACTGCGAAAGGATTCAATGATTTTACGTTTGGAATGTCTAGTGATCAAAAATTTGAAAATCAAGTGACGGATGGTATCACAGATGCAGCTGGTACAGCTAAAATCCCGGTAGTTTTACCCGATAATATGGCCAATAATGGTCTATTAGAAGGGAAAGCAATCGTATCGGTTTTTGATGAAACGGGCCGCCCTGTGCATAGACAAAAGGTTTTTGATATTCATA